>NZ_JBEAFQ010000047.1:0-86792 GCF_040062275.1 Klebsiella sp. GW_Kp182 | reverse complement strand
CGGAGAAAGTATCGGCAACTAAAAATGGTTGCAGGCGTTCACAGTATCTACCGGCCCGCAGACGGCGGGGAACCCGTAGCCCGGTCAGCGCAGCGCCACTGGGGAAACAAAGCGCAGAGTGGCTGAATTTCCCGGAGGCGATGCTGCGCATTTGTCCGGGCTACCGGCCCGCAGACGGCGGTGGACCCGTAGCCCGGTCAGCGCAGCGCCACCGGGAAACAAAGCGCAGAGTGTTGCAGAGGGGCCTGTTCCCGGGTTAAAGCCCTTCGGTGACGATTTTTGCCGCCGCGGCTAACACCTCTTTGCGGCTTTTCGCATCCTGCTGCGGCTGGGTAAAATAGGTCACCAGCACCAGCGGGGCATGATTTTCCGGCCAGATCACCGCGATATCGTTGGTGGTGCCGTAATCTCCGCCGCCGGTTTTATCCCCGACCGCCCAGCTTGCGGGCAGGCCTGCGCGAATGCTTTGCCCGCCGGTGGTATTGCCTTTTAGCCACGTTACTAACTGGGCGCGCTGCTGTTCGCCCAGCGCATTGCCCAGCGTCAGCTTGCGCAGGCTTTCGGCCATCGCCAACGGGGTGGTGGTATCGCGCTTATCGCCGGGAATCGCGCTGTTCAGCGCCGGCTCCGTACGATCGAGACGAAAAGTGACATCCCCGATACTCTGGGCGAATGCGGTCACCTTTTCCGGTCCGCCAAGGTAGCTAATCATCTTATTCATCGCGGTATTGTCGCTGTACTGCAGCGCCGCCGCGCTGAGTTCCGCCAGGGTCATTCCGCTTTGCAGATGTTTTTCGGTGATCGGGCTCCAGACCACTAAATCCGATTTTTTAATCTCCAGCCTTTTATTCACCACCTCTGGATTGCTTTCGCTCTGTTTTAACACCGCGGCGGCGGCCATCACTTTACCGGTGCTGCACATGGCAAAACGTTCATCGCCGCGATAGAGGGTTTGCGAATCATCTGCCGTGTTAATCAGCGCTACGCCCAGCCGACCGCCGGAACGTTTTTCTAAATCAGCCAGCTTTTGCTGGATAGCATCGGCACTGGCCCATAATGAACCGCTCGCCAGCAGCAGCGGAACGGCGGCGGCCATCAGGGCGGTTTTACGCCACGAACTTTTCAACATCTCAGACTCCTTGATAGTGATGAGCTGCCCGGACTATCCGCGACTCCCGCGCTTTTGACAAGCACTATGTCGATGATGGAATTCCATCATAAATTCGTTATTCGTCCTCCTCTGCGCCTGCTTATAGTGTCTCTCCCCGGCAAAATAAAATCAGGAGCCGCTATGTTCCCGTCACAGTTACCCAAACCGCGCCATCCCGCCGCCTCGGCGATCCCCTCGCTGCGTTGGGCCATTATTGGCCCCGGCTGGATTGCCGAGCGCTTTGTGAAATCGTTAAAAGAGCTCAGCCACCAGCGGGTGGTTGCCGTCTCCTCGCGCACGCAGCAAAAAGCCGACGATTTCGCCGCCCGCTGGGGGATCCCGCAGGCTTATGCTCAGGTGGATGAGATGCTGGCGCGACCGGATATTGATGCGGTTTACGTTGCCACGCCGCATAACCACCACTTTCCCGACGGGCTGCGGGTGCTGCAGGCGGGCAAACATGTGCTGATTGAAAAGCCGTTTGCGCTGAACCGGCGGGAAGGCGCGGCGCTGAAAGCGGAGGCCATGAAGCAGGGGACGCTGGCGATGGAGGCGATGTGGTGCGACTACGCGCCGAAGTATGACGTGATTCGCCAGCTGCTGGAGGACGGCGTGCTGGGCGATCTGCACACGCTGCTCGCCGATCACGGCGAGTTTTTTACCCCGGATCATCGCATTTTTAATGCCGATCTCGCCGGCGGGCCGATGATGGATCTCGGCAGCTATCTGACCTCATTCTGCGTGATGGTCGGCGGCGTGCCGCAGGACATTATCGCCCGCGGGCGTCCCGCCCAAAGAGGCGTCAACGGGCAGATTTCGATGCTGTTTAACTGGGAAAACGGCTTACAGGGATTGCTCAATACCACCCTGTTCAGCAACACGCCGGGCGGCGCGGTGGTGGCCGGGCGCGATGCGACCCTTACCCTCGACGGGCAGTTCTACGCGCCGGGGAATTTTACCCTCGCCGCCAGCCAGGGCGGGCAGGTGCTGCGCTGGGAGGAGCCGCGCAACCGCTACGACCAGCTGTTTTATCAGGCCGAACATTTTGCCTGGTGCGTGGGGCAAGGGCTTACGGACTCGCCGATCCGCCCGCTGGCCAGGGTGCTGGAAAACCTGAGCGTGATGGACGAAGTGCGGCGGCAGATTGGCGTGATATTTAACGAGGAGCGTTAACGGCGCGCCGTTGCCCCGTATGCCGACCGCATACGGGGCTTTTTTACGCCAGCGGTTCGACGCTGACAAACTGCCCTTGCCGCAGGGAAAGCACGGCGGCTTCGGCGATAGCCTGCGCCCGCAGCCCGTCCAGCAGCCCCGGCAGGTCCGGCACCGCTTCTCCGCCTAGCGAGCGGACAAAAGCATCCAGATGCGCGTAGTACGACCCCTCGACGCGACTGAACCAGTCCGGATAGAGTCCGGGCTGAATGCAGCGCGCTCCCTGCCACAGCGTGACGCCGCGCGATGCCTGACTGCCGGACTCTATCACCCCCTGCGGGCCAAGCAGGCTAATGCGCTCATCGTAGCCGTGGCCGGTGCGCCGGGTGTTGTCCAGCTGCGCCAGCGCGCCGCCGCGCATCCGCAGCATGACAATAGAGGTATCGACATCGTCGAATTCGGCAATTTCCGCCAGCGCCAGCGCACCCCCCAGCGCCGCGACGGTCGTCACTTCATCACCGGTAAGAAAGCGCAGCAGGTCAAAGAAGTGAATCGCCTGGTCGCGCATCTGGCCGCCGGAGCTGCGCAGATATTCCAGCGGCGGCATAACCGATGCCCGACACACCATCTGAACCAGTTCGATTTGGCCAATCGCGCCCGCCTCGATCTCCCGGCGCAGCTGCTGGTGGCTGGCGTCGAAGCGGCGGTTAAAGCCAACGGTCACCGGTACCCCGAGCGGCAGCACTTTCTCGACGACCTGGCAGGCGCGGGCCAGCGAAAGATCGATCGGTTTTTCGCAGTAGACCGCTTTTCCCGCGCGCGCGGCGGCTTCCAGCAGCGCCGCGTGTGAAGGCGTCGAGCTGGCGATCAGTACCGCGTCAATGGCGTCGCTATTGATGGCCTCGGCGACGGTTACCGCCCGCGCGCCGTAGCGGGAAGCCAGCGCTTTCGCCCGCTCGGGATCGGCGTCGGCCACCATGGTCAGAACGGTCCGCTCATGCCGAGCGAGGCTGGCGGCGTGAACCTGGCCAATAAAACCGCTGCCCAACAATGCAAAACGAATGCAGGTCATTTTTTTCTCCAGAAAGAGGGATTTAGCGTTGCCAAAGTAATCCGTTTGCTACACTGACCGACACACGCGTTTTGATGGATTTCCATCATGGGGGAGACGATGAAAAGCATTTCGCTGGAGGCGCTGGCTAAACGGATTGGCGTGGGCGTCGCGACCGTTGACCGGGTGCTTAACGAACGCGGCGGCGTGTCGCCGGAAACCACGCGCAGGGTGCTGCAGGCCGCGCGGGAGGCAGGGCTGAAGCGCATTCTGCCGGAAGAGCGCCGTCTCCCGTGGCAAATAGAAGTGTTTCTCAGCGATAACGATTCGCGCTTTTTCTCCCGTCTGACGCAGGATTTCGCCGACGTGGCGGATAGCCTTGGCTATCGCCGACTGACGCTGCACCGCACGCTGGTGGCGGAGTCCGCGCCGGAAAAGCTGGCGAAAAGCCTTATCCGCAGCAGCAAAAAGCGCCATGCGATAATTGTCTTTGGCAACGAACATCCGCGGGTCTATGACGCCTTGCGCCAGTGTCGCGAGGCGAACGTGCCGGTGATTACGCTGGTCACCGATCTCCCCGGCGCGCAGAGGCTTTGTCACGTCGGGATCGATCAGCAGCAGGCCGGCCGCACCGCGGGCAGGATGATGGGGTTAATGGCGCACCGTCCTGGAGAAGTGCTGATGCTCAGCGGGCGCCAGGACTTCAGCGCTCATCGCTTACGGATTCAGGGATTTCGCGAGGTGATTAGCCAGCGCTTTCCGCATCTGCTGCTGGGCGAGGTTTTGGCGGGGGAGGACAACCGACAGCGAATCGACCGCGTGCTGGAAGAGGCCCTGCGCCGCAACCGCGACGTGGTGGGCATCTACAATACCGGGCTGGGCAACACGCAGGTGGCGCAGGCGCTGGCTCGCCATCGCCGCTACGGCGAGTGCTGCTGGATGACCCATGAACGCTACAGCACCACCCGTGAACAGCTGGCCCTGGGGGGAATGGCGCTGACGATCGATCAAAACCCGCGCCAGCATGCCCGTCTGGCGGTGGAGCTGGCCCTGCGCCATCTGGAAACCGGCTATCAGCCGCATCTGTTCAGCGACGGCAAGGTCGAATTTATCCTTTACAGCGCTGAAAACGTCGACTGAGCGCCCGCCGCCCGCGGGGCGACATCCCCTTTTACACCCTATATCCTGTCTCGTTTTAAACCGCTGCCGCTATCGGCGCGCCGCGCGGCAAACAGTCGCCTGCCTCTCATTTTTTGCGCATTTATGCGTCAATGTTAGATGTGTGTCAAAGTTCTGTTAACACGCAGTTTTAAAATTTTCATTTCAGTTATTTACTTATAAAAGTTTCATATGTGTTGTTAATGAAATAAATGGTCTGGAATTTTTCTTCCGCTATAAATGGACTAATGTTTCAAAAAACCATTTTAAAACAACTGAATTTTGTGATTTCGATCAACAACAAAAAATGCACCAGCGCGCGGGCTGTTTTTTCAAAAAGCTGGAAAAGCAGGCGCTTAACGCACAATTAATGAAACTATTTTTTCATTTTACCTTACCTAACCGATGTACCTGAAAATAAAGGATCAACGATGAATATTAAGAAAACGGTTGTTGCCTCTTTGATAGCCTGCATGCTGCCAGCGGTCGTGATGGCGAAAGATATTTCGGTCGGTGTTTCCATGGCGCTATTCGATGACAACTTCCTGACGATTCTGCGCACCGCAATGCAAAAAGAGATGCAAAAAGATGGCGTTAAGGCGCAGGTGGAAGATGCCAAAGGCGACGTCTCCCAGCAGCTACAGCAGGTGCAGAACTTTATTGGCCAGGGCGTCGACGCGATTATCGTCAACCCGGTCGACACCAACGCGGTCAAACCGATTATGGACCAGGCGACCAAAGCGGGCATTCCGCTGATCTTTGTTAACCGCCGCCCGCAGGCGCAGCTGACCGACAAAATGGCCTACGTTGGCTCCGACTCGGTGCTGGCGGGGCGCTTACAGATGGAAGCGTTAGCCAAAGCGATGAACGGCAAGGGGAACGTCGCCATTCTGCTCGGCGACCTGGCGAATGAATCGACCCGTGACCGCACCAAAGGCGTCGAAGAGGTGGTGGCGAAGTACCCGGATATCAAAATCGTGCAGAAGCAGACCGCGAAATTTACCCGCAACGATGCCGTTGACGTGGTCAGCAACTGGATGACCAGCGGCGAAGACATTCAGGCCATCGCCTCCAACAACGATGAAATGGCCATCGGCGCGCTGCAGGCGCTGGGTAAAAACCCGAACCATATCCTGATTGCCGGGGTGGACGGGACGCCGGATGCCCTGCAAATGCTCAAAAACGGCAAGATGATCGCCACGATTTTCCAGGATGCCAAAGGGCAGGGCGAAGGCGCGGTGGATGCCGCCATTAAGCTGGCCAACGGCGAGAAAGTGGAAAAGATCATCGACGTCCCTTACCAGCTGATCACCAAAGACAACATGGCTGAGTTCGTTAATCGCAACCAGAAATAGTCGCTCAGGGTACGGAGGTGAAGTATGAACGCTTTTGCACTTGAAGCCGAAGGGATCAGTAAATTCTTCCCCGGCGTGAAGGCGCTCGACAACGTCTCATTACGCGTGCGCCCGGGGACGGTGCACGCGCTGATGGGCGAAAACGGCGCCGGAAAATCCACGCTGATGAAATGCCTGATCGGGATCTACCGTCCCGATAAGGGCGCGATTCGCGTTAAAGGGGAGCCGGTCCAGTTTCAGGATACGATGGACGCGCTGCGCGCCGGGATCTCGATGATCCACCAGGAGCTGAATCTGGTGCCGCATATGACGGTGGCGGAAAATATCTGGCTCGGCCGCGAGCCGATGAAATACGGTTTTGTCGATCATCGCCAGCTTGCCCGCCAGACGCAGGATCTGCTGGATAAACTCAATATCCGGCTATCCGCCGACCGGCTGGTGGGGGAGTTAAGTATCGCCTCCCAGCAGATGGTGGAAATTGCCAAAGCGGTTTCGTGGAACGCGGATATTGTGATTATGGATGAGCCGACCTCGGCGTTAACCGAAAGCGAAGTGGCGCATCTGTTTACCATTATTCGCGATTTACGCCAGCAGGGAAAAGCCATTATTTATATCAGCCATAAAATGGATGAGATTTTCGCGATTACCGATGAGATCAGCGTATTTCGCGATGGCACTTGGGTCGGCAGTAAACATACCACCGAGTTTACCCGCCAGTCGCTGATCACCCAGATGGTCGGCCGGGAGCTCACCCAGCTCTTTCCCAAGTTCAATAACGCCATTGGCGAAGAGGTGCTGACCGTCCGCAATCTGTCGCGCAAGGGGGTCTTTCACGATATCAACTTTAGCGTACGCCGCGGCGAAATCCTCGGCGTGGCGGGGCTGGTGGGGGCCGGGCGTAGCGAAGTGATGGAGAGCCTGTTCGGCATGGATAAAGCCGATAGCGGCGAAGTGCTGATTGAGGGAGTGCCGGTCACGATTGACTCGCCTTCGACGGCGATTGAAAAAGGGATGGCGCTGCTGACGGAAGACCGCAAAAAGTCCGGACTGTTTCTCGTGCTGTCGGTGCTGGAGAATATGAGCATCGTCAAAATGCCGGAATATATCGGTAAAACCGGCTTTGTTCAGCACCTCAAAATGGCCGAAGACTGCATGGAGCAGATCCGCCGCCTGAATATTAAAACCCCCACCATGGATCAGATTATTAATAACCTCAGCGGCGGTAATCAGCAGAAGGTACTGATTGCCCGCTGGCTGCTGGCCCAGCCGAAAATACTGATTCTCGATGAGCCGACGCGCGGAATCGACGTCGGGGCGAAAGCGGAAATTTACCATCTGATCAGCGAGCTGGCCAACCGCGGCGTGGCGGTGATTATGGTCTCTTCAGAATTGCCGGAGATTCTCGGGATGAGCGATCGGGTGATGGTCATGCATGAAGGGCGTATTACCGGCATCCTCAATAAAGAGGACGCCGACCAGGAAACCATTTTGTCGTTGGCATCCCATTGAGGCACAGAGAATGAGCAATATGAAAATAACGGCGACCCCGATCACTGAGAAACCCTCTTTCTTTGGGCAATTACGCCACCGGCTGCCGAAAGATACCGGGATATTTATCGTCATGCTGGTGATTGCCCTGACGTTTGAAATTGCCGGCTGGTACGTCCGCGACCAGTCCTTTTTATTAAACACCAATCGCCTGATATTAATTGTTTTGCAGGTAGCGATTATCGGTATTATCGCCGTCGGGGTCACCCAGGTCATTATTACCACCGGCATTGACCTCTCCTCCGGCTCGGTGATCGCTCTCGCCGCCGTGGTGGCGGCAAGCCTCGCGCAAACCTCCGATAGCCTGTCGCCGATGTTCCCGTCGCTGGTCAATATGCTGGCGATTATCCCGATTGGCGCCGGCATCGGCGTCGGTCTTCTGTGCGGCTTAACCAACGGCTTTCTGGTGACCCGCACCGGCATCCCGCCGTTTATCGCGACGCTTGGAATGATGGTGTCGGCGCGCGGTCTGGCGCAGTACTACACCCAGGGCAACCCAATCAGCTTCTTATCCGACAGCTTTACCGCCATCGGCCAGGGGGCGATGCCGGTGATTATTTTCTTCGTCGTCGCCGCGGTCTTCCATATCGCCCTGAAGCATACCCGCTACGGTAAATACGTTTACGCTATCGGCGGTAACATGACGTCGGCCAAGGTCTCCGGTATCAACGTGAATAAATACCTGGTGATCGTCTATGCCATCGCCGGGGCGCTCTCCGGCCTCGCGGGCGTGGTGCTGGCGGCGCGCGTCAGCAGCGGGCAGTCGAGCATGGGCATGTCCTACGAACTGGATGCTATCGCCGCGGCGGTTATCGGCGGCAGCAGCCTGATGGGCGGGGTGGGGCGCATCACCGGGACCTTAATCGGCGCGATGATCCTCGGCCTGATTAAAAGCGGGTTTACCTTTGTCGGCGTCGACGCCTACGTGCAGGATATTATCAAAGGCATCATTATCGTCGCGGCGGTGACTATCGATATGCGCCGCAACCGCAAAAAGCATTGATCGGCAATAGCCCACGGCCCTGGCTGGCGTGGGCTGTATCGCGTTTTACGTCGCGCCGCAAGCGGGCTCATCCGCGGCAAGACGTAAACTGTTGAGCAGCACGTTCGCCCCTTTCTCCGCCCATTCCGGCAGAATGTTCTCCGCTTCGTTATGGCTAATTCCCTTCTCGCAGGGAATGAAAATCATGCTGGCGGGCGCGACCTTGCTGATATAGCAGGTATCGTGCCCGGCGCCGGAAACCATGGTTCGCGCGCTATAGCCCAGTTCGTCCGCCGCCCGCTGGCTGCGCGCCAGACATCCGGCATCAAAGGCAATGGGCGCGTAATCAAAAATACGCTCGACGTTTGCCGTCACGCCGCGCGCCGCCAGCGCTTCAGCGGCGCGATGCAGGGCGAGCTCCATCGCTTCCAGCGCCGGGGATTGCGGATGACGAAACTCGACGCTGCACGCCACGCCTCCCGGCACCACGTTGCGCGATCCCGGAATGACCTGCGCCATGCCGATAGTCGCACGCCCGTCTGGATTATGGGCGATACCGATTTGCTCCACCGCCAGCGCCAGCTCGGCGAAGGCGGTCAGCGCGTCGCGGCGGCTGCCCATCGGCGTGGTTCCTGCGTGGGCGGAAAAGCCCTCCAGAGTGACGTTGAACCAGCGCTGGCCCATTGCCGCGTGAACGAGGCCGATATCAACGCCTTCTTCTTCCAGAATCGGCCCTTGTTCGATATGCACTTCGTAGCAGGCGTGGAGCGGGAAGGCGGCGGCAGGACGCTCCCCGCGATAGCCGATAGCCTCCAGCGCCGCGCCAACGCTGATGCCGTCGCGATCTTCGCGGGCGAGGGCGAAAGCTTCGCTAAACTGCCCGGCCCACACGCCGGACGCCAGCATCGCCGGGGCAAAGCGCGCGCCCTCTTCGTTGGTCCAGTTCACCAGCACGATATCGCGTTCGGTCTCAATGCCGCGATCGTTCAGCGTGCGCAGCGCTTCCAGCCCGGCGAGAACGCCGTAAATGCCGTCATAGCGGCCGCCGAGCGGCTGGGAGTCGACGTGGGAACCGGTCAGCACCGGGGCTAACTGCGAATTTTTACCGGCGCGGCGAATAAACATATTGCCCATGCTGTCGACGTCGCAGGGAAAGCTGGCTTCCCGCGCCCACTGGCGCAGCAGGTCGCGCGCCAGACGATCCTCTTCGCTGAGCGCCAGCCGGGTCACGCCGCCCGCCGGCGTGGCGCCGAGCAGCGCCATCTCGTTGAGCGTCGACCACAGACGTGCGCCGTTGACGGTTATCATGACTTGTCCTTTTGCACGCGATAGCGGAAGTCGCAGCATTTACCGCCCTGCATGATGGTGGTGGTGCGGGTCAGCTCCACGTCCGGGGCGTAGCCGACGATAAATTTATCGTCGCGGGCGCAGGAGAGCAGGTGGCCAATCTCGCCGAGGCCCATTTCGTGGTACATCTCGGCGTAGCGGCAGCGGTTTACGTTGTAGTTATACTGCTGGTCGTCGGCGTCCAGCACCGTGACTTCCAGGGCGTTATCTTTCTCCCACAGATACTGCAGCGCGACAAAGCTCTGGATATCCGCACCGTTCGGCTCCTGGCGGGCAAACGCTTTTCCCGCCTCAATGGCGGCGTTTTCAATCGCTTCGCCGATGACCGCCTGGGCGCGAGCTTTCCCTATCTCGCGCACCAGGATGGCGTAAATCGGCTTGATTATTTCTGCTTCAATTTTGCGGCGGGCGAGAATGCCCAGCTCGTTATTATCACTCATCACATTGCCTCACTGCGTTACTTCGTTGTTGCGCCGCCGAGTACGGTTTGCGGCTGCCATTTGCCGTCGACGACTTTATAAACGGTAAAGGTTGGCGATTTCAGGTTGCCCTCTTTATCAAAGGCGATTTGTCCGGTCACGCCGGCGTAGTTAATGGCGCGCAGGGCGGGCAGATAGTCGGCAGGGTCGACGGAGTCGGCTTTTTCCATCGCCGCGACTAGCACGCGGGTAGCGTCATAGGCGAACGGCGCGTGCAGTTCGATATGGGTGTGATAGCGCGACTGGTAGGCCTGCTCGAAGGCTTTACCGCCCGGCATCTGCTCGACCGGCAGTCCCGGCTCCAGCGCCACCACGCCGTCGCCCTCTTTTTGCGCCAGCTGGAGGAAGGTCTGGCTAACGAAGCCGCCTGCGCCCATCAGGGTGGCGTTCATACCCAGCTGTTTGATGCGGCGCGCCAGCGGGGCGGCCTGGCTATCGACGCCGCCAAAGAAAATCAGGTCGGCGTTTTTGCTGCGGATCGCGGTCAGCACGGCGCTGAAGTCGACGGTTTTGTCATCGACGTACTGGCGGTCGACGATGTTGATTCCCTGCGCTTCCAGCGACTTAATAAACTCATCCGCCAGCCCCTGGCCGAAGGCGGTACGGTCATCAATGACCGCGATGCGTTTGGCCTTCAGGGTTTGTACCGCGTACTGTCCGGCAAACTGCCCGCCGTCATCGTCGTGGCCCATCACGCGGAAGCTGGTGTCGAAGCCCTGTTTGGTGTAGGCGTGCCCGGTGGCGACCGGCGCGACCTGGGCGATGCCCGCATCGTGATAAACCCGCGCAGCGGGAATGCTGGTGCCGGTGTTCCAGTGGCCGACGACGCCCGCGACGCCGCTATCCACCAGACGCTGGGCGACGGCAACGGCGGTGCGTGGGTCGGACTGATCGTCTTCCGATTGCAGCTTGAAGGTTACCGCCTTGCCGCCGATGGTCGGGTGCTGCTTGTTGATATCGTCAATCGCCAGCTGCGCGCCGTTTTCCAGATCCTTGCCGATACGCGCGGAAGGGCCGGTGAGCGGGCCAGCCAGGCCGATAATAACGGTTTCGCTGGCCGCGGACCATGCGGCGGATGAGGCAAAACCACTGAGCAGAATAGCGGCGCTGAGCGCGCTGATTTTTACGGTTTTCATTGCTTTTCCCTGATGCTGGTTGGTGTGTTAAACGGGCATTTCGCCCAAATAAATCTGTGCAATACGATCGTCGGCCAGCAGCGTCTGCGACGGACCTCGCTCGACGATGCTGCCGCTATCCATAACCCAGGCGCTGTCGGTCGCCTCCAGCGCCAGACGTGCGTTCTGCTCGATCAGCAGCAGCGCGACGCCGCGCTGGCGCAGGGTGGCGATAACGCGAAAAATGTTCTCGACCATCAGCGGCGCCAGACCCATTGACGGCTCGTCGAGGATCAGCAGGCGCGGCTGGCTGAGCAGGGCGCGGTTGAGCGCCAGCAGCTGCTGTTCACCGCCGGAGAGCAGCCCCGCCAGCTGATGCTGGCGTTCGGCGAGGCGCGGGAAATTAGCGAAGATGGCGCCCATCTCCTGCTTTACCGCCGCCGCGTCGCGTCGGAGCCAGGCGCCCATTTGCAGGTTTTCCAGCACCGTCATGCGCGCAAAGATGCCGCGTCCTTCCGGCACCATCACGAGACCTTCGCGCAACAGGGATTCGGCCCGACGTTTGCGGATCGGCTTGCCGTTAAACAGAATTTCGCCGCGAAAGGGTTCCAGCCCGGTAATGGCGCGGACGGTGGAGCTTTTGCCCGCGCCGTTGGCGCCGATAAGCGTGGTCTGCTCGCCCTCTTTAACGCTGAATGAGACGTCGCGCACCGCCTGGATGCCGCCGTAGTGGACGCTAAGCTGGTTAACGGTTAATAAATCAGACATGGACATTGCCTCCCAGCCAGGCGGCGATCACCGCCGGATCGCGGCGTACGGTATCCGGCGTGCCGCTGGTTAACGTTTTGCCGTAATCCAGCACCATCAGGCGATCGCAGATCCCCATCACCAGCTTGACGTCATGCTCAATCATCAGCAGCGTTTTGCCGTCGTCGCGAATGCGCAGCAGTAGTTCGCCAAGGGCCATCTTCTCGGCGGCGTTCATCCCGGCCGCCGGTTCATCCAGCGCGAGCAGGCGCGGTTCGGTGGCCAGCGCGCGGGCAATCTCCAGCCGCCGCTGGTGGCCGTAGGCGAGGTCGCAGGCGCGATAGTGGGCGAACTGCGCGATGCCGGTATAGTCCAGCAGGTGCCAGGCCAGCTCGCGGGTTTGCGTCTCCTCGGCGCAGGCGCGTTTGTGACGGGAGATCGCGGCCCACAGGCCGTTGCGGGTGCGGACATGGCGGCCCACCATGACGTTCTCCAGTACCGACATGTCGTTAAACAGCCGCACGTTCTGGAAGGTGCGGGCGATGCCCGCGGCGGTCACTTTCTCAATATTGTTCGGAGAATAGGCTTCGCCGCCGATAGCGAACTCGCCGCTGTCCGCCGGGTAGAGCCCGGTAATCAGGTTAAAGCAGGTGGTTTTCCCCGCGCCGTTGGGGCCGATCAGGCCGTAGATTTCACTCTGATTAATGCTCAGCGATACGTTGTCGACCGCCGTCAGACCGCCGAAACGCTTCGTCATATGGCGTACGCTTAACAGGCTCATGCTTTCGCTCCTTGATGTCGCGCGGGCCAGATGCCCTGAGGGCGCAGCAGCATGACCAGCACCAGCGCCAGGCCGTAGAACAGCTGGCGCAGCACTTCCGGGTCAATCAGCACTTCGCCAAACAGCGCCTGCTGTACCGGCGCCGCCTGGCTGCGCAGCAGCTCCGGCAGCGCGGTCAGCAGCACCGCGCCGAGGATCACGCCGGGGATATGCCCCATCCCGCCCAGCACCACCATCGCCAGAACCGCAATCGACTCCTGCAGGGTAAAAGATTCCGGCGAAACGAAGCCCTGAAATGCGCCGAACAGCGCGCCCGCCACGCCGCCGAATGAGGCGCCGATAGCGAAAGCCAGCAGTTTGTAGTTACGCAGGTTGATGCCCATCGCGCGGGCGACGTCTTCATCCTCGCGGATGGCGTGCCAGGCCCGGCCAATGCGCGAATGCTGCAGCCGCAGGCAGACGAAAATAATCGCCACAATCACCAGCATCAGCAGGTAGTACCACAGCCACAGCGCCGGGACTTTAAAGCCAAACCAGTGATAAACGCCGCTAAATTTGAGGCCGAACAGATTCAGCGAATCGACCCCGGAAATGCCTTTTGCGCCGTTGGTGATGTTGACCGGACGGTCGAGGTTGCGCATCAGGATGCGGATAATTTCGCCGAACCCGAGGGTGACGATGGCCAGATAGTCGCCGCGCAGCTTCAGCGTCGGCGCGCCCAGCACGATACCGCAGCCTGCCGCCGCCAGCGCGGCGAGCGGAATAATCACCAGCCAGGAGGTGTGCAGGCCGTCCGGAAACCAACTATTTAAAATCGGGAAGACGTCCAGCAGATGCGGTGAGGCCAGCAGCGCCGCCAGATACGCGCCGACGGCGTAAAAGGCGATAAAGCCCATATCCAGCAGGCCGGTATAGCCGACCACAATATTCAGCCCCAGCGCCAGCATAACGTAGAGCAGGGCGAAGTCGATGACCCGCACCCAGTAGTTGCCGCCGAGCTGGCTGGCGACCATCGGTGCCACCAGCAGCGCGCAGACCAACAGGGTCATCCCGGACCAGAAGCGGCGGGAAACGACAGGCGTATCGAGTTGTGCCGTTGTCATGATTTTTCTCCTAAGCCCGGTGCGCGACGCGTTCGCCGAGCAAACCGGCAGGGCGGAAGACCAGCACCAGGATCAGCACCATAAAGGCGAAAATATCCTGGTAGTTGCTGCCGAAGACGCCGTGGGTCAGGTCGCCGAGATAGCCTGCGCCAAGGGATTCGATAAGGCCCAGCAGCAGGCCGCCGATCATCGCGCCGCGAATATTGCCGATGCCGCCGAGCACCGCGGCGGTAAAGGCTTTAATGCCGGGCAGAAAGCCCATGGAGAAGCTGGCATTACCGTAGTTGCTGGCCATCATGACGCCAGCCAGCGCGGCGAATATGCCGCCGATGGCGAAAGTGAGGGCGATAATTGCGTTAGGATTAACGCCCATTAGCGTGGCGATGCGCGGATTTTCCGCTACCGCGCGCATACCGCGACCTAAACGGGTGTACTCCACCAGCAGCCACAGGCCAAGCATCACCGCGAAGGCCAGCGCGACGGTGACGATTCCGGTGACGGTAACGAGAGCCGGTGGATGCGCTGCGTTGCCGTGGGTCACGGCGATCGCATCCATTGGCAGGATCTGCGGGAACATCAGCGGATTGCGCGACCAGACGATCATCGCCACGGTTTGCAGCAGCACCGAGACGCCGATCCCGGAGATCAGCGGCGCCAGGCGCGGGGCGTTGCGCAGGCGGCGGTAGGCAAAGCGTTCGACCGCCATCGCCAGCAGGGCGCAGACCGTCATGGCCAGCAGCAGCGCCAGCCCGAGCTGCGCCAGCGGTGGCAGAGTAGGGAAATGCGCGTTCAGGGCGTGCATCCCGGAAAGGGTGGTCAACGCGCCGACCATCAGAATGTCGCCATGGGCAAAGTTAATAATGCGCAGGATGCCGTACACCATGGTATAGCCGAGCGCGATCAGGGCGTAGATACTGCCGAGCATGACCCCGTTGATGATTTGTTGTATGAGTGTGTCCAACTGATTGTTCCGACAAGATGCTCAAATAATAGCTACCATCCAACAAATGAATTAAATTGTAAAATACGCATATATTCTTTCTTATTATAAATGTGTGGTTAACTATCCTTATGATTTTAAATATAATTTAATAACTCGCCGGATAGCGTAATGCGCTAAGAAAATCAACATATGAAAAAAACAGAACAATCAGAAGCGCCGGTTAGCTGGTCGGAGAGTACGTTGGCCAACGATCCGCCGCTGCGGGCGGTGCGCGCCTTCGAGGCGATCGCACGCCTGGGCAGCGTGACCCTGGCGGCGCAGGAGCTGGCGATATCGCCTTCGGCGGTCAGTCATCAGCTTAAGGTGCTGGAGGGCTATTTGCAGATCCCGCTCACCGAACGGCAGGGGCGGCGGCTGACTCTCAGCCAGCAGGGGCGGGAGTATTATCGCTCGATCCGCGCGGCGTTTAACGTGCTGCGTCAGGCCACCGAGCATCTGGTCGAGCAGGTGCAAACCCAGCAGGTGACGATCAGCCTGATCCCGCTGTTTGGCATGGGCTGGTTTATTCCCCGCCTGCCGTCGTTCGTGCACGCGAACCCGCATACCGAAATCAACGTGGTTTATGCTAACCACCGCAACTATCTCAGCGACGCTTCCGATATGTCGATCCGCTTTGGCAACGGTCACTGGGTGGGCTATCAAAGCGAAAAGCTGATTTCCGGCAAAATGGTGCCGGTATGCAGCCAGGCCTTTTTGCGCCTGCACGGGCATATTGATACCCCGGAACAGCTGTTGCAGATGCCGCTGCTGCACGATGAGGAGCGCACGACCTGGAATCAGTGGTTTGTGCAGCAGGGCGTGAAGCGCCCGCCGCGCTCGACCGGGCCGCTGTTTGAGGATGGCCTGTTGACCCTGGCTGGCGTACAGGCCGGGCTGGGCTGCGCGCTCATGCGCGAGCCGCTGATCGCTCCCTATCTGAAGCGCGGGGAGCTGGTGAAAATCTTCGATGCGGCAATTGATGATGGCCGGGATTATTATCTCTGCGTGCGTCAGGATAGCGAGATGACCCCCAACGGTAAGCTATTGCAGAGCTGGCTACGCCAGCAGGCCCTCGGTTGATATTTACTTAAGAATTTACTTAATCCAGTTCACACTTTTGTTCGGTCGCCATTGTCATTACGCAGGGGCGCTTAGATAATCCGCCGAAATAACCCATTTTTATGATGGCGTGCTACTGCGAAAGCAGGCAAGACCAAAATAGAAATGCTCTCCCGCCAAGGGGAGCATCTCTGTTTTGGTCTTTTTTTTTGCCCCAACACCAGGGAACACTATGAACTATAACGAAACAGCAGACAAAATCCTCCACGCGGTGGGCGGTGCGGAAAATATCCGCATGCTCACCCATTGCGCGACCCGGCTGCGCATGGAGTTCAATGACCGCGCAAAGGTTAACGATGCGCAGATTGGCTCCCTCCCCGGCGTGATCAGCGTGGTGGAGAAGGGCGGCCAGTTCCAGATTGTGATCGGCAACGAGGTGCAGCAGGTTTACCGGCGGCTTAATAAGGCGCTGCCGGAGAAGAAAGGCCCGGCAGGCGGAGATAAAAACGCGAAGCCGGCCGGCATCGTCGCCCGGATTATCAGCGTCATTTCGACCACCTTTACCCCGGTGATCCCGGCGATTACCGGCGCGGGGATGATTAAAGCGCTGCTGGCCATTCTCAAGCTCACGGGGGTGATTAGCGAAACCAGCTCGACGTATCAGCTGCTGAATATTATTGCCGACGCCGCCTTCTTCTTCCTGCCGGTGCTGCTGGCCTACGGCGCGTCGCTGAAGTTTGAATGCAATCCGATTCTGGCGATGACCCTCGCGGGCGTGCTGCTGCATCCGGGCATCGGCCAGATGCTGGCGGCCGGTAAAACGGTCGATTTTGTCGGCATCAACGTCCTGCTTTCCGATTACGCCGGTTCGGTGCTGCCGATTATTCTGACCGTGTGGCTGATGTCGTGGGTGGAGCGCTTTGCCGAAAAAGTGTCGCCATCGATTATCAAGTTTTTCGTTAAGCCGATGCTGATTCTGCTGATTACCGCGCCGCTGGCGCTGGTGGTGGTCGGCCCGGCGGGCATTTTGCTTAACGATCTGGTCGCCGCCGGGGCGGGCGCTATCGACCGCCACGCCAGCTGGTTAATCCCGATGCTGATGGGCACCCTGCAGCCCTTCCTGATCATTACCGGCACCGCCTGGGCGATGACGCCGATCGCCACCGGTCAGCTGAGTAAAAGCGGTTACGAGATGATTAACGGCCCGGGGATGCTGGCATCCAACGTGGCGATGGGAGCGGCGACGCTGTGCGTGGCGCTGAAAACCAAAAATAGCAACCTGCGCCAGCTGGCCTCTTCGTCGGGCTTTACCGCGCTGCTGGGGATCACCGAACCGGCGCTGTACGGGGTGCTGCTCAAGTTCCGCCGGGTGCTGATTGCCGCGATGATCGGCGGCGGCTGCGCCGGGGTCTACGCCGGGGTGAGCGGGCTGGTGCGCTATGCGTTTGTCTCGCCAGGCCTCGCTGCGCTGCCGGCGTTTATCGGCGAAAACCCGATGAACATCGTCCATGCGCTGGTGACCTGCGCGATTTCCATCGTGGTGACCTTTACCCTGACCTGGTTTATCGCTTTTAAAGACGTTCCTGAGGAACAAGACGCGGTGAGCGAGACGCCGCAGCCTGCGGTCAGCCCGACAAGCGAGGGGGAGACGGAAGTATTCAGCCCGCTGCGCGGCCAGGTGGTGGCGCTCAGCGACGTGAACGACGACGTCTTTTCCGGCGGCCTGCTGGGCGAGGGGCTGGCGATTCGTCCCGAAGAAGGGGTACTGCGCGCGCCGTTTAGCGGCACGGTAATGATGTTTCTGCCCTCCTGCCACGCCGTTGGCCTGCAGAGCGACAGCGGTCTTGAGCTGCTGATCCATATCGGTATCGACACCGTCAATCTTAACGGCCAGCACTTTAGCTCTACGCTGAAGGTGGGTGATAAGGTGGAAGCGGGACAGGCGCTGATCCGCTTTGATATTCCCGCCATCGAACAGGCCGGATACGACCTGATTACCCCGGTGATTGTGGTCAACGGCGACGCGCAGCGCGCTCTGCGCCTCACCGCCGCAGCGCAGGTGGATTACGGCGAACCCCTGATGGTGCAATCCGCTAAGGAGGCGCAGGTATGATTTATCAACAGCAGGCCCGGTTCCCGGACGGTTTTCTGTGGGGCGCCTCCACCTCGGCCTATCAGGTTGAGGGCGCGTGGAATGAAGACGGTAAAGGGCCGTCGGTGGTCGACATGCTCAGCCATCCGCCGGGAACGGCGGACTTCCGCATCGCCAGCGACCACTATCACCGGGTGGAGGAGGACGTCGCGCTGATGGCGCAGATGGGGCTGAAGGCCTACCGTTTTTCGGTGGCCTGGTCGCGGGTGATACCTGACGGCGATGGCCCGGTGAATCCGGATGGGCTGGCCTTTTATCACCGCCTGATCGACGCCCTGACGCGCCACGGGATCACCCCCATCGTGACGCTCTACCACTTCGATCTGCCGTGGGCGCTGGAGCTAAAAGGCGGCTGGCTGAACCGCAAAACCGGGGAGGCATTCGTGCGCTATGCCAGGCTGCTGTTCAGCGAATTTGCCGCCAAAGTTCCGCTCTGGCTGACCATCAACGAACAGAACACCATGATTCTGCATCCCGGCGCGATTGGCGTGCCCGCCGATCGTGAACTGCCGGATAAGAAGGCGCTGTACCAGCAGAATCATCATATGATGCTGGCCCAGGCGCAGATCTTCGCCCTGTGCCACCGTGAGTTCCCCGGGCTGCGCATCGGCCCGGCGATAAACACCACGTCGATGTACGCCGAAAGCTGTAAGCCGGAGGACGCCATCGCCGCGCATAACTGGGAGACGCTGCGCTGCTGGAGCTTTTTGGATGTTGCGGTGCATGGGCGCTACAACGCCCTGGCGTGGGCCTATATGCAGGATCGCGGCCTTGCGCCGGAGGTGCAGCCGGAAGATGCGCTGATTTTGCAGCAGGGGAGGCCGGACTTTATCGCCATTAACTACTACTCGACCGCCACCATTGCCGCCAGCCGGGGCGACGGCGGCGACGTTGCGCCCCGCGCGGGCGATCAGCAAATTATGCTGGGCGAAGAGGGGGTTTATCGTCCGGCGGAAAATCCGTGGGTTGGCAAAACCCCCTACGGCTGGGTTGTTGACCCGGTGGGGCTGCGCCTGACGCTGCGTAAAGTGTGCGAGCGCTACGGTCTGCCGATTCTGATTAGCGAAAACGGGATGGGCGCGCCGGACAAACTGGAGCATGACGGGACGGTAAATGACGACTATCGCATCGCCTTCCTCGACGCGCATATCGAGCAGATGCGGCTGGCGATAGCCGACGGCGTCGAGCTGATGGGTTACTGCCCGTGGGCGGCGATTGACGTGGTCAGCACTCACCAGGGATACGCCAAGCGCTACGGTTTTATTTATGTCGATCGCGGCGAGGATGACCTGAAGCGCCTGCAAAGGATCCGCAAACGCAGCTTCTGGTGGTATAAGGATGTCATCGCGCAGAACGGCAACCACGACGAGTCGCAGAGATGATTGTTCAGAAGGTGCTCAATAATAGCCTCGTGCTCTCTATGGACGACGATAACAGGGAGGTTATCGTCATGGGGAAAGGCATTGGTTTCAATAGCAGACCCGGGGACGAGATCGCCCCGGAGAAGATAGAGAAGCTGTTCGTGACCCAGACGCTCGGCGCGCGCAGCGGCTATCTTGAGGCGCTCTCCGCCATTCCGGATGAGGTCATCGAAATGGCGGCGATGATTATTTCCCGCGCCAATCTGCAGCTCGCCGGCAAGGTTCGCGAGCAGATTTTCTTTACCCTCGCCGACCACCTGACCTTTGCCATCGAGCGCAGCCGTAAAGGGATCGCCATTCAAAATCGCCTGCTGCCGGAAGTCAGGCGTTTTTATCCGCAGCAGTTTCGCGTCGCCAGCGAGGCGGTGACGATTATTCGCCAGCAGTACGGGATTGAACTACCGGAGGAGGAAGCCGGGAATATCGCCTTTCATCTGGTAAACGGCCAGAGCGAGGGCGACGACGTGGCGCAGACCATGCAGTCGGTGAAAATGCTGAAGGATATTTTTAATCTCGTGCAGTACCACTTTAAGCAGCAGATAGACACCGACTCGATAAACTACTCGCGCTTTCTGGTCCATATGCAGTTTTTCCTCCAGCGTTTACAGGAGGGGGAGCTGGACGGCGCGCGGGACAGTTTTCTGCTGGTACAGGTGATTAAGGCGTATCCGGACGCATACCGCTGCGCGCTGCTAATCCGCGATTACGTCAAAGCCCAGCTCGATATCACCCTCGGCGGCAACGAGCTGCTGTGGCTCACCGTTCATCTGGTGCGGATCGCGGGACTGGATGCGTGAATCACCGATGCCGAAACTGCAGCGTCGCCGGCAGGTAGCGCTGTAGCGGCTCAGGCGTATTGCCGTCAATCAGCTGGCTGATTAAATCGTAGCAGTGCCAGGCCAGCTGGCGGTTGTCCTGCTGGACGGTATCAATACGCAGCGACAGCGAATCGTAGAGATAGTGATCGTCAAAACTTGCCAGGTGGATATCTGAATCCAGTAAATGGTGCTGGCTCATATAGCGCAGCACCCCTTCCAGCAGACCACAGGCGGCGGTAAACAGCGCCTTTGGCGGCCGGCCCAGGCGCGCGCAGAGGGCGGCGAACATCTCATAGCCGGAGCTGGGGTGATAGTTGCCGTTGATCACCCACTCCGGGCGCAGCGCAATGCCCGCCTGAGTCAGACCCTGCGTAAACCCGGCCAGGCGATCGCGGGAGGGCGACAGACGCGGCTGGCCGCCTAAAAACCAGAACTCATCGTGATGCTGAGGCGCGATGCGGGAAATCAGCTCCGCCGTTGGGGTAATCGAATCGGTCATCACCAGCGGCAGCGCGCTTTCAGTAGGACAGCGGTCAAACAGCACCACCGGTAGCTGTTCGCTGAGCTTCAGGTAGTCGGCATCGCTGTGCATACAGGAGGCGACAATCAGGCCGTCGACCTGGCGGGCAATCATGTTATTGACCACCATGCTCTCCTGACCGGGGTTTTCATCGGTACAGGAGATCAGCAGCTGGACGCCCGCTTCGCGGCACAGCATCTCCAGCTCATGGGAAAAGACCGCAAAGCCGTAGTTGGTGATCTCCGGCACCACCAGGCCGATGGTGTGGCTGCGGTTATCGCGCAGCGAGCGGGCGTGAATGCTCGGCTGATAGTGCTGCTCGCGGGCAATCGCCAGCACGCGCTCGCGCGTTTCCTGCGCCACGCGCAGCTCCTTGCCACGACCGTTCAGCACCAGGCTGGCGGTCGCTTTGGAAACGCCCGCCAGTTCGGCGATATCTTTAATGGTTACGCGTTTGGTTTTCATTACGACGCCATGAGCCTGAAAGCAAAACGCTTATTCTATCATGCATGTTCGCAGCGGCCAGTAGCAGAATGCATCCGGCGCGCTGCCGGAGAAAATCAGCTGCGCCGGATAATCCGGGAAGCAGCGGCTGCTCATCACCCCCTCGCCGTCGTTGATGAAAATCTCCACGCTCGACCGATCGATGAAAATCCGCAGCGAGCGCACCTCGCCGCGCCAGTAGCGATAGTGCATTTCGTCGCTGGCGAGGCTGCGTCGCGCCAGGCGGATACCGCTGGCGTCGCGCTCCAGGGTTAACGCGCCGCCGAAATCAAGGCTTAGCGCGTCGTCGCCGGCGGTTTGCAGGGCGATTTCCATCGGCGACAGCGGCAGTGCGTTCCCCTGCCAGCCGTGCGCCTCCCCGCGCAGGGCGGTCAGCTCGCGCAGCGGACGCTGGTAGAGCCGGCCGTCGATAAATTCCAGCTCGCGCAGGCAGGTCATCTGGTGGATCCAGCCGCTGGCAAGCGTCGGCTGAAGCATCTCTTCGCCGTCCGGGACGCCCATCCAGCCGACCAGCAGGCGGCGGCCATCGCTGGTGTGCATGGTTTGCGGGGCATAAAACTCAAACCCGGCGTCCAGTTCGTGCAGCTCGCCGTGTTTGAACGCAGCGCGGTCGTAGTCGACATCGCCGCTCATCCATACCGCCGGATAGGTATTGAGGAAGCGCTCTTCTTCGCGGGCAATCCCCTGCGGGCAGCAGATCAGAATATGCTGGTCGCCGAGCGGAAACAGATCCGGACACTCCCACATATAGCCGGCGTCGTCGAGGCCATTGAGGCCGTAGCCGGCGATTTCGCCCTCGCTGCGCCACTGATGAAGGTCCGGGGAGCTGAACAGCAGCACCTTACCGCGCTTTTGCCGATCCTGCGCCCCCAGCACCATGTACCAGCGGTCTTTATGCCGCCAGACCTTCGGGTCGCGCACGTGGCCGGTATAGCCCTCCGGCAGCGGCAGGACCGGACCGATTTTGCGGAAGGTACCGTCGGCGTTTTCCGTCGCCAGGCACTGCCACGCGGTTCGGCCGCCGTCGTCAAACTTCACGTTGCCGGTATAGCACAGGGTGAGCGTACCGTTGTTATCCACCGCGCTGCCGGAGTAGCAGCCGTTGCGGTCGTACTCTTCATCCGGCATCAGCGCAATAGGCTCATGCCGCCAGCGCAGCAGATCCTCTGAACTCCAGTGCGCCCAGCACTTGAACTTATGATCGCAGGCGAGCGGGTTCCACTGGTAGAACAGATGATAGCGCCCGGCAAACTCGACAAAGCCGTTGGGGTCGTTCATCAGCCCGGTCACCGGCGCATGGTGCCAGCGTGGATAATGGCTATCGGCCAGCGCGCGCGGCTGGCCCTGCATAACGGCCTGCAAAATCGCAGGCAGACGTGATGGTAGTGACATTATTCAGCGTCCGTTTTGTATTTCAGCAGCAGAGAGACGACGAAAGCGACGCCAAAGGCGATGACCATGCCGATAATGTAGTTCAGCAGCGAGCTGGCCTGCACGATGGCCATGCCGGGAATCGCCGTCAGGCCGACTGCGGTCATATAGACGTGCACTGACACGACCCACGCGCCGCCCGCCGCGCCGCCGATCAGCGCCGCGATAAACGGCTTCATGAAGCGTAAGTTGATACCAAAAATCGCCGCCTCGGTGATGCCCAGCATAGCGGAAAACGCCGAGGGCAGCGCGATGGCTTTGATTTTGACGTCTTTGGTTTTAAACCATACCGCCAGGCAGGCGCCGCCCTGGGCGACGTTGGCCATGGACCAGATCGGCAGCAGGAAGTTGACCCCGATGGACGGGTTGCCTAGCAGCCCGGCTTCGATGGCGTGGAAGCTGTGGTGAATACCGGTAATGACGATAACCGAATAGAGACCGCCAAACAGCAGCCCGGCGAGCCAGCCGGCGTGGCTAATCAGGGTGCTGAGGACAAACGAAATGCCGTCGCCGAGCGCGCGACCGGCCGGGCCGATAATCAGCAGGGCGATAAAACCGGAAATAATCACCGTCAGGAACGGCGTCAGGATCAGGTCCAGGGCATCGGGGATCGCGCGGCGCAGCTGCTTCTCAACGATGCTCATAAACCACACCGCCAGCAGCACCGGGAACACCGTCCCCTGATAGCCGATCATGGCGATTTCGAGGCCGAAGAAGTTCATGGTATGGAAACCGGCGGCCACGCCCCAGGCGTTAGTCAGCGCCGGGTGGGTCAGAATGCCGCCGAGCGTCGCGCCGAGATAGGGGTTACCGCCGAATTCGCGGGCAGCGGTAAAGCCAATCAGGATCGGCAGAATGATAAACGCCGCCGAACTGCACATATCCAGCATGATGTAGAGGGCGTTGCTCGGGTCAACCCAGCCGTAGGTTTTGACCATCCCCAGCAGGCCCATCAGCAGGCCGGAGGCGACGATAGCCGGGATAATCGGTACGAAGATGTTCGACAGCAGGCGCGCGATGCGCTGGAAAGGATTAAGCTTTTTCGCCGCGATGTCGGCGGCCTCCGATTTGCTGGATTCGCTTATACCTGCCGCCTGAATAAAGGCGGCGTAGACTTTATTCACCACCCCTGTGCCGAAAATAATCTGCATCTGCCCGGCATTGCGGAAACAGCCCTTAACCCCTTCAATTTTACCGATAGCCTGCTGGTCGGCCAGCGCGTCATCGACCAGCACCAGGCGCAGGCGCGTGGCGCAGTGCGCGGCGCTGGCGATATTTTCCTTGCCTCCCAGAAGCGGAAGCAGCGAGCGGGAAATCTGTTCAAAATCCATAGTACCCTCTGAATGCGTAAAAAAATTCGTGTTGTCGTCCCGCGTTAACGGGGGCGCAGTCTCTGCGTCGTTATTGTGTCCGGGGCGATGAAAGGCGCGTCGTCGCCCCGGAGGGGCCTGTCGTCAGGCATTCACCGTCAGAACCAGGTTTCCATCTGCATACCGAACGACCATTCGCCGCCCGAGGTAAAACCATTGCTGCCCAGCGCGTCATCGCTGGCGTAATTATTCAGTTTTTTGCTCCAGTCCATCCACGAGGTGTAAAGGCGGATTTCAGGGCGGCTGAAGAAATCACCGATGCTGCCGACCTTAAATGTCGGGGCGAAGGTGAGCTTGTAGAAGCTACCGTTTACCGCATGACGATCGTTATAACCTTCGGGTTTGAGATCCATATACTGGTAGCTGCCTTCGTAAGCGAGAGCGAAGTTCTGGTTGATCTCCTGGATCAGGCGCATGTTGAGCGTGGCCCACTGATAGCTGTCGCCATCGGCATAACGGCCTTTACTGCTTTGCGCCAGGATCGCCGGGGCGATAGACCAGTTTTCGCTGAGCGGGGTGGTGCCATAGCTGGCGAAGCGCCAGGTGTTGGCTCCCGACCGTAGCGCGCCGTCAGAGCCGATACCTTTAACTTCCGCGCCCAGGCCGTGACCGTAGAGCAGGGCGGTTTTGCTGGTGCCTTCACGCAGACCGTAAAAACTGTCGTTGTGCAGGCCGAGCAGCGTATGTACCCCGGTATTTGCCGCATCGCCTTTGACCGGGTTACCGTTGGTATCCTGACGGTCGTCGTTGTCTTTTGCCCGCATCCCGCTGACCATCACCTGCACCGGACCGATGAAGTTGTTCATGCTGAGGATATAGTTCTGCACGCTGTTGCTCGAGTCAGCAATATCGCCGAAATTGCGCCCGTAAAGCGAGAGGTTGCTGCGGATGCTGTCGTTCCACCTGACGTCGTAAATACCGCCGCCGGTACCGGCGAGGAACACAACGTCAGAGTCAATCCAGTGAATATCAAAGTTGTCGCGGTCGAAGCGTTTCCCGGCCCACAGGGTGGAGCCTTTAAACGCCCCTGTGAAGGTGGGCAAGTTGCCCAGTTCGACAAAGGCCTGACGAACGTTCAAATCGCTGCTGCTTGCCGTCCAGTCGTTATAAGTGGTTTGTCCGTCGGCGACCATCACTTTGAAACGGGTCGTCGCGCCATTATCCAGGGTCTGCTTATGTTCAAGGTTCATTTCAACATAGGTATCCGCCTGGTTTCCCAGACGACCGATAGCCCCGCCGGTTTCCCCCGCTGGCGTCATGTAGGCGCCGGATTTGGTGCTGGCGGCGGAATCATTCATTATCACGCCGGAGCGGGCGTAGCCGTGAAACTCAAAGCCGCTTTTCTCATCGGCCTTCTTCTCGAGTTTGGCGGTACGTTGAACCACTTCCTGCGTCGTGTCCTGATTTTTCTGCTGCTGCGCGGTGAGCTGCTGGACCTGTTTCTCCGCCGACTCGGCGCGGTTTTCCGCAGTTTGCGCCCGGTTTTCCGCCTCCTGCAGGCGTTTTTCCAGGGCGATCAAACGGGCTTCGATCGTGCTGAGATCCGTTTGCGCGTGGGCTGAGGCGGCGCCGGTTAGCAAAGCGATAAGGACGGCGAGTGTGCTTTTTTTATACATGCTGGTTGCATCCCGAAAGGAAAATGTAAAATGTTGTTTTTTGCTAAACCGGTTTAGGTGCTATGTTAAGCATGACCCTTAACATTTTGAAATGGATTTTGCTAAACCGGTTTAATAAATGTGATGGATGCAACAAAGTGGGCCGCGCGCGGCGGCCTGAAGGATCAAAACTGGCGATTAAGATCGCGCTGGTATGGCAGGGCGGTCATGGCGCCTTTCGCTGTTGTCGCCAGGGCGCCGCAGGTTTGCGCCAGCGTGAGCGTCGGTTCCAGCGCAGCGATATCCGTCGGCATCCCGTTGGCAGCAAGGCTTGCGAGCAGTCCGGCGACAAATGCGTCGCCCGCGCCGGTGGTGTCCACGCTGACAACGGGCTTGGCGCTGAAATGGGTAAACTGCTGCTGAAAGGCGGCAAGTACGCCGGCTTTGCCCTGGGTCACCAGCAGCAGTTCAGGCTGATAGCGTTCGGTCACGCTGGCGATTCCGTAGGCTAAATCATCACTGCCGCTGATGAATACCAGCTCCTCTTCCGACAGCTTCACCACGTTGGCCATGCGCAGGGCGCGATCGAGGCAGGCGTGCAGCAGCTCCTGATCCTGCCAGAGGTCCGGGCGGATATTGGGGTCAAAGCTGACCCGGCCGCCGGCATGTTTGATGCTTTCCATCGCCGAGAAGGTGGTGCTGCGGCTGGGCTCGGCGCTGAGCGCGATGGAGCAGACGTGCAGCCACTGGTTGGCGGTAAACTGCGGCAGGTCTTCTTCCGCCAGAAACAGGTCCGCGCTGGGGCGCACCATAAAGGTAAAGGTACGTTCCCCCTGATCGTCCAGGTCGACCACCACGGTGGAGGTACGGTGCTGGCCGTCGAGGCGCATATGGCTGACGTCGACCTGCTCCTGTTGCAGGGTATGGCGCATAAAGCGGCCAAACGGATCGTCGCCGACGCGGCCGATAAATCCGCTGTCGCCGCCAAGGCGGGCGATACCGACCGCCACGTTAGCCGGGGCGCCGCCGGGGCAGCGCAGCAGGCGGCCTTCGCTCTCCGGCAGCAGGTCCACTACCGCGTCTCCCAGAACCCAAACTTTTGCATTCATGTTGAAAATTCTCCATAGCTAAACTTAATTAAACCGGTTTAGCACATTAAAGCATAGCGACAGAATGAGGGGAACGTCACGGGCGGAAAAGTGTCAATCAGGGCATAAAAACGTGAGCTGGTTAGCAAAAGAGCGATGATTCGGCCAGGCGGGAGGGGCTTCCGGTGGCGGCGGGCGAGATGGCGGCATAACGCGGTAGGCCGGAGAGGCGCAGCGCGCCGCCTCCGGCAAAGCCCTGGAGAGAGGGGATCTCAGGGCTTGATGTTCAACGCCGCAGCCGCTTAAGCCCCCGCCGCCAGACCGTCGATAATCACCTGCATCACCCCCTGAGAACAGGGCTCGATGCGCCCGCGCACGCCGTAAACCGCCGCCAGAGCCTGCGGGGTAATCACCTCGGCCGGCGCGCCGTCCCCCAGCAGTTGTCCCTCTTTCAACATCAGCACGTGATCCGCGTGGCGCAGGGCGATATTGATGTCGTGAACCACCACCAGCGTGATGATGTTGCGCCTCTGCGTCTCCTCACGCACCAGATCCATCACGTGGAACTGATAGTTTAAATCCAGCGCGCTAAGGGGCTCATCCAGCAGCAGCAGGGCTGGCTGACGGATAAGCGATTGCGCCAGGCCGACGAGCTGCTTCTGCCCGCCGGATAGCCGGTCGAGGTAGCTCAGCGCCAGATGTTCAATGCCTAGCTGGCGCAGCAGCGACATCACCTGCGCCTGATTTTCCGGGCTGTGCGCTCCTCCGGCGGCGCGTTGAGCGACAATAATCGACTCCAGCACCCGCAAGTGCACGCCGGCGGGCAGCGTCTGCGGCAGGTAGACCACTTTTTCCGCACGCCGGGCAAAGGGGAGGGCAAGCAGATTCTCACCGTCCAGCGACAGCTCGCCCGCGGACGGCCCCAGCCCGGCCATCGCCCGCATCAGGGTGGATTTCCCGCTGCCGTTGGGGCCGAGCAGCGCGGTGATTTTACCGCGCTGCAGCCGCGGTACCGTCAGGTCGCGAATCACCTGACGTCTGGGATAACCGGCGCTGAAATGGGTCAGCGCCAGTCCGGATACAACATGGCTCATACGTGCCCCCGATGGCGCAAAATGATGCTCAGGAAAAAAGGCACCCCCACCAGCGAGGTGACGATGCCCACCGGAATCACTGCGCCGGGAATCAGGTTTTTTGCCGCAACCGAAGCCAGCGACAGGACGAGGGCGCCGATTAACGCGCTGGCCGGCAGGTAAAAGCGGTGATCTTCGCCGAAAACCAGCCTGGCGATATGCGGCGCCACCAGGCCGATAAAACCGATTGGGCCAACGAACGCCACCGAAATCGCCGACAGAACGCTGATGCGCAGCAGGGTGGTCAGGCGCAGGCGGCGCACGTTGATGCCGAAGCTGACGGCCCGGTCCTCGCCGAGGCGCAGCGCGGTCAGCTTCCACGCGCTGCGCATTGATAGCGGCATGACGACCGCCAGTATCGCAAGCAGGATCCCCACCTTTTGCCATGAGGCGCGGTCAATGCTGCCCATCGTCCAGAACACCAGCCCCTGGAGGGTATCTTCGTTGGCGACAAACTGCAGCATCGATACCAGCGCATTGAAGGTAAACACCAGCGCGATCCCGAACAGAATGACGCCGGAGGTGGCGACCTGGGTCCAGCGCGTAATGCCGTCCAGCAGCAGCGCCGCCAGCAGAGCGAAGATAAAAGCGTTGGCCGAGACAAACCACTGGCCGGGAATGCCGGGAATCCCTATCCCCAGCACGATAGCCAGCGCCGCGCCGAATGCCGCCGCCGAGGAGACGCCGAGCGTAAACGGGCTCGCCAGCGGATTGTTAAGGATGGTCTGCATTTCCGCCCCGGCGAGGCCGAGAGCCAGGCCGACGACGATCGCCATCAGCGCATAGGGCATGCGGATATCCCAGACGATCGCCCGCGTCCCGGCGCTGGCGCTGGCCGGGTCGGTAAGGGTTTGCCAAAGCGCCTGCAGCGACAGGCCGGATGGTCCCATCACGAAGTCGAGCAGCAGCGAGGCGACAATCAACAGCGTCAGCAGCAGCAGCATGATGGCGCGGCGGCGCACAATGTGACGGTAGTTTGCCATTACGTCACGGCTATCGACGCCGAACGCGACGATATCGGATTCAGGAGAGAGACTCATGGCTAATTACTCACCTTGTTGCCAGGAAAAAACAAACGGCAGATCGGGAAGGGTGGTGAAATGACGGACAATGTAGTGCCAGCTATCGTCAGGGTTGAGGTCGCTGAAGGTCTGGGGATAGATATCCTTCGCCAGATACGCCATACCGACGATATTCCACGGATGGTTGTAGAAGTGGTGGTAAATGCCGTAAGCGCGTTTTGCTTCAATCGTCGGGATGTTGCTCACGCCGGTGCGCGACAGCAGCCGCTCCGCCTGACGATTGACCTCCTGGGGATCGGCCTGTAAACCGAGCGGCAGCACCTGGCTATTCCCGCGTTTTGAACCGGTCATAATATAGGCATCCGGCTTCATGCTAATCACTTTTTCCAGCGACACAAAGCCGGAAGCGCCCGGCAGCAGCTGCGAGCCGATATTGTTCGCGCCGACGGCTTCGACCAGACCACCCCAGCCGTTGTGGCCGTGGGTAAAGCAGCAGGCATCGCTATTACCCGCCAGCGCCTCGACAAAAACGTTAGCCTTCGGCGTGATGTTCGCGGTTTTCTGGCGGATGGCGTCCAGCTGCTGACGGTAATAGTCGGTATAGGCTTTGGCGTTTTCTTCACGGTTAAGAACTTTCCCCAGGAGGTCGATACTCGGGGCGGTGTCTTTGCCGGGGTTGATTTCATAATCGACGAACAGCACGGGAATATTCAGCGCGCTGAGCTTGCTGATGACACCGCTCTCCTCCAGCGCGGGCTTCGCGCGAAGCTGGGCGATCATCAGGTCCGGCTGGCGGGAAATGACGCTCTCAAGGTCAACGTTGCCCTTATCGCTAAAGCCCATATCGAGGATCTGAGCGGATTGCGGCCACTTCTCTTGCAGCATTTTCCAGGTATTGATGTCCTGTTTTCTGGCCAGGTTATTCCATGCCACGACGCGCCTGAAGGGGTTGTCGCGGTCGAGCAGAGCCATGGCCATAATATCGCGACCATCCTGCAGGATAATGCGCTGTGGCTCATGCTGGAGCGTAATCGCGCGGCCGTCGAGATCGGTGACGGTGAGCGGATATTGCGCGGCAAAGCTACAGAGAGGAGTGGAAATCAGGGCAGTAAGGATGAACGAACCTACTGATTTTCTTGCCATAATATGCGTTCCGTTTGCTAATTTATAAATATAATGATTCTGAGAATTATTCTCGTGTAAACATAAACGGCAAGTATATCAACGGCAAATGACTTAAAATGTAACAAATTTGTTGGAATTTATTCGCGCATTCAGAAGTGGGACGCGGCAGACCAAAAGTCGATAGAAAAGTCCGAAATCAGTTTTAAGAACAATCCCTAAAGCCAGACGGTAAAATCTTGTGCCATGCTAAATGCGACTCATAACATTAAGTTCGTTAGCGAGAGAGGACATTATGAAAAAAGCAATGATTGCGTTATCTGCGATTCTGGTAGCAGCTCCTGTTTTTGCTGCAACAACGACACACGCAACCGACGATACCGTCGCGGCGGCCCATGAAGGGGCGAACACCGCGAAAGAAAAACTGCACGAGGCCCAGCACCAGGGTGAAGAGCAGCAGCTGAAAGCCAAACACGCGGCAGAAGGCAAAAGCGACAGCGTAGGCAGCGAAGTCAGCGAAGGCGCGCAGAAAACCTGGAATAAGACCAAAGAAGGTACTGAGAAGGGCTGGAACGCGACTAAAGAAGGCACCGAAAAAGGCTGGAATAAGACCAAAGAGGTCAGCAAAGAAGGCTGGGATAAAACCAAGCAGGGTGCCGAAGAGCTAAAAACCAAAGTCACTGAGTAATCTCTGGCTATTTTCTAAAAAAGGTCGCGAAAGCGGCCTTTTTTGTTATTTGGTGCGCTTTGTTCAGCGTCGGGATAATATTTTAAAAACGTTATCATGCTCTCTCCCTGGATTTTTAGCCGCACTGCGGCGGCGAATTTATAAGTCCCCGGGAGCACCGGTCGCCAGGTGAACGGGGGAATGCATCCAGCCAGGACATGCGCCTTAAAAGATGAAAGGTATAAGCCAGGAATTGTCCTGGTTATATTGTTACTCACTATTCCTCCACATTTTCCCGGTACAAAGGAAATATATCAGGAGGTGTATTATGAAAAAGATTCTTTCACTGGCGATTATTCTATCTTGTGCTTTGACTTCCGTCTCCTGGGCGGATGGCCCTGGCGGCAACAACCGCGGTCAGCAGCAGGTCTGGCAGCAAGACGCCGGCCGCGGCGGCCCGGACGGCAACCGTCAGCAGGGGCCGGGCAAGGGGCCGCAGGCCAACAATCATCAGGGTAACGACGATAACCGTGGCCCGTCGCGCGGTGATAAGGGGCCGCAGGGTAACCCTCATCAGGAGCGCCATGAGCGGGACCATTTCGCGTGGAACGGCCATGATTTTCGCAAAGGTCAGCCGGCTCCGGAACGTTATCGCGGCAATGATTACCGGATAAACGACTGGAACGATCGCGGATTACCGGCACCGCCGCACGGGCAGCACTGGTCCTATATTGACGGTAACTATGTGCTGATTGCCGCCGCGACCGGGATTATTACGTCGATCCTGATTAACGGCGCGCTGAGTCACTAACCTTTTCTGCTTTAACCTCGCAACCGCCTCCCCCGGAGGCGGTGCTGTGCACCTGTCCGCGCTACCGATTTCCGCGTCTGAGGGACGGTCGTCCGGCCAGCCTGGCGCTATCGGGCGATGCCCACCCGCTCCTGTTCTCACATCAAATCCGCTTAAAAACCGCAAAGTTGAAAATATCATCCTTGCGCCTCTTCTTTGATGTTTTATCTGCTTATTTAGGCTTTATAAATGAGTATTGTGCTTCATGGTTAATAAAAGGCAGAGAATGTAAGACGTTTCCTGGTTCAGGTGATAGTAAAACTCGTCCGCTTCGCCGTTAAATCGCTATGAATAAATCAGATGAAAACCCCGCGCGGAATAAGAAATCCTGCTTGCAATAAACCCTTAGCACGTTAAGTTATTAAAGCTTAGCACTTGATTCTATATCCCGGAGACCGGCATGACCGACTGTGTAATTCCTGAAATTAAAGCCACCGAAGATGAAATGATTGCGATCCGTCATTATTTGCACGCCCATCCGGAATTAAGCCTGGAAGAGTTTAATACCAGCGAGCTGGTGGCCGGAAAACTGACCGAGTGGGGCTATACGGTGACCCGCGGGCTGGCGAAAACCGGGGTGGTAGGAACGTTAAGCAAGGGCGATTCGCCGCGTACTATCGGCCTGCGCGCCGACATGGACGCGCTGCCGATTTTCGAAGCGACCGATCTCCCCTGGGCCAGCACCGTGGCCGGAAAAATGCACGCCTGCGGCCACGACGGCCACACCACCATTCTGCTGGCGGCGGCGAAATATATCGCCTCGCCGGCCTGCCAGTTCAACGGCACGGTACACCTGATTTTCCAGCCCGCGGAAGAAGCGATCGGCGGCGCGGATTTAATGATCAAAGACGGCCTGTTTGAGCGCTTTCCCTGCGAGCGCATCTTCGGCCTGCATAATATGCCGGGCCTGCCGGTGGGGAAAATCGGCTTTTACGCCGGGAATTTTATGGCCTCGGCGGATACGGTAAAAATCACCATTACCGGCTACGGCGGCCACGGCGCGCATCCCGAGCGCACCGTCGATCCCATTGTTACCGGCGCGGCGCTGGTGATGAATCTGCAAAGCATCGTTGCGCGTAACGTACCGCCGGGCGAAACCGCGGTGGTGAGCGTCGGCACCTTCCAGGCGGGTATCGCCTCCAACGTCATCCCTGAGAACGTGGTGATGGAGCTGAGCGTGCGGGCGATGAAGCCGGAAATTCGCGACCTGCTGATTAAGCGGATCAAGGAGCTCGCTGATTTTACCGCCAAAAGCTACGGCGCCAGCAGCGAGGTAGCGGTTTTTGACTCCTATCCGGTACTGACCAACAGCGTCGAAGAGACCGAATTCGCCAAAGCGCTGGCGCTGGACGTCTTTGGCGAGGAGGGCGTGCTGGAATCCATTTCGCCGATGAACGCCAGCGAAGATTTCGCCTTTATGCTCCAGCAGCGCCCCGGCTGCTACTTCCTGCTGGGCAATGGCGAGAAAGGCGGGAAGGGCAGCTGTATGGTGCACAACCCCGGCTATGACTTTAATGATGACATTATTTCTACCGGCGCGACGCTGTTCGCCCGGTTAGTTGAAACACACTGCCGTTGATCTCTGGAGTCCGTAAATAATGAAAAAATCTCTTCTGCTGTGGGTCGCGCTGATGGCCTCAACTTCAGCCCTGGCCGCAGAAAATAAGGAAATTCGCTTTGGCGTCGATCCGACTTTCGCGCCGTTTGAATGGAAAGATCCGCAGGGTAAGCTGGCGGGTTTTGATATTGACCTCGGCAACGCGATTTGCGCCCAGCTGCAGGCGAAGTGCGTGTGGGTGGAAAGCAACTTCGACGGCATTATTCCGGCGCTGAAGGCGCGTAAGTTCGACGCGATCCTCTCCGGCATGTATATGACCGAGAAGCGCAAAGAGCAGATCGGCTTTAGCGACAAGCTGTACAACGGCCCGGTGTTCCTCGTGGCGCGTAAAAACACCCTGGCCGGGAATACCGTCGAGCAGCTGAAGGGCAAAACCATCGGCGTAGAGCAGGGCTCGGCGCAGGAGACTTACGTTAACCAGCACTGGCGCACGGCGGGGATCAATATCGTCGCCTATCAGGGGGCGGATCGCGTGGTTCAGGATCTGGAGTCCGGGCGTATTGACGGCGCGGTGCTTTCCGGGATGATGGCCGACTACAGCTTCCTGCAGCAGCCGCAGGGTAAAGATTTTGCCTTCGTTGGCGGCCACCTGAAGGACGACAAGCTGTTCGGCGCCGGCGCGGCGATTGGCCTGCGCAAAGAGGACGATGCTCTGCGCCAGGAGATAAACGGCGCGATTGCCACTATTCTCGCCGACGGCACCTATAAAAAGTTAGCCGGGAAATATTTTAGCTTTGACGTCTATTCCGGGACATAATGTTGTTATGCATTCAGCGGGCACGGATAGCCCGCTTCAAGCTTCCTTTTCTTACTATCCCGTAATTGTCCTTTTCTGGCCCTCACGGCGTTCCGAAGGATACTGAATATAAGCGATAAGGAGTGAACGGCATGATGACACGTCCCTTGGGCAAAACCGGATTTTCCATCGCCCCGCTGGTGTTTGGCGGTAACGTTTTTGGCTGGACCATCGATGAAAAAACCAGTTTTGCCATTCTTGATGCGTTTATAGACCACGGCTTCGATGCTATCGACACGGCGGATGTCTACTCCCGCTGGGCGGATGGCAACCAGGGCGGCGAGTCTGAAACCATTATCGGCCGCTGGCTACAGGCGCGGCCAGGCATGCGCGATAAGGTAAAGCTCTTCACCAAAGTGGGTTCCGATTTAGGCCTTCCCGGTCATAAAGGGTTGAAAAAAGCCTGGATCCAGCAGGCGGTGGACGACTCCCTGCGACGCCTGAATACCGATTATATTGACCTCTATTTCGCCCACTGGCCGGACCCGGAAACGCCGGTCGCCGAAACCCTCGACGCCTTCCACGCCCTACAGCAGGCGGGGAAAATCCGCGCCATGGGCGCCTCGAACCTCGATGCGCAGCAGCTTTCAGGCGCGCTGGAGGTGTCGCGTAAAAGCGGCCTGCCGGCCTGGCAGGTGCTGCAGCCGGAATACAATCTTTATCATCGCTCGGCTTTTGAGGGCGCGCTCTGCGACCTGTGCATCAGCCGCGATATCGGCGTGGTGACCTACTACAGCCTGGCGTCCGGCTTCCTGACCGGCAAATACCGCCAGCAGTCCGACCTGGCGCAAAGCCAGCGCGGGGGCGGTATCGGCAAATATCTCAATCCTCGCGGGCTGCGTATTGTCGATACCCTGGTTGAAGTGGCGGAGCAAAGCGGCGCTAAACCTGCCGAAGTCGCGCTGGCCTGGCTGATGAGCCGCGACGGCGTGACGGCGCCCATCGCCAGCGCCACCAGCCTCGCTCAGGTGGAGAGCTTTGCTCGCGCCGCCGCGCTGAGCCTGAGCGCCGGGCAGCTGGCGCGTCTGGATACCGCCAGCGCGTAGTGATTGAGGCCGGAGCCTGTCGGGTTCCGGCCTTTTGTCTCTCCGCGTTTTGCTGCGCGCGCTTCCTCACCTTTCGCCCAAACCTCTGCGGCGAATCCCTTTCAGCGAAAAATGAAACGTTTTTCCAGACGGCAAAAGCCAGGCTTGATTACGATAAGATAATGCGTATAGTTCTCATTCTTCTTCTTGTTTGCGGTTTTATCAGGAGATAACCTGCGTACGTCGCGGGCTCACAGGGAAACGGCGAAGGCACTGGATGGGGCTCACAGGCGCAAGACCGGAAATGCGAATTTCGGCGGCGGAGTCACTATCGGATCGTTGATTTTGTTCAGGACTGATCTTATGAAACGCACTCTCCCGGCGCTGGCCGTCTCTGCCAACTTAAGCGGCTGCGCCGCACCGGCTTTCCCGCTGCGGAAAACGCTGCTGGCGTTAACCATTGGCGCAATCTCCCATTCGGCAACGGCGGCGGAAAACGTCGCCGAACGCCAGAAAAGCGAAGAAACGATGGTCGTTCAGGCCGCATCCGCCAGCGATTTTAAAGCCGGCGGCGATTTGATAGTGCCCGCCTATCTCGATGGTCAGATAGCCAACGGCGGCCGTCTAGGGATGCTCGGCGAACAAAACGCGATGGACGTTCCGTTTAGCATCATCGGCTATACCTCGAAGCTTATCGAGGATCAGCAGGCGAAAACCATCGCCGATGTGGTCAGCAACGATGCCGGGGTTCAGCCGGTGCAGGGCTACGGTAACTACGCCGAGACCTACCGCATTCGCGGCCTTAAATTTGACGGCGATGATATGACCCTGAGCGGGCTGGCGGGCGTGGTGCCGCGTCAGGTGGTGGATACCGCCATGCTTGAGCGGGTCGAAATTTTTAAAGGCGCCAACGCTCTGCTTAACGGTGCGGCCAGCTCCGGCGTCGGCGGGATGATCAACCTGGAGCCTAAGCGCGCGGAAGATACCCCGACCGCCCGCGTGGGCGTCGACTATACCTCGGATTCTCAGGTCGGCGGCACGCTGGATTTGGGCCGCCGCTTTGGCGACGACAACCAGTTCGGCGCGCGGGTGAATCTGGTGCACCGCGAAGGCGAGGCGGCGGTGGAGAGTGATAAGCGCAGAACCACGCTGGCCTCCATAGGGCTCGATTATCGCGGCGAACGGGTGCGCAGCTCGTTTGACTTTGGCTATCAGAAAAAAACCTTCCACGGTAGCCCGATGGGCATCAACATTTCGGGCGTCGATTTTATTCCGCGCCTGCCGGATAACACCCACAACTACACGCAAAAATGGGCTTACAGCGATATCGAAAATGAGTTCGGTATGCTGAGAATGGAATACGACATTGTCGATAAATGGACCGCCTACGCCGCTTTGGGGGCGCAGCATGCCCATGAAATCGGTCTCTATAGCGCCTCGAAGCTGATTGACCGGGCGGGCAACGCCACGGCGGGGCGCCTGGACACCAACCGCTATATGGATACCGCCAGCGGCATGGCCGGGATACGCGGCGAATTCGCCACCGGTTTTGTGTCGCACAAGGTCAACGTCGGCTATTCGGCGAAAACCCAGAACGACAAAACCGCGTGGCGGATGTCGAAGGCGGCGGATAATCCGCTGGTGAATATCTACGATACCCGTCCGGTTGCGCCCCCGGCGAACGCTTCATTTGGCGGCGACTATGACGATCCGCTCACCAGCGGCCGCACCCGTTCCCAGGGCTGGCTGCTGAGCGACACCCTCGGCGTGGTGGACGATACGCTGCTGTTCACCGTCGGCGCCCGTCATCAAAAAGTGGTGGTGCGCAACTACGATAAAGTCACCGGCCTGCAAAGCGATGCGTATGACGACAGCCGCTGGATGCCGACCTATGGCGTGGTCTATAAGCCGTGGCAGGTTCTCTCTTTATACGCTAACCATACCGAAGCCCTGCAGCCGGGCAGCAATGCGCCAACCTCCGCCGCTAACTATGGGGAAAGCGTCGGAATTATTCACTCAAAACAAAACGAAGTCGGGATGAAGGCGGATTTTGGCCGCATTGGCGGCTCGCTGGCGCTGTTTGAAATTAAAATGCCTTCCGCCTTCCTGGATAGCCAGAAACGCTATGGCCTTAACGGCGAGCAGCGCAATCGCGGCGTGGAATTTAACGTTTTCGGCGAACCGCTGTACGGCCTGCGCCTTAACGCCAGCGCGACCTGGCTGAAAGCCGAACTGTCGAAAACCAAGGATGGCGTCAATGATGGTAAAACGGCCATCGGCGTACCGGGCTTCTACGCGGTGCTTGGCGCAGAGTATGACATCAAACCTATCGACGGCCTGACCGCCACCGCACGCCTCAATCACTCGGGTTCGCAGTATGCCGACCAGGCGAACAGCAAGAAGATTGATAGCTTCACGACCCTGGATCTCGGCGTGCGCTATCGTCTGGCGCTTAACGAGAACCAGAATCAGATGACGGTACGCGCGGGCGTCGATAACGTGACGGATGAGAACTACTGGTCCGGCGCGGACGACAGCGGAACCTATCTGTTCCGCGGCGAACCGCGCACGTTCAAGGTTTCGGTCGGCTACGAATTTTAAGGCAAAACCGCAGGAGCGGGCAGGGCGGCTCGTTTCCTGCGGGTTGCGACCGGCCCGGCTTAGTGTTAAAAGGTGCCCCTTCATATAAACACACAGGGGATCGACGTGAAAGACGCGTCAACATCGTCGGATGCCGTAGAGGAAAGCGGCCCGACGCTTCATCGCGGTTTACAGAACCGACATATTCAACTTATCGCCCTTGGCGGCGCCATCGGTACCGGCCTGTTTCTCGGCATCGGGCCAGCGATTCAAATGGCGGGACCGGCCGTACTGCTCGGCTATGCCGTCGCCGGGATCGTTGCCTTTCTGATCATGCGCCAGCTGGGCGAAATGGTCGTCGAAGAACCGGTTTCAGGCTCCTTTGCCCACTTTGCTTATAAATACTGGGGCCCGTTCGCCGGTTTTCTTTCCGGCTGGAACTACTGGGTGATGTTCGTGCTGGTCGGGATGGCGGAGCTGACCGCCGCCGGGATCTATATGCAGTACTGGCTGCCGGATGTGCCGACGTGGATCTGGGCCGCCGCGTTCTTCATCATTATCAACGCCGTAAACCTGGTGAACGTGCGCCTGTACGGCGAAGCGGAGTTCTGGTTCGCGCTGATTAAGGTGCTGGCGATTATCGGCATGATCGGCTTTGGCCTGTGGATGCTGTTCGGCGGCCACGGCGGCAGCAAGGCGGGAATCGATAACCTGTGGAAACACGGCGGTTTCTTCGCCACCGGCTGGCACGGCCTGATCGTGTCGCTGGCGGTGATTATGTTCTCCTTCGGCGGACTGGAGCTTATCGGCATTACCGCCGCGGAAGCGCAGAACCCGGAAAAGAGCATCCCGAAAGCGGTTAACCAGGTGGTATACCGTATTCTGCTGTTTTATATCGGTTCGCTGGTGGTTCTGCTGGCGCTCTATCCGTGGGTGGAAATCAAATCCGACAGCAGCCCGTTCGTGATGATCTTTCATAATCTCGACAGCAACGTGGTGGCTTCCGCGCTGAACTTCGTGATTCTGGTAGCGTCGCTGTCGGTTTATAACAGCGGCGTTTACTCAAATAGCCGGATGCTGTTCGGTCTGTCGGTGCAGGGCAATGCGCCGAAGTTTCTCGCCCGCGTCAGCAAGCGCGGCGTGCCGGTTAACTCCCTGCTGCTCTCGGGGATTATCACCTCGCTGGTGGTGCTGCTTAACTATCTGCTGCCGCAGAAAGCCCTCGGCCTGCTGATGGCGCTGGTGGTAGCGACGCTGCTGCTGAACTGGATTATGATCTGCCTGGCGCACCTCAAGTTTCGCGCCGCCCAGCGGCGCAAGGGGCGCGAGTCGAAGTTTAAAGCGCTGCTGTCGCCCGCCGGAAACTATATCTGTATCGCCTTTCTGGGGCTGATCCTGGTGCTGATGTGCACGATTGACGGGATGCGCCTGTCGGCGATTCTGCTGCCGGTGTGGATCCTGTTCCTGTTTGTGGCCTTTAAAACCCTGCGCCGTTCGGCGTAGCGCGATCGCCCCGTCGTCCGGCGGGGCATTATCTCTTTTTATTGTGATCTTCTTCGCGCTTAGCGTATTTTGCCCGCGACCTTCTTTTTGTAATCGATTACTTTTTATTTGAGCGTATTTGTAATCGATTACTTTTTGAGGGCGGTCGAAATGGTCACAACAACCGAAGGTCGTGAAAGTCCCCGCGTAGCCCACCGTTTTCTGGTGCCGCGGCTGTCGTTAATGATGTTTATGCAGTTCTTTATCTGGGGTAGCTGGTCGGTGACGCTGGGGCTGGTGATGACCCGCTATGAGATGTCGCTGCTGATCGGCGATGCTTTCTCCGCCGGGCCGATTGCGTCTATTCTCTCGCCGTTTGTGCTGGGAATGCTGGTCGATCGCTTTTTCGCTTCGCAGAAGGTGATGGCGGTGATGCATCTGGCCGGAGCGGTTATTCTGTGGTTTGTCCCGCAGGCGCTGGTGGCGCAAAACGGCGCGCTGCTGATTGGCCTGCTGTTCGGCTACACCCTGTGCTATATGCCGACGCTGGCGCTGACCAACAACATCGCTTTCCACAGCCTGGCGAACGTCGATAAAACCTTTCCGGTGGTGCGCGTCTTCGGCACCATCGGCTGGATTATCGCCGGTATCTTCATCGGCGTCACCGGTATCTCCGATACCACCGGCATTTTTACCCTGGCGGCGCTCTGCTCGGCGGCGTTGGCCGTTTATAGCCTGACGCTACCGCACACGCCGGCGCCGGCGAAAGGGACGCCAGTCCAGTTTCGCGATCTGCTGTGCGCCGACGCTTTCGCGCTGCTGAAAACGCGCCACTTCCTGATTTTCTCCCTCTGCGCGACGCTGATTTCGATTCCGCTGGGGACCTACTACGCCTATACCGCCTCTTATCTGGCGGATGCCGGCATCGCGGACGTCAGCACCGCGATGTCGTTCGGTCAGATGTCAGAAATTTTCTTTATGCTGGTGATCCCGCTGCTGTTCCGCCGCCTCGGGGTGAAATACATGCTGCTGATCGGCATGGCGGCGTGGTTCGTGCGCTACGCCTTCTTTGCGCTGGGGGTCAGCGAAGAGGGGCGCTTCCTGCTCTATCTCGGCATCCTGCTGCACGGCGTGTGCTATGACTTTTTCTTTGTTGTGGGCTTTATCTATACCGACCGCGTGGCCGGTGAAAAAGTGAAGGGCCAGGCGCAAAGCATGATCGTGATGTTCACCTACGGTATCGGCATGCTGCTGGGGTCGCAGATCTCCGGCGCGCTGTACAACCATCTGGTGGCAGGCCAGAGCGTACCGCAGGCGTGGGTGACCTTCTGGTGGATCCCGGCGGTGGCCGCTGCGGTTATCGCGCTGATTTTCCTTTTCTCTTTCCAGTACAACGAGAAAGAGCAGCGTTAATTTTTCAGGAGGTGGTATGAAAACAATCAAAGGACCGGGCATTTTCCTGGCGCAGTTTATCGGCGCGCAGGCGCCGTTTAATACCCTGGAGGGCCTGGCGCAGTGGGCCGCCGGTTTGGGCTATCAGGCACTGCAGATCCCCTGTAACCATCCGGCGATTTTCGACGTTGAACGCGCCGCCGCGAGCCAGACCTACTGCGATGAGGTGAGCGGCATCCTGGCGGAACAGGGCCTGGCGATCGGCGAGCTGTCCACCCATCTTGAGGGGCAGCTGGTGGCCGTTCATCCGGCTTATGATACGGCCTTTGACGCGTTTGCGCCCGCCGCGCTGCGCGGTAACCCGCAGGCGCGCCAGCAGTGGGCGGTAGAGAAAGTACGCCAGGCGGCGGTGGCCTCGGCGCGTCTGGGGCTGAAGGCGCATGCCACCTTTTCCGGGGCGCTGGCGTGGCCTTATTTTTATCCGTGGCCGCCGCATAATCAGCCGCTTCTCGATGAGGCCTTCGATGAACTGGCCCGGCGCTGGCGACCGCTGCTGGACGTTTTTGACGAACAGGGCGTGGATGTCTGCTACGAAATCCATCCCGGCGAAGACCTGCATGACGGCGTGACCTTCGAGCGTTTCTTGCAGCGGGTCGATAACCATCCGCGCTGCAATATGCTCTATGACCCCAGCCACCTTCATCTTCAGCAGATGGACTACCTGGCGTATATCGATATCTATCATTCGCGAATCAAAGCGTTTCACGTCAAAGATGCCGAATTCCGCCGCGACGGGCGCAGCGGGGTCTACGGCGGCTATCAGAACTGGCAGCAGCGGGCGGGGCGTTTTCGTTCGCTGGGCGATGGGCAGATCGATTTCAAAACGATTTTCAGCAAGCTCACCGAGTATGATTTTGACGGCTGGGCGGTGCTGGAGTGGGAGTGCTGCCTGAAGGACGCGGAGGTCGGCGCGCGCGAAGGCAGCGAGTTTATCCGCCGCCATATCATCCCGGTCTCCGGGCGGGCGTTTGATGATTTCGCCGCAGGCAAGGAGGTGGAATAATGATTCAGGTCGGCATTATTGGCTCCGGATTTATCGGGCCGGCGCATCTGGAAGCGCTGCGCCGGGTGGGCGACATCGAGGTGGTGGCGCTGTGCGACGGTTCGCTGGAGATGGCGCAGCAGAAGGCGCGCCAGCTCAACGTGGCGCACGCCTACGGTAGCGTTGAGGCGCTGCTGGCGCATCCCGGGCTACAGGTGGTGCATAACTGTACGCCGAACCATCTGCATGCGCGGATTAACCGACAGATCCTCTCCGCCGGACTGCACGTCTTTTCAGAAAAGCCTCTCTGCATGACCGCGGAGGAGGCCTGTGAGCTGGTGGCGCTGGCGGAAAGCGCCGGGGTGATTCATGGCGTCAGCTTTGTTTATCGCCAGTTTGCCATGGTGCAGCAGGCGGCGGCGATGATGCGCAACGGCGATGTCGGGAGGCTGTTTGCGGTGCACGGCAGCTATTTGCAGGACTGGATGCTGCTGGAGACCGACTATAACTGGCGGGTGGATTCGGCGCAGGGCGGGGCCTCGCGGGCGATGGCCGACATTGGTTCCCACTGGTGCGATACGGTGCAGTTTATGACCGGCCGACGCATTGTGGAGGTGATGGCGGACCTCTCCATCGTCTGGCCGACGCGCCAGGCGCCCGTGGCCGGCGACGCGACGTTCAGCCAGCATCGCGATGATATCGCGTATGAAGCGCGGCCCGTCGATACCGAAGATTTGGGGTCGGTCCTGTTTCGCTTCGACGATGGCAGCAAGGGGAGCTTTATCGTTTCGCAGGTCAGCGCCGGGAGAAAAAACGGCCTGACGGTGGAGATCGGCGGCAGCCGCTGTTCGCTGGCCTGGGATCAGGAAGTGCCGCAGCGGCTGTGGATTGGCCATCGCCAGGGGCCAAACCAGCTGCTGAGCGACGATCCGAGCCTGATGCTCGGCGAGGCCGCCGCCAGCGCCCACTTCCCCGGCGGGCATAATGAAGGCTGGCCCGATGCGTTTAAAAATATGATGCTGAGCTTTTATCAGGCGGTGCGCGCCGGTGAGATGCCGCCGGCATCGTCACGGCGTTTCGCTTCGTTCTACGAGGGGGCGGACGTGATGTACATCATTGCGGCGATAGTGAAAAGCCATCAGCAGCAGCGCTGGGTGAAGGTGGAAAGGTAAGCCGAAGGCGCGGTGCGCATTTCGCGCACCCGCTGGGTTATTTCACGCCAAAATAGCCGTCGAGATACGTTCCGGCCAGTTCATTACCGAACAGCACGGCGTCTTTATTTTCCATTTCGTTATCCCATTTATCGCTGACGTTGCCGGTAAATGCGTGCTGGGTTTTTGTGCCCTCTGCCACCTGCTGCCTGATTGCGTCGGCGGTACGGCGGGCGTCGCTTTCGCTCATCCCCGACTTTCTGTCCTGCTGGCCGCGGGCATAGATGTCGGTAAAGTTCGGCAGATTTAAGCGGTAGTTTTCCTGACGGTTACTAACGAAGTTACCGCCGACGAAATCGCTGCGGTGTGAGACAAAATAGTAAGCGTGGCGTTCCGGGGAAGATTTTGAGGAGGTACAGCCGGAAAGGGCGGCAAGCGAACAGCCGAGCGCGATAAGCGCTATTTTTAGTTTCATTGATATCATCATCCATAATTATTAGAACAGGTACACCGATCATTCGGCTACAGAACAAAACGGCTAATTATGTCTGTACGGTAGCACCTGAAGACCCATGAATCCAAGGGTCTTCAGGCAGCATTTTTTAGATCTGCGCCAGCCCGCCATCAACGTAGTCTGGTGGTTGCTGACAGCCCCTCGGACCTTATCAGCGGCAATATCGACTGCGCGTATTTATCGACTGGCTGGCGGAGGCATTTCCGGCGGCGGCGAGTGGGCCACTGCCCACCGGAGCCAGAGAATGACGATTGCCGGCGAATATTATGCATCGCGTGATGATAAATTAAGTCACAAAATTGTATGCTCGCTTCGAGTAAGGGAATCAGGGCAGTGATGTTTTGCTATATATGATATAGTTAAATTATATGAGGGTTCTATTAAAATATTTAATAAAAGGTGTTAACGTTATTTTTCCGAAGGTCTGGAATTATAAATTAGTCTTTTGTTTTCTATGGTTATAGTAAATATAATAGCGGCAATAATTTTTGTTTATAGTATGTTTGATATTCCATATGTATCTTTTTGAAAATATTTTTTAGCCACTCAAGAGGTAAGCGTAATGCCGGCAGGTAACCATGAGATTAAATGTATGGCGTGTGGTTTAAACTGCCCTATTGAAGCGGAAGATAAAATAGAGCGATCCCTTTGCGGAGAGAGGAAGTTTTCTGTATGGCCAGATAAAAACTATTTTTTTAAGCGAGCGGTGAATGATTTGGTTTTTCGTGAAATTACCTGTTTTTTGCCTGAAGGAATGGTGGTGGTGGATTTCTCCCTCGACAATATTTTGTATTTTCTGCATGAGGAGTGGGCTGAAAAACTGCAGGAGACCGGGCTGAAAGTTATTTTACTCGCGGATAAGAGCATGCTGCCCATGGCTAATTTTTGGATGCTGCGCTCCGGATTATTATGGTCGGTGGTGGAAGTCAACGATAGCTTAAGCAGCTTAATCAAGAAAATAAAACGCATCATGCTGGGGCGAAATCTTCGCTGCCGGCGCACACCGTCGCTGACGGAGCATGAAATGAAGACGCTGCGCCTGCTGGCGGACGGGCATTCCAGCCAGGATATCGCCCGCATCATGGCGTGCGATACCCGCAGCGTCTACCGCTTTCAATACTCTTTATGCAAGAAGTTCGGCGGACTCAATCGCCTGCGCGAGCTGCGCTTCAGGCATAACATACCCGCTCTGGATCGGCAGTGATTAGTCAGAGGCATCGGTAAAGCAGCTGCTTCCTAAGCGATGGTATTTACCCAGTGCGACAATAAATTTTTTATTACCGTATTGAGCCTTAGGATCTTTCCAGCTTTCCCCTGGCAGCATGTAAAATTGCGTTGAACTTTCATCATCACCATTGCATCCTTTCTGGATAACAACTCTAAAAAAGGTGTTACCGGTATTTTTAATAGTGCCTGTTTCTTCGTTTATCTCATACTTGAACTGCGTTTTACGCGGGCGCACGATGAGAATGGTGCTCATAGACACTGAGGGAACGACATCCATTTGTTTCTGATCCTGACGCCAGGGGAAAATCGTAACCGGGGTTTCCTTAAAAATTACCCGATAATATCTCTCAACGGCATCTTTAGGCCCACGGTAATAGAGTTTAAAATATTCCTGGCCATTCGCCTGTACCGTGAACTTCAGCGGCGACCAGACCAGATCTTTATCCTGGCCGGGAACGGGTCTTTCATCTCCATTGCCCGGTCGGGAGATTTTATAAGCCGATATGGTATACAAATTGTTGTTTTTTGTATCATTGACTATTGGCCGGGAGATAAAATCTTTACTGGCATCCATATCATAGATAATAGAGTCAAAGTACACCGCAGACGCGGGCGGCATCCACAGCCCGCATAATCCGATGACAAGGATTTTTTTCATCATACCCCCCGATCGACGCCAATCCAGGTGGCGGTCACTTTCACATCTCCGGTAGCGTTGACGACACCCATCCAGTCATGGCCATTGGTGGTGAACTGTGAATGCGGGTCATCCATCGGAAACAGCAGTTTCAGCGTGGTGGTAAAAAAGAAACCATCGTTAACGTTGGCGTTCCAGGCCGTCTGAACCCAGGCGGCATTGGTCATATCGACAGGATCTTCGCCGCAGCTGTTGCGGACTTTTACCGCTTTACCGGTAGCGGACGTCCATTCGAGGTAGGCCGGGACGGGCACTTTTAGCGTCTCGTCCGCTGAGGTAAACAGGCAGTACGGCAGACCATACATGTTGATGGAGTCGCCGATGACCTGGGCGGTGATGCTATCGGCCTGACGCGATGCGGAGGTGGTGACTTTATACTCAAAGGTGATGGGCTCTTCGCTACCGATCTTGCCGGATGCTTGTGGATGCGAACGTCCGTCGCTGGCGACAATGCTGATGCCGTATTCCCGCGGGATGAGGTTAATTAATGTTGATGGCGTGAACTGATAATAACCCGATTGTGTGGTGACGGCGTTATCAAAATAGAAGGTAAACAGAGAATCCTTGTTGGTTAAATCCGTTCCCGCCTTGAGGACTTTTTGGAAAAAGGCGTTGGACAGGAACACGTAGACGTAGTTACCTGACGGTGTGAAAACCTGGTTATAGTCGACGGTAGTGCTACTGTAGTTGTACCAGGTTGCCCCATCACCGCTGAACCTTACTTCCGATGCGGAAGGAGAGAATCCCAACATTGCCGTATCAATGAGCATCCGGATATCAAGGCTGGAGGTGAGTACTTTGGTCTCCTGTAAATTATAAGACACCATTTTACAGATGATTCCCGAAGCTCTCGACGAACCGCTTCCGGCCTCGCCCATCTGGCATAATTCAGAGCCGAGGTTAACGCTTGGCGTACCGTCGCTGGCAATCCACACTTCAGCCATAGCACCGGTACTGTTTAACTTCAGATGCGAGACCTTTTCGAGGTTGAACGTGTAGTAGCGCCATGTTCCCCCGCTGGGGAGATCTTTACAGCGAACGCCGGAGGCAAAGTCATAATCGGTATTGGAATTCATGTAGCAAAGATTAAGCTGCAAAGAATCGATGGTCCCCACCGGCCGATCGCGAAAATACTCATAGGCCGACTGGCTCAGCGCTCCTGCGCCGTAATAACCGTTTGCTACGGTGTTGCCGGACATCGCGTGATAGTAGCCGTCTTTATCGATGACATCGGGAGAAATATAGCCAGACGCCGGGCAGCTTGAGCCCGTAGACATGCAGCGGATCCCGAGAAACGGCTGGTTAATGGGCGAATTCTCGATCCACAGGTCGAAGTAGCGGTTGGCGTAAGCCCAGCCTACGTAGGTTATATACCCCAGGCTACGCTGGTTAGTCGGATATTTTGTCCAGACGTTGGCTCCGGTGAAGCGCGGGTCGAGGGAGCTGGTGGTGATGAAATATTCGTCATCGACATCATTGTCGATAAACATATAGGAGTTGCTGCCGCTTCCGCTGTTGCTGGGGGTGAGCGCCATAGCCGGCGCGGCCAGCAGCCAGCCGGCCAGCAGCATGATGCTCTGGGGTTTAATAGACATTCTTAACATCTCCAGTCACTGATGCCGTTTGTTGTTGGATCTCACAAGGAATCTCCCCGACCCACACGGCGCCTTTCGCTTCATTCAGATCCAGATCCACTTCGCAAATGCCGCCGAATTTATCGACCAGGGTAATCACTGGATAACGCTTATCGACGTCCATGGCGAACTCACCGAGTTCGTCGGTTCGGGTTTTACCAATGTGGTTATGAATATCGGCGTTGGCGTAGTAACCGCCGCGACGGTCTTTCACCCGGCCAAATACGGTGACCAGCTGTTTGACTTCCGGATTAATCACGCTGACGTTGCCCGGATAGAGCACGACTTTGCTGCGGCGGTCGGTAACGATGTCGACGCTGTCTTCTGAGTTTTTGTCGTTCATCAGCTCCACCTTATATTCCGCGTAAGGCGGAAGGCTGATGAAGTTGCTTTTGCCGGTGAGGGGATAGCTTTGACCGTTGATCTGCGCCATCATCCGGCCCTTGCCGCTGAAATTGGTGTTAACCACCAGGCCTGCGGTTTGGGTACCTTTTCCGGCATAGATATTTTTTTGCGTCCAGGCCACGCTGCCCTGTGAGCTCAGGCTGTAGTTTGAGCTGTGCTGCGATGAGCGGCTGACGGAGACGGTGCCGGCGTTATATTTGGTGTCATAGCTGACGTAACCATTGGTTGCGTAATCGTCGGCGCGATAGCTGCTATCGTCATTTTTATTCTGTTTAATTTGTTTCGAAACCGATGCCCCCACCTGGGTAATGGCGCTGTTGTCGAAGCTCTTTCGCAGCGTGGCGTTAGCCAGCATATTACCGTTCTGGCTGGACACCCCGGTGCTAAGCCAGGTAGAGAAGGGGATAGAGATATCAATATTGACGTACTTATCGCGCAGATTTTCGTGGTTGTTGTACTGATAATTCTGAATACCGGCGCGCAGAGAAATCGTCGCATAGCGATTGGCTAACAGCGATTGATCGTAATCGACGTTGGTATAGGTGCTTCCGGTATATTTATTATTGGTTCGGCTGACGCTCAGCGTACCGAGGAACGGCGCTATTTTGCGCAGGTTAGCGTTAGCGCCTACGGTAAAGTAGTCGTTCTGCTGCATGGGCAGCGCGTTACCGATAGAACCATACTGGCGCGACCCCCACAGGCTGCCGTACCCATCCGGTAAACTCATATTGAAGGTGGAGGTACTCTGCCAGCTGCCGTCGGTAGCGAGCAGCCCCTGCTGGTTAAAGCTGAACGAGTTGTTGAAAATAACGTTCGCTTCCGTTTCATTGACGCCGTTATTGTCAAAACCGTAGAGCGTGGTTTTCAGATTCACGCCGGAAAGCCAGGATTGGTTGGTTGCAGCGGCGACCCCGGCAATCCACGTATTCCGTGTGCCATAATTGATGTTGTAGTTGTGGCGATAGTCCATCTTGTTGTATTCGAGGCTGCCCGCGAAGGTTTGCCATGAGAGATCGCCGGTGACGCTCGATTTTCGGGCGAACGTTTTATTGATGTTCGCCGTCCGGCTGCTGACCACGCGCCCGTTAACGACCACCTGTATATCAACGTTGTAGATGCCAAACGGCAGGCGCGACGTATCCAGTTCGTAGCTGCCCATGGAGAAGTTTTGAATGCTGAGCAGTTTACCGTCACGGTAAACGTGCACTTCACCGGCGGCCGGCAGGAACATCGTTACGGGCACCAGAGCAAGCGTGTTATCTTGCGTTTGTGAACTGCTTTTATTGCCATAGCTGATGCCGTAAATGCGGCTGGAGTTCAGGGCGCTCATGCTGGCGATCGATTGCAGATTCCAGGTATCCACCATCCCCATCGCCAGGCGGCGCCCCTGATAGTCACGTTCGTACATCGAGCGATACAGTTTGCTCTGCTGGTTGCTGGTACCAATACCGTACAGAGAACCGTTGAAGTTCAGATGGTGCTCGCGCAGCGACCAGGTATTGTCCAGCGTCAGGTAGCTACTTGCGCTATCGGTATTCTCATATTTGTTGTAATAGCTTCCCATGGAGTAATTCAGTACGCTGGAGAGGTCCTGCGCAGTGGATTCTCCAAGTACGTTGGTACGCGGCAAAATAGCGGCCTGCATGGCCTCCCGGTTAACCGTCAATTCAAGATAAAATGAACGCGTATCGAGTGATAGCGAGGCGTCTTTGTTGATATAAACGCGCTGACCGTCGCCGATGCTTTTGTCCTGCATCTCGTTAATCAGCGATTTTATTTGCGGCGATAGTTCAGTTCGCTCAGGGAGATCGCTGAGGGTGATCTGGTTCAGGCGAAACTCATTATCCTTGATGGTAAGGATGGCATCAGCGATTTTTTGCTGGCTGCGTTGGGTACTATTATCGCCTTCATAACGAATAAAAACAGGGACCGACATGCCCTGATATAACGCGTTAGCAAATACCGAAGGAATAACATAGTTACTGACTTTAACTGGCGCTGTAGCATTAGCTGCCCAACCCTGGTTTACCGTAAGCAATAACCCAGCGAACAACGTCCCTTTGACATAACCAAGATTATCCATAATGTTACTCAGTTTACATTTATATATTGCTCACCGTGCCATATTCCAATTCGCGTTTTTTTGTTGGTGAGATCGGTATGCTTTATTTTTACGCTGACACCAGGCATGGCATAATAGCGTTCACGGCAGCCTTGACCCTCATCCTTCGCTTTATCACGACAGGGCCCGTAGGAGATAACGCGGAATGAAGCGTTGCCGGTATTGGTCACCGTGTCATTATCGCGACGATAGTCAAATCTTTCTTCACGCGGCGCGACCACCAGAATGGTACCAATAATGGCAGAGGTCGTTGCCTCACCCTGTTTTTTCTTTTTACTGGCTTCGAACTCGGTCACAGGCTCATCGGTCCAGGATATGCGGTAATAACGTTCCTGGTTGTCCTGAGGTCCTTTGTAAAAAAAACGAAAGTTCTCTTTGGCATTTCCGGGTAATATCAGGCTGGCTGGCGTTGATAATAATTCCGATCTGCTCGCCATCGGGATAACAGTGCCGCCGGCCATAGGCGATGAAATACGCTCCACGCTGACGCTAATGTAACGCGCCGTATCGGTGGTATTAATGATTTCTTTTGCCAGAGTCGAGGCATCCGGCCCCATTATTGAGGTGACGTCTCCGACATTAATTGCATGGGAGGAGGGCGTCACGGTGAATAAGAAGAGAGAGAGTAATAATGGATTCAGTTTCATGGCGCATCCTTATAAGGAGGCCGAAGCCTCCTTGTCATACCGGACAGGTGTTGGCTACACCTGATTAGATAGTCCAGACCGCGTTGAACTGAACGCGAACGTCGCCGCTCCAGTAACCGTCGGTTAAATCTTTGAACTCAGCGGCGGTGCTGCCGTCAGAAGTCGCGGAGTCGACAGTGAAATCGAAGGAACCCTGAGTGCTGACGCGATCGGCGCCTGCGAAGGCGGTAGCGACAGCCAGCGCATCCAGACCCGCGGAGATGTTGTTGGCGGTATCAATCATCGTTACCGGGGTGGTTTTGTTCAGCGCGTTGCCGTTCCAGCTCACACCGACGGCCAGAGTAGAGGCATCAGTGGTACGGCTCAGGGTGTTGCTGACGATCTGAGAGGTCAGCGTGAAGTCGGTCGCGCCAGACTGGCCCTGGATGGTGATGTCAAAAGCGCCTTTCTGGGCGTTAAACGCTTCAATCCCTTCAGCGTACTGGAAGTTCAGGGATTTCAGCGGAGTGACAACCAGCGCGCTGGTGGTGTCTTTAGTTGCGCTTGCATCCCAGCTTGCAGTGGCGGAAGTGGTCACGTCAGCCATTGCGTTGGAAGAGATAAGAGCCGCAGCCACAACACCCGCTAATACGATTTTTTTCATTTTAAATTTCCTGAGAATAATTAAGTTAGTTCCATTTATGGAGTTATTGCTACAAATACTGATAATGACTTTATCCAGATAGAATAATGTTTAACTTCCCTCTGCCTCCCATCTTATTCTGCAAGCTGAGCTTGATTGCGTAGATCCTTTTTTCTGCCATCTGCAATTCGTTGGCTATTTGCTTAACCGACTTTTCTGCGAGTAAAAGATCGAGAACCAGCACTTCCTGGTCGCTGAGTTTTTGGCGGTAACCTCGACCATCTCTTTGACCGAGAAACGAAAGCTGTATTTTCTTTTCAATCTCGTCTCGGGTATCGCTGGTGTTGATAATCGAAACTATCTGCTGACAGCGGTGTTTCCAGAACAGCGCCAGCGGCTGCGCTAACCTGTCGGCAATCAAAACTATCCGCAACCCTGTTTTGATCAGATATTCAATCCATTTATCATTGGTGAATAATCTGATGTTGTAGCGAGAAAAATCAACAAAAATAAATCCAGAATTAGAGAAGTTGTAGTGCTTGTTAATTAAAAAACAATGCACACCATTTTTTAAATAGACGTTTTTATCGGGCCATACGCAATAGCGAGTTTCAATGCAGTTAATCGATTTTATCGTAGGTCGTGGATAGATTTCGCATTGATACTGACAGCTTATGCAGTATACCTTCTCATATTTCTGTGGAGCCATATGTCGATTTATTTCCCTATATTGTATTACCCTATCGTTCAATGATGTGGCTATATTATGGCTAGTTAATAAATGTGACAACTTTAATTTCTGGAGAGTTATATAGATGAAAAATGTGTAAATTCTTAAGGGCTGAAATTGACTGGGTTGATACTAACCTACTATTCTGAATAAGAAAAATCTTAAGGAGCAGGATTTTATGTCGATAGCCCTTTAAGAATTATCCATGGTGACCAGGAATTTTCTCGCTGAATGGGGGAGAATTGGTTAAAAAAAAACAGCACAATAAGTCAAAAAAAATGCTATCTCATCGCTGTTTGTTAATTTTGTGTTTTTGTTTTGTTTTATTCTGTGGTGTTTATTCTGTAATCGCCTGTTTTTTGTAAGGGAAATTTGCGATATTTTGGATTGTGGGGGAAAGGACTGTCTGGCGAAATATGATCTGGCGTACAAAACAGGGCGTTTTTAAGAACTAAAACGCGTCGGCGCTTGAAAAGGAGCGAATCAGAAGGATGTGCTAAATCTTAACCGGAAGAAGCGGACAAATGCTTCTCGGGGAGACGGGGCGCTGTAGCCTGAACGGGCTCTGCCTGCAGGCCGCCGTAGCGCCACCGGGACGATGGCAGCGTGAATGTGCAGACAAATGAGCCAATACTTTCGATGCGCCCCGGGCGCTTACGCCCCTTTCAGCAGAGGAAGCAGGTGATTCTCGGTAAGAGGAGCAAGCTTAATATGCCGATCCTGGCCCGGCGTATACCAGATAACTTCTTCTATTTCTGCCGTCGGTGTAAAGCTCGCTCTGTTGGTGGCTATCTGAAAGATATCCGCCGAGACCGTATGGCCCGGCTCGTTTGCCGCCGTATCGGTGAAGCGGCCTAACGGGACCAGTTCTTCAGGTGAGACGATGAAGTTGAGCTCCTCTTCGAGCTCGCGGATCAGCGCCGCTTCCGGGGCTTCCCCGATTTCAGGTTTTCCACCGGGCTGCATAAAGTACTCAGTCCCTCGTTTGCGTACTAAAAGACAGCGTCCTTGGCCGTCGGCGATCACTGCCGCCGCGATATGAATATTTTTTATTGTGTTCAAGAGATACCCCAGTTATATGCCGATGATGTTCAACGGCCGGCGTACGTTTCATCTCTCGTGAAACAACGCCGACGCTATCATGATAGCGACCTTAGCGTGCTAATCAATCCCGTCGATTCTCGCAAAACCTGCTGACGGCGCAGGCGGGGCTCATTTATGATAGCCTGCGAAATATAACGTCTATGCGGGAAGTGCAGCCTCTATGTCAATTCAGAAAATCGCTCGCCTGGCGGGCGTCTCGGTGGCGACGGTATCGCGGGTATTGAATAACAGCGATACCGTTAAAGCGAAGAATCGCGAACGTGTGCTGCAGGCGATTAAAGAGAGTAACTACCAGCCTAATCTGCTGGCCCGCCAGCTGCGAACGGCCCGCAGCAATATGATTCTGGTGATGGTCTCTAATATCGCCAACCCCTTTTGCGCCGAGGTGGTCAAGGGCATTGAAGAAGAGGCGGAAAAGAACGGCTACCGGATCCTGCTGTGTAATTCAGGTTCGGATTTAGCCCGTTCAACCTCGGGGCTGCAGCTGCTCTCCGGCAAAATGGTCGACGGCATCATCACCATGAACGCGCTCTCCAGCCTGCCGGAACTCACCACCATGATCGGCGACGCGCCCTGGGTGCAGTGCGCGGAATATGCCGATAACGGCAGCATCTCCTGCGTCGGCATCAACGACGTCGACGCGGCGCAGGGCGCCGTTTCCCGGCTGGTTGACGGCGGGCGTAAACGCATTGCTTTAATCAACCACGATCTCAGCTATCGCTACTCGCGCCTGCGCGAGCGCGGCTATAAAAGCGTTCTGCACGTTCGCGAACTGGCGTATCAACAGGTGATCTACGCCAGCGATCTGAGCGCCGCGGCCGGTAAACAGGCGATGGAGACGCTGCTGGCGCAGGAAGAGCAGCCGGACGCGGTGTTTGCCGTCTCTGATTCGCTGGCGGCGGGCGCGCTGCGGGCTATCGCTCAGGCCGGAATGCGGGTGCCGGAAGATATTGCGGTGGTCGGTTTTGATGGCACCGAACTGGCTGAAGTGGTATCGCCGCAGCTGACCACCGTGGAACAGCCTTCGCGCGAGATTGGCCGTACGGCGGTCACGCTGCTGATGAAAAGAATCGACAATCCCGACGCCGCGGTCGAGCGGGTGATGATGGACTGGCGCGTCATTTCCCGCGCCAGTGCCTGAGGATATTACTGAGACACCGCGCCCGCCAGCGAACGAATGTCGTTACCGGTAGGGGACTGATGGATCCGCAGGCCGAATTCGTCAACCACGGCATAGACGTGATCGAATATATCCGCCTGAATGCTTTCATATTCCGCCCACACCACGGTGTTGGTGAAGCAGTAAATCTCAATCGGCAGGCCGCTGGCGTCCGGCGCCAGCTGGCGCACCATCAGCGTCATATCTTTGCGGATGCGCGGATGATTACGCAAATACTCCTGCAAATAGGCGCGGAAGGTGCCGATATTGGTCATCCTGCGCTGATTCAATATCGATTGATCGGCGGCGTTCTGCTGGTTCCACAGGCTGATTTCCTGATGACGTGAATCCATATACGGCTTCAGCAGCCTGGCCTGAATTAAGCGCTGCTGCTCCTGTTCATCAAGAAAATGAATGCTGGTGGTATCGATATTCAGGCTGCGCTTAATGCGGCGACCGCCGGATGCCGACATACCGCTCCAGTTTTTAAACGAGTCGGAAACCAGCGACCAGGTTGGAATGGTGGTGATGGTGTTATCCCAGTTGCGTACCTTCACCGTGGTCAGGCCGATGTCAATCACCGCGCCATCGGCGCCATATTTTGGCATCTCCAGCCAGTCGCCGAGCTTGAGCATATCGTTGGCGGAGAGCTGAATTCCCGCCACCAGGCCAAGAATAGGATCTTTGAATACCAGCATCAGTACCGCGGCCATCGCGCCGAGTCCGCTAATCAGAATCGCCGGCGACTGGCCAATCAGTAAGGAGATAACCAGAATGCCGACAATAATCGCGCAGACCAGCTTAATACCCTGAAATATCCCTTTAAGCGGCAGCTGAGAAGCGGTGGCGAATTTCTGCGATAAATTGAACACCACGTCCAGCAGCGAAAAGAAGGATAGCATCGCGTAGATCATCACCCACAGCTGCGCGCAGGTGGTGAGTATTTCCGCGGCCTCGCTGCCTTTTTGCAGCCACAACACCGCCTGCACGTTGACGATAATCCCCTGCAGGGTGAAGGCCAGACGATGAAACAGTTTGTTCTGGGTAATAATTTGCAGCCACAGGTGGCTACTGGCCTTCGCCCGCTTTTCGAAGGTGCGCAGCACCACTTTGTGCAGAATAAGATGAACGACAATCGCCGTCAGAAAAATAATGCCGAAGATAATAATGAGTGAGGTGGTGGGGGTAATTTTGATGCCTAATGCGGCGATTTGCGATATGAATTCCTGCATAACGTCTCCTTTACATCCAGCGGTTATGATGACCGCTGGATGTCTATTATGCAAATCGCAGGTTACGCCGTTGTGAATTATGGGGTCGCTACCGCCGGACGGACGTTAAGGTGATGGCGTAGCCACAGCGCGATGGCGCCCAGTACCAGCATCATCACCACTTCCACCGCCAGGAAATCGATCAGCGCCCGCGGATAGTCGCCGCCGCTGCGCTGGGCAAGGGTTAAGAATAGCGACCCGAGAATTGCCGGGCCCAGGCCCAGCGTCGCCTGCTGCAGAGTGCTGAGAATCGCGCTCCCGGCCCCGGCGTCGCAGGCGCTGATATCGCGCATCCCGATACGGTAAAAGCTGTTGACGATCAGCGCCTGCCCGTAGCCGATAAGCGCCGTGGAGGGGACCAGCGCCAGGGTGGTGGTGTGGATACCAAGGCGATAAAAGGTCGCGCTCAGCAGCAGCAGGCCGACAATCTGCACCGACAGGCCGGTCAGCAAAATGCGCCCCATGCTGTAGCGGGCAATCAGCTTCGGCGCGTACAGCGCGGAGATGAAGTAGGCCACGCCGAGCGCGATAAAGCTGTTGCCGGACTGCCACGGCGCCATCCCCAGACCGGCCTGCATGGTCAGCGCCATGCAGAACATAAACCCGGACCAGGCGCTGAAAAAGAGCAGGGCGATGGCCATGCCAAAGCGAATGCTGGTGAGCTTCAGCAGGCGAGGCGGCAACAGCGGCTGCTCGCCGCGCTGCTGTTTGCTCAGCGCGCTGGCCCGCATCCAGACCAGCAGCGGCAGCACCGCAGCTAACATCAGCTGCAGCGTCCACGGCCAGTGCAGCTCCGGCCCCAGCGCCATCGGAAACAGCAGGCAGCAGAGGATTAGCGCAAGGCTGAAGGTGCCCTGCCAGTCGATGCGCGAATGCGCTTCGCGCCGGGTCTCCGGAACGTATCGCGGGCTAAAGGCCAGCACCAGCAGGCAGATCGGCACGTTAATAAAGAAGGCATTTCGCCAGCCTAAACCGGCGATATCCGCCGAGACCAGCCAGCCGCCGCCCATCTGACCGACGATAAAGGCGATTCCGCCAATGCCGCCGTAGAGGCTGATGGCCCGGGCGTGGGCGGTGCCTTTGAGGGTGATATGCAGCGTAGCGAGAATCTGCGGCACGATCAGGGCCGCGCCGGCGCCCTGGACCGCGCGCGCCGCCAGCAGCGTGGAGATGGAGTTCGCCATCCCGCACAGCAGGGAGGCGACGCCAAAAATCGCCACGCCCCACATAAACAGACGGCGGCGGCCATAGTTATCGCCAAGCTTGCTGCCCATCGCCAGGCAAACGGCAAAGGCGACGCCGTACAGCGCGACGATCAGCTCCAGCTGGGTGGCGCTGGCGTTCAGCGACTGGGTGATGGAGTCCAGCGCGACGTTGGCGATCGAGGTGTCGATCAGCGGCAGCATCTGGCCGGTCAACAGAAGGAATAAACCGGCGCGGCCGGGTGAAACAGCAGACGAATTCATCGGATCTCTCCATTGCGTCATTCAGCGGATGGCCGTAGCATCACCGATAAATTAAACGGGTACCAGTTCCTGCTTATACTGGTATTGGCACTACCATGCTGGAGGTTTTATGACGACCATGCCGCAACGTGAATCGACGATCGCCGCGCCCGATGACGGCCGTAAACAGCTGGGGGCGTTTCTGCGCGCCCGGCGTGAGAGCCTCGATCCGCAGCGCCTGGGGTTACCTCGCGTCGGCCGGCGGCGCACGCCGGGCCTGCGGCGGGAAGAGGTGGCGATGCTGGCGGAGGTCGGAGTCACCTGGTACACCTGGCTTGAGCAGGGGCGGGAAGTGAATCCGTCCGAGGCCGTGCTGGTGTCGGTGGCGAACGCGCTGCAGTGCAGCCCGCTGGAGACCCGACATCTGTTTGTCCTGGCCGGACTGACGCCGCCGGAAGCCGCGCAGGTCACGGTATGCGAAGGCATCAGCCCCGGCACCCGGCGGATGCTCGATAGCCTGATGCCGCAGCCCGCCAGTATTCAGAAGCCGAGCTTTGATATTGTGGCGTGGAACGACAGCTTCTGCCGCCTGATGGGCATCGATTTCGCCACCATTCCGGAAGAGGATCGCAACTGCATTTATCTGTATCTGACCAATGAAACCTGGCGCAGCCGCATCGAGAATCGCGACGTGCTGGCGACGTTTGTCTCCTATTTCCGCGCGGCGATGGCGGAGCACCGCGGCGATCCGCTGTGGGAGAATAAGCTGGCGCGCTTTTTCGCCGCGTCGGCGGAGTTCGAGGCGCTCTGGCATCAGCGCTATGAGGTGCGCGGGGTGGAAAATCAGGTGAAACACTTTAACCATCCGCAGCTCGGACGCTTCAGCCTGCAGCAGATGTACTGGTACTCGGCCCCGCGCAACGGTTCGCGCCTGCTGGTCTATTTGCCGATGGATGAAACGGGCGAGCGGGCGCTGGCGTGGCTGCACACACACTAACGGAATGCTTATGAACGTGACCCGAAAAGAGCAGCGCATTATTCAGCGTACGCTCAACGCCTGGCGGTCATTGGCCGCTATGCGGAGCGCATCTGGCACGTGGAGGTATCCTGGCTGCAAAATACTGCGGGCTATCCCCGGGGGCGGCGCTTGACGCGCCTTACCCGGGCTACGGGTTCCCACAGTGTGTAATTTTGTAGCCCGGATAAGGCGACAGCCGCAATCCGGGGATCATCCTGACGTAAAAGAAAAGCAGAGAATTAAATCTCGGTAATGGTCGTCGCCTGCGGCAGGCGTGATTTCGGCAGCGTAGCGTTGAAGTCTTCGACGCTATGATGGCCGACCGGCACCACCACCAGGCTGGTGTAGCCCTGGGCTTTCAGGTCGAATTCGGCATCGAGAATCGCGAAATCGACGCCTTCAATCGGCACGGCGTCCAGGCCCATTGCCGCCACGCCCAGCAGGAAGTTGCCGACGTTGAGATAAACCTGCTTCGCCATCCACTGATCGTCGTCGTGCAGCTCTTTGCGGTGCATATCGGCAAAGAAGGTGCGGCCTTTATGGTTCGCGGCTTTGGCGTCGGCGTTTGCGAAGCGGCCATCGGCCTCTTCCTGGTTCACCACGCGCTCAAGCCAGGCGTCATCCATCGCGGTTTTAGCGCAGAACACCACCACGTGGGAGGCATCGAGAATTTTACGTTCGTTAAACACGTAGGTGCCGCTCGCCGCTTTGGCAACGCGCGCTTTGCCTTCATCGCTGCTGGCAACGATAAAGTGCCACGGCTGGGAGTTGGTGCTTGACGGGCTGTACTGCAGCAGCGTTTTCAGGTTTTCCGCCTGCTCGGCAGTTAGCTTTTTGGTGGCGTCAAATGCCTTGGTGGAGTAGCGCTTTAAGGCAACCGATACGATATCCATACTCTTCCTCACTGTTTACAACCCCTTGCGGGTGCGTTTCGTGAAGGAAGAGTACAGCGATGGCGGGCAAATGATAAGGGGCAAAAATGCGATAACACTTATCGCGCAGCGCTGAAAATCACCCCGGACGTAGGCGCTGCTGCTCTTTTTTGCTGAGTTTATCGACGATCAGATTCCACGAATCATCGATCAGCTCCGCCAGCAGATCCACGCTGATGTCCTCGCCGGGAACTACGGTGATCCAGTGCTTTTTGTTCATGTGATAGCCGGGCTCGATGCTGCGGTAAATGGCCTGATGAAGCAGCGATTTTTGCGGATCGCACTTCAGGTTGACCAGCGCGCGGCCGCGTACCGTTGCGGTGAGCATAAAAATCTTCCCGCCGACTTTAAACACATCGTACTCCGGGCCAAACGGCCAGCAGTGCTCGGTAAAGGGGAGCTCCAGCGCGATACGATGCGCGTTGTCATGCAGCGAGCGGTGATCCATCAGCTATTGTCCTCGGCAAGGGCCTGCCACATGGCTTCAAAGCCCAGCTCGACAAAACGGACGGCGCGCTCCGGCTCGTGGCTGGCGTATTCAATGGTGGTTTCGGCCAGCGAAAGAAACAACGCATCGCCGAAGGTACGGTACTCGTCGGATTGAAAAACGGGTTTGATTGAGCGCTGGCACAGTTCATTGAGCTCGGGAAACATCTCCTGGACGCGGTTGCGGGTTTCGTCGGTGATCCGTTCACTCAGCGCCATCCGGCGAATCGCTTTATGCTCCATGGGGTTACGTACGCCCCAGCCGATATAGCTATTCCAGATATTGCGCGTGTTCTCTTTTGGCCGGGTTTCGTTCGGGTTGAGACCCGCGATCATTGTCTGAACCAGGTCTGCTTTTATGGTCAGATAAAGCTCGTTGAGCAAATCGTCCTTGGTGGCAAAGTAGCGAAACAGCGTACCCTCGGCAACCCCGGCGCTGCGGGCGATGGCGGAGGTTGAGGCGGCGATTCCCGATTGGGCAAAGGCGGCGGTTGCGGCCTCCAGTAACGCTTGCTTTTTATCTTCACTCTTAGGACGAGCCACTACACTTTACCTCACTCATAATAAAACCACGATCTAAGCACGCCCGGTATGGGCGCTGCAACGCTGTCTGTCAAAATTTGAAAATCGTCTTGACGACTTTCAGCTTCTTCCTAATAATGAGTGCTTACTCACTCATAATCAAGCCTTATAACAAAAACCTCCAGGAAGGGGGATTTCGCCAGGTCAGGATATGAACCGTGTCACTTTCAGCGTGGTCGCCATCATGTTATTAGCGTCAGCAACAACTATGCCGTTTGTGTTAAATGCCGGATTTGGTCAGGCGCCGCAGGGCGCGCAGCTCAGCCTGGTGGAGCAGTCGCCGCACTATCATGACGGTCAGTTTCACAATCAGCTTCCGACGCCTGGCTTTACCGGGCAAAAAAATATGCTGGCCGCATGGTGGGAGTTTCTGGTCGCCAAACGTGAAAATGCCAGACCGGCCCAGCCGCTGCCGCTGGTGAACACCGATCTGGCCAGCCTGCCGTCAGGGCAGGACGTGATGGTCTGGCTCGGTCACTCCTCCTGGTATCTGCAGCTGGCGGGCAAACGCATCCTGATCGATCCCGTATTTAGCAACTATGCCGCACCGTTTTCGTTTATTAATAAGGCCTTTGCCGGGGATTACCCGTGGCACGCTGAGGGCATGCCGGATATCGACCTGCTGATTATCTCGCACGATCATTACGACCACCTCGATTACGCCACCATCAAAGCTCTGATGCCGAAGGTCAAGCGCGTGGTGACGCCGCTGGGCGTGGGGTCGCACCTGCGCTACTGGGGAATGGAGAGCGCGATCATCAGCGAGGCGGACTGGAATCAGTCGGTGCAGGTGAGCGATGAGCTAACGGTACACGTCCTGCCCGCGCGCCACTTTTCCGGCCGCGGCCTCAAGCGCAACCAGACCCTGTGGGCCAGCTTTATGTTCGTTACCCCGCAGCAGAAAATTTACTACAGCGGCGACAGCGGCTACGGCCCGCACTTTAAAGCCATCGGCGAACAGTTTGGCGAAGTGGATTTAGCGATCATGGAAAACGGTCAGTATGACCAGGACTGGAAGTACATCCACATGATGCCGGAAGAGACGGCGCAAGCCGCTGACGATGTTCATGCACGCGCGGTGCTGCCGGGTCACGCCGGGCGCTTCGTGCTGGCAAAACACACATGGGACGATCCGTACAAAAGGCTGGCGGAGGCCAGCACAGGGCGACCGTGGCGACTGCTGACGCCAATGTTGGGTGAGCCGGTTTGGGTCGCCGATAAAACGCAATCATTTAACGCCTGGTGGCGCTAACGATGAGAGTGGTTCAGGAGGAGAGAGGACATATGACTATTTCCGCTCAGGTCATTGATACTATCGTCGAGTGGATTGATGATAATTTGCATCAGCCGCTACGTATTGACGATATTGCGCGCCACGCCGGTTATTCGAAGTGGCATTTGCAACGACTGTTTTTACAGTATAAAGGGGAGAGTCTTGGGCGCTATATCCGCGAGCGTAAGCTGCTGCTGGCGGCCCGCGATCTGCGCGATACCGATCAGCGGGTCTACGATATTTGCCTGAAATACGGTTTTGACTCGCAGCAAACCTTTACCCGCATCTTCACCCGCACGTTTAATCAGCCGCCGGGTGCCTACCGTAAAGAAAATCACAGCCGCGCGCACTGAAAAGCGTCCGCCGGGGGAAGACCGGCGGACGCTTTTTTACCAGGCTCACATCGTCAGGCCGATTAATGAGTTCCCAGAAACAATTCTCTTAAATAATGCACTAGCGCGATGTCAGGTTCTCCATGGGCCAGCCGTGATTAGCGACTTTGCTCGCGGGAATATCATTATTTTTCAGGCGGAATAGTTGCCCCCACTTTAAGATTTTTTATCTCTTTAGCCTCAGTATTCCATAATGATTTCATTTTAAACACAAAAAATGTACACGTGTACATTTTTGTGTTATCGATCACATCTCTTTAATTTCCTGCCTTAACGTCGGTCAAACGAGATTTTAATCACATTTATGCCTGAGTTTAGTCACTAACATTCAAACCAACGCAAATGTACACGTGTACATTTAAATTAAACTGACAATCGGAGGGTATCATGGCTCAACAATACGGTGGTTTTTTACAAAGTCTGGCAACGGTTCGGGATGCAAAAACGGGGCGTCTTTCAAGCTGGGATCAAAGCGGTAAGAATCAGGATTATTGGCTAATTGGTCCCGGGGAAAGCGTAACGCTAGCAGATATTCAAGGGGCTGGCTGTATCACCCATATCTGGATGACGCAATTTTGTCGCCGCGTGCTGGGGGCGAGTGTTATTGATCCCAAAATGGGCCAATGGATTGCGCCAGTCAATGAAATTCACAATGCGTTGGGCGTGTGTTGGGAAGTGGCCGATCCCCATTATTACCGCAAAGTGCTAATTAAAATGTACTGGGACAATGCTGAAGAACCGAGTGTGGTTGTGCCCCTGGGGGACTTTTTCTGTATTGGTCACTCCATGCCCGGTAATATTAATACCCTCCCGATTAATATTTCTACCAAGCCTGAGGAACGCTATAAGTTTGGCGGCAGCGCGGCACTGAACTGTTTCTTTCCAATGCCGTTTAACACGCGCGCCGTCATCGAAATTGAAAATCAGAATGATATTCCCTATGGGCAGTATTTTTACATCGATTATGAAATGTATGCTGAAGAACACAAGGATGATATCGCGTATTTTCATGCTAACTGGAAGCGCGCTAACCCATGCAATGGCTGGGGACCCGAGTTGCAAACCAATAGCCCGGAAGTCAATATCTCAACTTTGAGCGCTGAAGGGAACTATGAAGTGCTTAATGTTGAAGGCGAGGGGCATTATGTCGGCTGTAATTTATCGGTCGCTCATTTCCAGGGAAGCTGGTGGGGGGAGGGTGACGACATGATATTTGTCGATGATGATACATGGCCGCCGAGTATACACGGTACCGGCACGGAAGATTACTTTAATCACGCCTGGGGGATGCAGGATAACGCGGGTTTATATAATGGAACAGCATTACACGAAAGCATCGTTCCCGGCTTCCAGACAAGCTATAAATTTCATATTACCGATCCTGTACATTTCAAGAAACGCATTCGCGTAACAATTGAGCATGGTCACGCCAACCATCTTTGTGATGACTGGGCCTCTACGGCTTACTGGTATCAAAAAAAGCCAGGCGCTGTCACTATCCAGCCTTTAGATGAACGTATTCCTACGACCCCTGGCGATATTGAACGTCGGGGTATTGGTAAATCAACGTGCGAATTGACCGCAGAGCAGCAAATGCAGAAGGACACGGCTAAACGGCGCTTCGAAGAGTTTATGAAAACCCGACAAATTGAAATCGAAGCCAAATTAAAAGCCACCCGAGAAAAAGAAGCCGGCAATAAGAAGCACGCGCAATTTATCGCACGCAAGGTGAAGTAATTTATTAATTCGTATCGGCCAGTGGCTGAACTGGCCGAGCTTACCTACAGGTCATCAATATGAAAAGTTTCTCAATACCCTCTGCTGAAGGCATCACGATTGAATTTTGGCTGCGCCAAAAGAAAAATAATGAACCGCTACCTCTATTAGTTATTAAAAGTGATAATCAACTGCTATATAAAATCCAGGAAGGGGCTGGTTTTTTTAATTATTATCATTATACCCACCATCAAAAGGGGGAGTTAACCTTAAGCTATGATGAAGACAGGGCAGAGATATCCCTTTTTTATTACTATGATAAAACTAACGTCTATCATCAAGGCGTTATTTACCTTATTGATAATGGCACCGGTCTGCAATGCTACCCAAAATCAAAACTGAAAGAGTGGTATACGCAAGAAACATTCAGACCTCAACTGCATTTCTCACCTTTTCAGGCCTGGATGAATGATCCAAATGGTTTGTGTAAGATAGATGACACTTATCATATGTTCTACCAGTTCAATCCAAACAGTACCGAGTGGGGCCCGATGCACTGGGGGCATGCCATCAGTAACGATTTGATTTCCTGGACGCATTTGCCGGTATTTAACCATCCCGAACATCCCCTGGCTTCTCTGGGGGCGACCGGTGGGGCTTTCTCCGGTACGACCTTTATCAATAACGAAGGCGAGGCGGAAATTTTCTATACGGAACGTCTCCCGGCCTACGATCTCTATAAGGATTATATTGAAGTACAGAAGAAGGCCGCGATTGATCGCTATGGTATTAAAGCAACGCATATCCAGACTATTCTGGAGAAAAAAATAGAATTAGTTGGCTGTGATATTCGCGATCCTAAAGTTTGGTTTGATAGCGAAACGCAGTGCTATCGAATGATCCTCGGCTCCGTTTATGACGGGAACCCGCCCGTGCTTCAATTTGTCTCACGGGACAGAGAGGAATGGGCGTTTGAAAATGTCCTGTATACGGCGCCGGGATATTTTGCTGAAAATAAAGGCCGTTGCGTTGAATGTCCGGATTTTTTCCAGCTGGGCGCTAAATGGGTACTGACTATCGGTATTGTCGGTTACCAGGAGCCAGAGACAAAGCGTCACAATCTTCTGTACGCCATTATTGGCACATTTGACAACGGCGTTTTCACTGCGGAAAGCGAGATGCAAGTGCTGGACTTCGCGACGGAGTATTATGCATTACAAACGTTCAAGGACGGCCAGCGCCAGGTTGGTATTGCATGGCTATTTAATTGGGCAATGAAAAATCCAATTAAATCATCATATAACGGTGAAATGTCTATTCCAAAAGAAATCTTCATTAACGCCAACAATAAAGTCGCTATGCGCCCCGTTAACGAACTTGAAAAATATGTTGACGAATATTGTGACGTCAAATTGAAAGCCGGTGAGGACCATTGTATCAACAAGGGAAAATCATTAAGGATCCGCTTAGAGCAGGATTTACAGCCGAACGAAGACCTCATATTGGCCGGAGATAAGGGGGAATGGCTGGCGATTTCATACCGCGATGGCTATGTGAGCATAGAAGAAACCGTCGTGAGTGAAGCGCAATACCGGGCTCGCGCAGCAGAGATAAAAAATCTCGAGATTATTTTTGATGCGGGAATTGTCGAGCTGTTTATCAATGATGGTGAAATCTGCGCAACGAAACGCAGCTATAAACTATCACACTGTAAGCAATTAAAAGTGAATACTCTTCGCGAAAAAAACATACGAATCGAAACCTTACATACAAGCTGGTAAAGCCTGGAGGATTGAAAAATGAATACCACAAGCCAAGAACGGATGTCCGTGCGTGAGCACGTGGCATACGGCTCCGGAGATATGGCCTTAAGTGTTTCAATTATTTCCGCCTCTCTCCTTATTTATACTTTTATGATCAGCGTGGTAGGGCTAACGCCGATTGATGCGGGATGGGTACTCCTCGCCGTGCGTTTGATCGATGCCATTACCGATCCTGTGATGGGGTGGTTGTCAGGTAAGGTGAAAACTCGCTGGGGCCGCTATCGTCATTGGATCGCTATCTGTTCAATTCCCTTTGGTATTTCCCTCTTTATGTTGTTCACCGTGGTTGGTGAAAGTTACAGTGCCAGGCTGGGGTGGACAACAGGGGCATATATTTTAAATAGCATTATGTTTACCATGATTGCGATCCCCTATATTTCTCTTGTCGGGGTAATGACCAACGACCCTGCTGAACGCCTGAAGGCGAATACGTTTCGTTTCCCGATGGCGAAAGCCGCCACCATTATTGTGACCACCTTTGTACCATACTATGTGACTTCTAAAGGCGTTGCCGAGGCTGGAAATGCCTATGCCCTGGCCTTTTTGGTCTTAGGGATTGCCAGCATTATTGTTCTTATGTTTTGTGCTTTTTATGTTAAAGAACGGGTTGAAATTAATAGCCCCAAAAATATTTCAACGAAGAAGCAAATTCTATCATTAATGAAAAATGACCAATGGTTGATTCTCTGTATTACTATGGTCCTGCTACTGATTGCTTTCGCCACGCGTGGTAACATTGCCTTCATTTATGGCACTGAATTTGCAAAAGCTGCAGGTGGATGGGAAATCGGTATCTTCATGGGGATGTGGTCTGCCGGCGGTATCGCTGGTGCGTTGATATCTAAATGGTTAACGGATCGCTATAATAAGCTGGCCGTATTCCGCTGGTCTCTTTATTTGTCCGCGTTAATGGCCGTTGCCATGTATTTTATCGTCGGTATCGGTGATTTATATTTGGCAATCCTCTTCTATTTCCTGTGTTGCGCCGTCTCGGAGATTAACTCGCCTATTTTATGGGCCTCTATCGCTGAGGTGGGTTTTTATGGTGAAATTAAAACTGGGGTGAATACCTCAGGCTTATCGATTGGCTTTATCTCGTTTAGCCAAAAGCTGGGAATGAGTATTTCTGGCCCTATTACGGGCTATACCCTGACCTGGATTGGATATGAAGCGGGAGCTAAATTATCTATGGAAACATTGCTGGGGCTATCGATGGCGGTAACATTTATTCCTGCCATTTTCTTTTTGATAGCCAGTTTTGTATTTAAACGCTATTTTATTGATAATGAATATTTCAGGGAGATGATCGTTAGCAATAAATTACCCACTGATAAGCTATCTCGTGAAAAAGATCGGATAGTAGATTGTTAATGACTTTTTGCTTAAGCATTCAGGTACTAGATTTTGCCGTATCTGGTACCCCGATAACAATTGTTCCGATATCTCCGTAGTGGAAAACGAACATCTTAAAGAGTATAGTAATATTAGGATCGCGGTACTCTTCAAGGCTCACCGATTGCTGCTGAGCGGTGGCAAGCAGATAAGGACCCCGTTGATGATTGGACAAATATCGGAGAGAAAGGTGCGGGTTGGTATTTTTGAGAATAGTTGTGACCCATGTCTGATTTATTTAACGACACACGTTATTGATTGAGAGGGTAGATGGAAATGGTCACAATCAAAGATATAGCGTTGGCATTGGGTATTTCACACGTCACCGTATCAAGAGCGCTTAATAACCCTGAAAAAGTTCAAGCCAAAACCAGAGAGAAGATTTTGGCCAAGGCCAAAGAGCTGCACTATGTCCCCAATGCGGCGGCAAGGGACATGAAAAAATCCCGGCTACCGGTTATTGGCGTTATCTCATTAAATATGGGAAGAAGTAGCTATGGTAGTGAAATGCTGGGTTCGATCAGTGAAAAAGCTAAGGAAACCAACTATCAGTTAATTTTTATCCATGTTGAAGATTCCTCTCCCACCGAACTGGACCTTAATTTTCTTAGAGAGAAACGAATATCAGGTCTTATTTACCTTTCGCTTGATCCTTGTGAAATTGAGTATCAGTCAATATTTGATGAGGTCAAGACCGTGTTTGTTAACTGTCATTGTGCGCGCGGTAATTATTCTAGCGTGCAGGCTGATAACGAGCAAGGATTATATAATATTGCTAATCTGGTTTTTCATCGCCCATGGTTTACCCGCAGCCTTTTTATTAATTTTGATGAAAGTTATCACGCCGCGGTTAAGCGCAAGCAGGGATATATAAAGGCGCTTAATGATAATCACATTGCGTTTTCTGCTGATGATTACTTTGTTGTTCCGGTTAGCTATGATTATGATTTCACAGTATTAGATAATGATATTCTTGGCGCTATTCAGCGTGGCGTTAATGTCATCTTTTGCGGTCGTGACGAAATTGCGCTGGAAGTATACTTTTCTTTGCAACGGCTGGGATTTTCTATTCCCCAGGACGTTTCGGTGATCGGTTTTGATAACCAGAGTATTATTTCGCAGAGAGTCTATCCTAAGCTTACTACGGTAGAGTTACCTTACCGAAATATGGTATTAAAAGGTTATGATTTAATCGTTTCGGAAGATTCACACTCCATCTGTAATGTAGCGATTAGTTGTGATCCGATCATTCGGGGTTCGTTAAAGTAGGTGGCGGGTATGAGTACAAATAAAGCGGCTTGCGCAGGCGCTTCAGCTATTTATACCCTAAAAACTTGAAAGTATGACGGGTATATTCCGATCAAAGCAGAGACCGGCTCCGTGGACTCTGCTTGCAGAGCCCATCCTGAATCTCTCTTTGTAAGCCTTGACCTGGTGACTCAGGGAGACCTGAAGCACCGTGCACCTCCATTGCCAGGGGACTGTGAAAACCGCAGGCTTCTTCGGCCAGCGGCTCTTACCCTTAACTGCGCTGCGGCTATTGCGAAAACGCGTGAAGCGATAATTTACCGGCCCCGATGACGTCGCCTGGTGAGAAGGCCAGGTCAACGGCATGCGCGACCTGACCGGCTTAGCGCTCAAGGGAAAACCAGCGACGCCAGACCCAGCGCAGCAGCAGATACTCGATGGCGCCCAGCGCTAAAAACCACAGGCAAAAGATCAGGGTATAAAGCTGGTTGAGATCCATCAGATGGAATGTCGCCACCAGCTTCTGCGCCAGCGTCAGGCCCAGCGAGGGCGCCGGCAGCAGCAGGCAGGAGAGTAAAGCCAGCAGGAGAATGCCGGCGGCGCTCATGAGCGTTTCTAGCGGATGTTTCATTATTTGTTAATCATCAGTTAAAAACATATTGTCCGGTAAAAAGAGAATCAATGCAATATGGTTTCGTACGTTATTAAAATACGCATTAAGTATTATATTTAAACATCCGCTTTCTTTTTATGTTAATTATTTTAGTAATATTTGTGATTAAGTTAATTACATTGCAATGTAAATTAACGTCATTATTAAGCCAGCGCTTTTACAAAAGTATAGGTGCTATATCCCACCAGTGTAGCGATAATAATGGCCAGCAGGATGTACAGCACCAGACGGCGTCCGCGATAGATTCCAAACATAGTAGACCTCGTTTAGTTTTGGTTTATTAATATTCTGCAATAGTTGTTTTATAGAATTAACTTACCATAAATTTTGTATTGGCGAGAGAGTAAATATTGCGCAAGCTCAAATTATCTCCCGCCTGTTTGAAATTTTTCTCATTGGCCCGGAATGATTCCAGGCTTTCCGCCTCACGGAATTTTAAGGGAGATATATTTTGACCAAAACGATCAAAACTAATAATACCACCCCCTCAGGGGATGTCGCGCCACGCCGCGCATATCAGCAGACGGTTGATGCGGTGCTGGCGCAGAAAAAAAGCCACGTCGACGGCCTCAGCGCCGCCGAGGCCGCCGAGCGTTTGAAGACCTTCGGCCCCAACGCCTTGCCGGAGAAAAAAGGCAAGCCGGCCTGGCTGCGCTTCCTTGCCCATTTTAACGACGTCCTGATTTTTGTCCTGCTGGCCGCCGCCGCGCTCACCGCGGTCATGGGCCACTGGGTCGATACGCTCGTCATCCTTGGCGTCACGGTGATCAACGCCCTGATCGGCCATATCCAGGAGAGCAACGCCGAAAAATCGCTGCAGGGCATCCGCAATATGCTCTCCAGCGACGCGCGCGTGCAGCGCAGCGGCAAGCATGAAACCATCCCGACCCGCGACCTGGTGCCGGGCGATATCGTGATACTGCGCGCGGGTGACCGCGTACCTGCCGATATGCGCCTGATTGAGAGCCATAATCTGCGGGTCGAAGAGGCGATTCTCACCGGCGAGTCGACGGTAGTGGATAAAACCACCGACGCGCTGGAAGGCGAACTGCCGCTGGGCGACCGTATCAATATGCTCTTCTCCGGCACCACCATCAGCGCCGGCGGCGGCGTTGGCGTGGTGACCGCAACCGGTCAGGAGACCGAGCTCGGCCACATCAACCAGATGATGGCGGGCATCGAGAAGCACCGCACGCCGCTGCTGGTGCAGATGGATAAGCTCGGTAAGGCGATTTTCGTTATCATCCTGGCGATGATGGCCGCGCTGTTCGTCTTCAGCCTCGCGCTGCGCGACATTCCTCTCGGCGAGCTGCTGCTCTCCCTGATTAGCCTGGCGGTGGCCGCCGTGCCGGAAGGCTTACCGGCGATTATCTCGATTATTCTCTCTCTGGGCGTACAGGCGATGGCGCGCCAGCGGGCGATTATCCGCAAGCTGCCAACGGTGGAAACCCTGGGCGCCATGACCGTGGTGTGCTCGGATAAAACCGGTACCCTGACGATGAACGAGATGACCGTCAAAGCGATCATCACCGCCGACTGCTGCTACCGCGTCGAAGGCGACAGCTACGAGCCTCAGGGTAACATCTGTCTGGAAGGCAGCAACGAGCCGGTGCAGATTAAACCGGGCAGCGTGCTGGAAACCTATCTGCGCACCATCGACCTGTGTAACGACAGCCAGATGATTCAGGACGAGCGCGGCCTGTGGGGCATTACCGGCGGGCCGACCGAAGGGGCGCTGAAGGTACTGGCGGCGAAAGCGCAGCTTGCGCCCGTCGATGCCCGCCTGGTCGCGAAAATCCCGTTCGACTCGCAGTACAAGTACATGGCGACCCACCAGAAAATGGGCGACGTCGAGCAGGTGCTGATTACCGGCGCGCCGGACGTGATTTTTGCCCTGTGCCGCCATCAGTTGAGCAAGCAGGGGGCGGTGCCGTTCGAGCCGCAGTACTGGGAAGAGGAGATGGCGCGCTTTGCCCGCCAGGGCCTGCGTATGGTCGCCGCCGCCTACAAACCGGCGAACGTCGGCAGCACCACGCTGACCCACGACGATCTGCGCGAAGGACTGGTCTTCCTCGGCATTGCCGGAATGATGGACCCGCCGCGTCCGGAAGCGATTGACGCTATCCACGCCTGCCAGAACGCGGGGATCCGCGTGAAGATGATTACCGGCGACCACCCGCAGACGGCGATGAGCATTGGCCAGATGCTGGGGATCACCAACAGCAGCCAGGCGATGACCGGCTATCAGCTGGAGCACATGGACGACGCCGAGCTGGCGAAAGCCGCCGTTGAGTACGATATCTTTGCCCGTACCAGCCCGGAGCACAAGCTGCGCCTGGTGAAAGCGCTGCAGGATAACGGCGAAGTGGTTGGCATGACCGGCGACGGCGTCAACGACGCCCCGGCGCTGCGCCAGGCCGACGTCGGGATCGCCATGGGGATTAAAGGCACCGAGGTGACCAAAGAGGCCGCCGACATGGTCCTGACCGACGACAACTTTGCCACCATCGCCAGTTCGGTCAAAGAGGGGCGTCGGGTCTACGACAACCTGAAGAAGACCATTCTGTTCATCATGCCGACCAACCTGGCGCAGGGGCTGCTGATTATCATCGCCCTGCTGGCGGGGAACATCATTCCGCTGACGCCGGTGCTGATTCTGTGGATGAACATGGCCACCTCCGCGACGCTCTCCTTCGGCCTCGCGTTTGAAGCCGCCGAGCGCAACGCCATGAACCGGCCGCCGCGTAAAACCGGCCAGCACGTTATGGACGCCTTCGCCGTCTGGCGCGTCGCTTTCGTCGGCACCATGATCGCCGTCGCCGCCTTTATGCTTGAAGCCTGGCTGGCGCCGCGCGGCCACAGTCCGGAGTTTATCCGCACCGTCCTGCTGCAGATGCTGGTCACCGCACAGTGGGTCTACATGATTAACTGCCGCAGCAGCGACAGCTTCTCGCTGAACATGGGACTGCTGCGCAACAAAGGCATCTGGCTGGTGAGCGGCGTGCTGCTGCTGATGCAGCTGGTCATCATCTACGTACCGGTGATGCAGACGATGTTTGGCACCGAAGGGCTGCCGCTGCGCTACTGGTTCATCACGCTGGTCATCGGTATCGCGATGTTCCTGGTGGTGGAAGTTGAGAAGCGCCTGACCCGTCGTTTCCGCAAAGCCGCATAGCGTGTCTGACCCGCCCGGCGTCCCTTCTCCTGAGGGGGGAGGGACGCCGCATCGTCGTAAGGAATTCCCCATGAACAAGATTATCCGCTCCGCCCTGCTGGCCTGGGGCCTGGCAGGCTACGCGCTCGCCGCCGCCGCCGCGCCGGCCGTTCCGGTGCGCGTCGCCACCGTGGAACACGCGCCGCATGCCGGTGAACGGCAAATCTCCGGCCGCGTCGAGGCCATTCACTCCGTCGATATTCGCGCCCGCACCGAAGGAAAGATTGTGCAGCGCCACTTCCAGGATGGGCAGTACGTCAACCAGGGCGATCCGCTGTTTACGCTGGATGACGCCCAGCCGAAAGCCGCACTGGCGCTGGCCCAGGCTGAACTGAAAAGCGTGCAGGCTTCGCTACGCCAGGCCCAGCAGCAGCTGAGCCGCTACCAGCAGCTGAAAAATAACCACGCAATCAGCCGCAACGACGTAGACACCGCGCAGATGCAGCGCGATGTCGCCGCCGCCGCCGTCGAGCAGGCCCGGGCGCGCATTGCCGCCCAGCAGATTACGCTCGGCTACACCCGCATTACCTCGCCGGTCACCGGGCGCGTCGGCCATAGTCCTTTTCACGTCGGCGGCCTGGTGAATCCCGCCAGCGGCGTGCTGGTCGATGTGGTCCAGCTTGATCCCATTCGCGTGGCGTTCTCGCTGGATGAGACCGCCTTTTTCGCGAAAGCGGGACAGCACACGGATATCGCCGCGCTGAAGCAGGCGTGGCTGGCGCAGGTGGATGTCGATGGACGGCGTGAAGACGGCGCCCTGACCTCCGTCGATAACCGTATTGATAGCCGCACTGCCAGCGTGGCGCTGCGCGCTGAATTTGCCAATCCGCAGCACCGTCTGCTGCCGGGCGGCAACGTCACGGTTTTCTTCCGGCCGCAGCAGCTTAAGGAGAGCCCGATGATCCCGGCCTCTGCGCTTCAGCAGGATGCGCTGGGCTTTTACTGCTGGGTACTGACGGCGGACAACACCGTGACGATGCGCCGTTTAGCGCCCGGCGGTCAGCATGGCCAGAGCTTCGTGGTGGCCGATGGTCTGAAAGCGGGGGAGCGCGTAGTGACGGAAGGCGCCCAGCGCCTGCGTGACGGCGCGGCCGTTCAGCTGCTGAGTGAATAAGGGAGAGGCGATGCTCACATTTTTTATCCGTCGCCCGCGCTTTGCGATGGTGATTGCGCTGCTGATGACCTTTGTCGGCGCGGTCTCGCTGAAGCTGATCCCGGTCGAGCAGTATCCGCAGATTACGCCGCCGGTCATCAACGTTAGCGCCAGCTGGCCGGGCGCCAGCGCGGCGGACGTGGCGGAAGCTATTGCCGCGCCGCTGGAGACCCAGCTCAACGGCGTCGATCATATGCTCTATATGGAGTCCACCAGTTCCGATGAGGGGACCTACAGCCTGAGCCTGACTTTTGCCGCCGGGACCGATGCCGATTTAGCCGCGATCGATGTGCAGAACCGCGTGTCGCAGGCGGTGGCGCAGCTGCCTGCCGACGTGCAGCAGAACGGCGTGCAGGTGCGTAAGCGGGCGACGAACCTGCTGATGGGCGTGAGTCTCTATTCGCCGCTCGGCACGCTATCTCCGCTGTTTGTCAGCAACTACGCCAGCACTCAGGTGCGCGAGGCGCTGGCGCGTCTACCCGGCGTCGGGGAAGTGCAGATGTTCGGCGCGCGCGACTACAGCATGCGCATCTGGCTGCGCCCCGACCGCATGAACGCGCTGAATATCACAACCGACGATATTGCCCAGGCGCTGCGCGAGCAGAACGTGCAGGGCGCGGCGGGGCAGGTGGGGACGCCGCCGGTATTTAACGGCCAGCAGCAGACGCTGACCATCAACGGTATCGGGCGACTCAGCGACGCCGCCGGCTTCGGGCAAATTGTGGTTCGCAGCGGCGAACGCGGCCAGCTGGTGCGCCTGTCTGACGTGGCGGCCATTGAGCTTGGCGCGCGCAGCTACAGCTCCGGCGCGCAGCTCAACGGCAAAGATTCCGCCTATCTCGGTATCTATCCGACGCCCACCGCCAACGCCCTGCAGGTCGCCACCGCGGTGCGCGCTGAGCTGACCCGGCTGCACGCGCGTTTCCCGGCGGATCTCACTTGGGAAGTGAAGTTTGATACCACCCGCTTTGTGGCGGCGACGATCAAAGAGATCGGCGTGTCGCTGGCGCTGACCCTTATGGCGGTGGTGGTGGTGGTTTCGCTGTTCCTCCAGAGCTGGCGGGCGACGCTGATTGTCGCGCTGGCGATCCCGGTGTCGCTTATTGGCACCTTTGCCGTGCTTTATGCGCTGGGCTACAGCGCCAATACCCTGAGCCTGTTCGCGATTATTCTCGCCCTGACGATGGTGGTGGATGACGCCATCGTGGTGGTGGAGAGCGTGGAAACGAAAATGGCGGAGGGACTGGATCGCGGCGCCGCGACCGCCGAGGCGCTGCGGCAAATCGCCGGGCCGGTGATCGCCACAACTCTGGTGCTGCTGGCGGTGTTTGTGCCGGTAGCGATGCTGCCGGGGATCGTCGGCGAGCTGTATCGCCAGTTTGCGGTGACCTTATCGACGGCGGTGACGCTATCGAGCGTGGTGGCGCTGACCCTGACGCCCGCGCTGTGCGCGCTGCTGCTGCGTCCGCGGCCGCAGCAGCCAGCCGCCATCTGGCGCGGTTTTAACCGCGGTCTGGATACGGTGCGCGATGGCTACGGGCGTCTGGTCGGGAGGATGAATCGTCGCCCCTGGCTGGCGCTGGCGGTGACGATGGCGGCGGCCGGGGTGGTGGTGTTTAGCTTTATCACCATGCCAAAGGGTTTTCTGCCGCAGGAAGATCAGGGCTACTTCTTTGCCAGCGTGCAGCTGCCTGAAGCCGCCTCGCTGGAGCGTACCGAAGCGGTGATGGCCCAGGCGCGCGAGCTGCTGTTGTTGAATCCGGCGGTTGAGGATGTGATTCAGGTCTCCGGTTTTAATATTCTCAACGGTACCAGCGCTTCAAACGGCGGATTTATCTCGGTGATGCTGAAGGACTGGCACCAGCGGCCGCCGCTGGAGGCGGTGATGGAAAAGGTGCAGGGCCAGCTGATGGGGCTACCGGAGGCGACGATCATGACTTTTGCGCCGCCGACGCTGCCGGGGCTGGGCAACGCCTCCGGGTTTAATTTACGCATTCTGGCCCAGGCCGGACAATCGCCGGCGGAGCTGGAGCAGGTGACGCATCAGGTGCTGCGGACGGCTAATCAGTACCCGCAGCTGAGCCGGGTATTTACCACCTGGAGCAGCAACGTGCCGCAGCTGACGCTCACCGTAGATCGCGACCAGGCGGCCCGGCTGAACGTACCGGTGGCGAGGATTTTCAGCAGCCTGCAAACCGCGTTTGGCGGCACCCGCGCCGGCGATTTCAGTATTAACAATCGTGTCTACCACGTGGTGATGCAAAACGAGATGCAGTGGCGCGAGCGGGCAGAGCAGATAAGCGAGCTGTACGTGCGCAGCGACAGCGGCGAGCGGGTTCGCCTGAGTAATCTGGTGACGATTACGCCGACGGTGGGCGCGCCGTTTATTCAGCAGTATAACCAGTTCCCGTCGGTATCGGTGAGCGGGTCGGCGGCCGAAGGCGTCAGCAGCCGGACGGCAATGGCGGTGATGGAGCAGATTTTACAAGCGAACCTGCCGCACGGTTATGATTACGCCTGGAGCGGCATCTCCTGGCAGGAGCAGCAGACCGGTAACCAGGCGGTGTGGATTGTGCTGGCGGCGGTAGCGATGGCGTGGCTGTTCCTCGTCGCCCAGTATGAGAGCTGGACGCTGCCGGCGAGCGTGATGCTGTCGGTGCTGTTCGCCATCGGCGGGTCGCTGCTGTGGCTCTGGTGGGCCGGTTACGCCAACGATGTGTACGTGCAGATAGGCCTGGTGCTGCTGATCGCGCTGGCGGCGAAAAACGCGATTTTGATCGTCGAGTTTGCCCGGGCGAAGCGCGAAGAGGGGATGTCGATCGTCGATGCCGCCCGCGAAGGGGCGACCCGCCGCTTCCGCGCGGTAATGATGACGGCGGTCTCTTTTATCATCGGGATTGTGCCGATGATGCTCGCCACCGGCGCCGGGGCGCAGAGCCGGCGGATTATCGGTACCACGGTGTTCAGCGGCATGCTGGTGGCGACGGTAATCGGCATTTTGTTTATTCCTTCGCTGTACGTGCTGTTCCAGCGGCTGCGCGAGTGGGCCCACCGCCGGATGTAGGTGGCCCGCGCCTGTCCGGGCTACAGTACTGCATATTGCCGATAACCCGTAGCCCGGGTAAGGCGTTTACGCCGCAACCCGGGGAATATGCCGCGACGTGGTATTGCTGTGGCTTCTTCCCGGCTTGCGCTGCGCTTAGCCGGGCTACCGGGCCGCAGATTGCCGGTAATCCGTAGCCAGGACAGGCGCGGCAGCGCCGCCTCCGGGAGATTTTCATGCCGCTGCGGATATGTTTCTGAAACAACGTGTCATGCAGCGATGCCCTGGCCCCCGCTGAAATCGGCGAACCGGAGGACCGAAGACAAGGGCTGGCCGCCAGGGATGGCGGACAGAGGCGAATCGAGACACGACAAAATTGCCTGGAGCAATTTTGAACAGCGCTTGCGCTGGCCCCGTAGGGGCGAGTCCCAGGGATGGGACGAGTAAGGTCGAGTTGAGCCGACCGCAGGCTGAGGTCCGGGAGGTGAGCGCAGTGCGCAGCACCGATTTCTTTGCGGGACCGCGGGGATTGTAAAGGGGGAGACGGTTTTCTCCCCCTTTACCCGTTCACGTACCACGGTGAGATATTTTCTGTGGGATAATAGTGAACGGAATCCCTCAACACCGTCCCGGAGGCGGCGCTGCCACGCCTGTCCGGGTACCCAATCTCCCTCCCTCAGGCACCGGGCCCGGAAATCCCGGGTCACGGCGTAAACGCCTTACCCGGGCTACTCCCCGCAGACGATGTTTTGCCGACTACCTGCTCTCCACCGCGATCATGGTGACGAACGGATGGTACTGCCACGGCACGCTGCCGCCTTTCTGGTACATCTTCGAAATGGTACCGTCGAGATAGAGCATCTGGCGCACGTTGAGCCTGGACTGCGCGTAGCAGGCAAAATCATAGAAATTGGTTTCGCGCGCGCTGAGCATAAAGACCACTTTGCCATCGCCGGTGATGCCCACGCCGTTACGCAGCTTGCGCGAGCTGGCGGACGGCTTCAGCCGCCAGTTGATCTTGCCGTTTTCAATCAGCATCGGCCCGGACTGCACGGCGTAGCGGATGGCCGGCGACGGCCTGAATTTATCAATGCTGACAATCCCCGCGTTTTGCCCGCGCAGATAAAACACCCCGCCGGGACGAATAAAAAAGTTGCCGCCGCCGGAAGCACGGTTAAGCGGGGTCAGCTGCCTGCCTTTCTCGATATACAGCCCCAGCGGCGCATAGGCTTTATCATAAATTCCGCCGTTCATCGCCATCTGCACCTGTCCGTTGTGGTCGATATCCGCCAGCAGGGAGCGCAGCGATCCCCAGGCTTTACCGTCCTCTTTTTGCCAGTACATCACGATGCGTTCGCGCTGCGGATCAACGGTATAGCTTTGCAGCGTCAGCGACGGGTCGGTCAGCGAGCACTTCCCGCTGGCGAAAGCGGGCAGGGATAACAGCAGCAGCGGCAGAAGAGAGAAAAAGCGCACGACAGGTTCCAGACAGACGACGAAAGCGTGAAGTATAGCGTTTTATCGCCGCTACGCCGTCCAGATTTCGCAGTGCTTTTGCACCAGCCCGATCAATGAACCGCCGTTGGCGACAAACTCGCGCATCTGCTGCGGCTCGCTGCGATCCTGCTTCGCCTGGCGCACAATCGCCTCCAGCGCGCTGCCGGCATTCAGCTTGTGGGCGCTGGGGGCCAGCCTATCCGCCAGCTGTAAAATTTCTTCGCGCAATGTTCGTTGTTCGCCGCCGTTAACATCGGTATTGATCCCATCGAGCCCGTAGCGGCAGGCCTGATAGCGGTTGAAGGGGTAGAGCAGATAATCCTCGGGCTGATGCTTAAACGGCCGCTCCGTCAGCAGCCAGCAGGCGATGATCTGAATAAACCCGGCGATATTCACCGCCTGAGCAATCGTCAGCGGCGTATCCATCACCCGGACTTCGACGGTACCAAAGCGCGGGCTGGGGCGGATATCCCAGTGCAGATCCTTCATGCTGTCGATCATGCTGGTATAGCTAAGACGGCGAAACAGACCGGTAAAAGCCTGCCAGTTATTCACCCACGGCATCGGGCCGTTATCGGGATAGGCGGCAAAAAGGTTAAGCCGCGAACAGGCAAAGCCGCTATCGGTCCCGTCGAGCCAGGGCGATGCCGCATTCAGCGCGATAAAATGCGGTACGAAGCGCGACAGGCCGTGCAGAAGATAGATGGCATCATCGCCGTTTTGACACCCCACGTGCACGTGCTGGCCGAAGATCGTCGCCTGCTTCGCCAGGTAACCAAAGTGCTCGACGGTTTTCAGGTAGCGCGGGTTATCGCTGATCTGCTGGCGCTGCCAGCTTTGAAACGGATGCGTTCCGCCGCCGCAGATTTGCACATGATGGCGGGAGGCGGCGCGCAGCACCGCCTGTTGAATCGCGCTCAGCTGCGCGGTGGCCTGGTGGATATCGCGGCAGACGCCGGTGGCGATCTCCAGCATGCTTTCGGTAATGTCATGCTTGGCCTCGCCCGCTTTCAGCGTGCCCTGAACCTCGTCAATCAGCGCGGAAGAGTCCTGGCTCAGATCGAAACCCGGCGGGTTGACGACCTGAAGCTCCAGCTCGATACCGAGGGTAAACGGCTCGGAGCGGTGAAAATCAGGTAACGGCATGGCGACTCCCTCTTTCTCTATATAAAGGAGTATATACCCTAAATAATTCGAGTTGCAGGACAAGGCATTTGTGCCTTGAACAGCGCTTGCGCTGGCCCCGTAGGGGCGAGGCCGCAGGCCGAGTAACGCGGCAAGTGAGCGAATCCCCGGGAGCTTACTTTGGTAAGTGACCGGGGTGAACGAATGCGGCCAACGCACATGCAACTTGAAGTATGACGGGTATAGAAGAGAACGCCTCAAACTGATGATTTGCCGGACATTATGAATTTAATTTATAGAAAATAACGCCACGTGATTATCCCTTTAAAAAGAAAGTAAGGCTGGTGCAATCCTGCAACAGAATTCCCGCCGGTGGTGCAAAAAGATAAGGTTATTCTATTTTTTAAATAAAATCATATAGATGATATAAGTCATTCTTATTTTATAAGCCATTTCACGCTTATTCCCCGCGCGTTCAGAACTGGTATGTATCTTGCCTGTTAAATAGCGACTTTTATTTAACAGGGACAATGTGATGCTGAAGAAAAAAATATTTTCGCGTAAATGCCATCTCGCCGTTGCTGTTAGCGGAGCATTGGCGCTGATCGCCTCTTTGCCGGCCAATGCCTCAACCCTGCGGATCGCCATGACCGCCGCCGATATCCCTTTGACCCTCGGACAGCCCGATCAGGGCTTTGAGGGCAATCGCTTCACCGGCATTCCGCTCTACGACGCCCTCGTTGAATGGGATCTCTCTCAGGGAGAAAAGCCCAGCGGCCTGGTGCCGGGGCTGGCGACCGAGTGGCACGTTGACCCGCAAAATCAAAGCCGCTGGATTTTCACCCTGCGCCCGGGCGTTAAGTTTCACGATGGTTCAACGGTCAACGCCGATGCCATCGTCTGGAACGTGGATAAGGTGCTGAATAAAGCCGCGCCGCAGTATGCCCCGGGCCAGATAGGCAACACCCTCTCACGCATGCCGACCCTGACCGGCGCGGAAAAGATTGACGACCACACCGTGGCGCTGACCACCTCCGAACCGGACGCGCTGCTGCCGTACAACCTTACCAACCTGTTTATCGTTTCGCCGACGGCGTGGCAGAAGCTGTATGACGCGGTGCCGGCAAACGCCGGCGATGCCGCCGCGCGTAGTAAGCAGGCGTGGACCGAGTTCGCCGCCCACGCGGTGGGCAGCGGTCCGTTCAAAATGGAAAAACTGGTTCCTCGCCAGCAACTGATCCTCGATAAGAACCCCGACTACTGGAACAAAGATCGCATTCCGCGAGTGGACAAAGTGGTGCTGATCCCGCTGCCGGAAGCTAACGCCCGCACGGCGGCGCTGCTCTCGAAGCAGGTGGACTGGATCGAAGCCCCGGCCCCGGACGCGGTCGATCAGATAAAAGCCCAGGGCTTTAAAATCTACGCCAACACCCAGCCGCACCTGTGGCCGTGGCAGTTCTCCTTCGAAGAGGGCTCGCCGTGGAAAGATATTCGCGTGCGCAAAGCCGCCAACCTGTGCCTGAACCGCGCGGAGCTCAAAAGCTATCTCGGCGGCTATATGACCGAAGCGACCGGCGTCTACGAGGCCGGCAGCCCGTGGCACGGTAAACCCACCTTCCAGATCAAATATGACCCGGATACCGCCCGTAAGCTGATGACCGAAGCCGGGTATAGCGCCGGGAAACCGCTGCACGTCACGGTCGCCACCTCGGCCTCCGGCTCCGGGCAGATGCAGCCGCTGCCGATGAACGAGTACATCCAGCAGAGCCTGAAAAGCTGCTTCTTTAACGTCGACATTAAGGTCAACGAATGGAACACCCTGTTTACCAACTGGCGTCTCGGGGCGAAAGATCCGTCGGCGAAAGGGATCGACGCGATCAACGTCAGCGCCGCGGTTAACGATCCCTATTTCGGCATGATCCGCTTCTCCACCGCGAAGGCCTTCCCGCCGGTGGCGACCAACTGGGGCTACTTCTCGACCCCGGAAACCGAAAAGCTGGCGGCGGCGGTGAAACATGCGTTTACCCCGGCTGAAATGGATAAAGCCGCGGGTGAACTGCACGCCGCGCTGGTCGATCAGGTGCCGTTCCTGTTCGTCGCACACGATGTCGGGCCAAGGGCGATATCGCCAGCCGTCACCGGTGTGGTACAGCCGCAAAGCTGGTTTATCGACCTCAGCCTGGTGAGCAAAAAAGAGTAATCGACACGGGAGCAAGAGATGATCAATACGCTGCTATATCGCATCCTGCTGGCCGTCCCCACCATGCTCGGGGTGGCGGTGATCTGTTTTATGCTGGTGCAGATAGCGCCGGGCGACCCGCTGGTATCGGTGATGCCGCCGGACGCTTCGGAATCGCTGCGTCAGACCTTAATGCAGGCCTACGGCTTTGATAAACCGCTGCCGCTGCAGTTTGTGCACTGGCTATGGCGGGCGCTGCACGGCGATCTGGGCATGTCGGTCGCCACCGGGCGCCCGGTCATCGATGAAGTGATGACGGCGGTCACCTACTCTCTGCGTCTGGCGCTGCTGGCGACGGCGATCGGGTTTGCGCTGGGCAGCCTGTTCGGTTTTGTCGCCGGCTACTTTCGTAACAGCATTATTGACCGTCTGGCCTCGGTGCTATCCGTGTTTGGCGTCAGCGTACCGCACTACTGGCTGGGGATGCTGCTGGTCATCGTTTTTAGCGTCAAACTCGCGCTGCTGCCGGCGACCGGCGGCGGGCCAATCGGCGAGGTGGGCTGGCAGTGGAACTGGGAACACCTGCAGTTTATGCTGCTGCCGGCCTTCACGCTGTCGGTGATCCCGACCGGCATTATCGCCCGCACCGTTCGCTCGCAGGTGGCGGACATTCTCAGCCAGGAGTTTATCGTCGGCCTGCGCGCCCGGGGGCTCAACGAGTCGCGGATCTTTCTGCACGTGGTGAAAAACGCCGCCCCGACCGCGCTGGCGGTGATGGGGCTGCAGGTCGGCTATCTGATGGGCGGCTCGATTCTGGTGGAAACCGTCTTCTCCTGGCCCGGCACCGGTCTGCTGCTGAACACCGCTATCTTCCAGCGCGATCTGCCGCTATTGCAGGGCACCATCTGGGTACTGGCGCTGTTCTTTGTCCTGCTCAATCTGCTGGTGGATATTCTGCAAACCAGTCTCGATCCGCGAATTAAGAGGAGCTGACGATGGTGGATACCGTGACGACCAAAGGCATTACCGTCTCTGCCGCGACGGTTGCCAGACAAGGCTACTGGCGCGGCGTGTTTCGCCGCCTGCTGCGCGACCCGGGCGGCGTATTCGTCGGCGCGATCATTCTCATCCTGCTGGCGCTGGCGCTGTTCGGACCCTGGCTAATCGTGAAAGATCCGTATCAAACATCGATGTTTTTACGCCTCAAACCGATTGGCGCCGACGGCTTTCCGCTGGGCTCCGATGAGCTCGGGCGCGATATGCTATCAAGGCTGATTCTCGGTACCCGGCTGTCGCTGTTTATGGGGATTGTCCCGGTGGTGTTCGCCTTTTTCATCGGCGGGGCGATCGGCATTATCGCCGGCTATGCGGGCGGTAAAACCAACACCCTGATTATGCGCACCGTGGACGTGTTTTACGCCTTTCCCTCGGTGCTGCTGGCGATCGCGCTCTCCGGCGCGCTGGGGGCGGGCATCGGTAACGCGCTGCTCTCGCTGACCCTGGTGTTCGTGCCGCAGGTGGCGCGTATCGCCGAAAGCGTCACCGCGCAGGTGCGGCATATGGACTATATCGACGCCGCCCGGGCCACCGGGGCCAGCGCGTTCACCATTATTCGCGTCCAGGTGCTGGGCAACGTGCTGGGGCCGATTTTCGTCTTCTCCACCGGCCTGATTTCGGTGTGCATGATCCTCGCCTCCGGGCTCTCTTTTCTCGGTCTCGGGGTTCGCCCGCCGGAGCCGGAATGGGGGCTGATGCTGAACACCCTGCGTACGGCGATTTATACCCAGCCGTGGGTAGCGGCGCTGCCCGGCCTGATGATTTTTATCACCTCCATTTCGTTCAATATCCTCGCGGACCGCCTGCGTGCGGCAATGGCGATTAAGGAGTAAGCGATGCAACCCTTTATCAATATCGACCTCGGCGGACCGGCGCAGCCGCTGCTGAAGGTCAACAATCTGCTGAAACATTTTCCCGCCGGCGGCGGCAAAGCGCGCGAAGTGGTGCAGGCGGTGGACGACGTCAGTTTTTCGGTGATCAAAGGCGAAACCCTCGGCGTGGTGGGGGAGTCGGGCTGCGGTAAATCCACCACCGCGCGGCTGCTGATGCAGCTGCTTAAGCAGGACAGCGGGGAGCTGATCTTCGATGGTCTGGAGGTGGGTTCATCGCGCCTGCCGATGAAAGCGTATCGCCGCCAGGTGCAGATGGTTTTCCAGGATAGCTACGCTTCGCTCAATCCGCGCATGACTATGGAAGAGAGCATTGCGTTCGGCCAGCGGGTACACGGCGTCAGCGCCAAAGAGGCCAGCGAGTACGCCCGCTATCTGCTGGCGCACGTCGGCCTTGAGCCGGAACGTTTTGCCCATCGTTATCCGCACGCGCTTTCCGGCGGCCAGCGCCAGCGGGTGAATATTGCCCGCGCGCTGGCGATGAAGCCCCGGCTGGTGATCCTCGACGAGGCCGTCTCGGCGCTGGATAAGTCGGTGGAAGCTCAGGTGCTGCAGCTGCTGCAGGAGCTGAAGCGGACGCTGGCGCTGACCTATGTGTTTATCAGCCACGATCTGCACGTGGTGCGCTGGCTGTCGGACCGCATTCTGGTGATGTATCTCGGCGAGGTGGTGGAGATTGGCCCGGCGGAGCAGCTGTTTACCGCCTCGGCCCACCCCTATACCCGGGCGCTGTTAAGCTCGATGCCGTCAATGGACCCGCACAATCGCACCTTAACCTCGCCGCTGAGCGGCGATCCGCCCAGCCCGATTTCTCCGCCCTCCGGCTGCCGCTTTCATACCCGCTGCCCGCACGCCAGAGCAGTGTGCGCCGAGGTGAAACCGACGCTCGAAAGCGTCGGCGAGGGGCACCAGAGCGCCTGCCTGATGGCGCAGCCCGCGTCGCCCTGGCATCAAAATATCGCCATTCAGGAGGTCAGCCATGTCGCATGAAGCCTACGTCCATATCCGCGACCTGCGGGTTGAGTTTCGCCGCGACGGTCAGACGGTCAACGCGGTCAACGGCGTCTCCTTTGATGTGCAAAAAGGCGAGGTGATGGCGCTGATCGGCGAGTCTGGCTCCGGGAAAAGCGTCACCCTGCGCGCCCTGATGCGGCTGCACCCGCCGAAAAGCAGCGTGCTTTCCGGTACCCTGAGGGTCGGGGAAGAGGATGTGTTGAACATGAGCGCCGGGCAGCTGCGGCGCTACCGCGGCGCGCGCTGCGCGATGATTTTCCAGGAGCCGCTGCTGGCCTTCGACCCGGTCTATACCGTGGGCCAGCAGATTGTCGAGGGGCTGCGTCGCCATGAAGGCCTGTCGCGGCAGGCGGCGCGGGAAAGGGCGCTGGAGGCGCTGCGTCAGGTGCGCATTCCGAGCCCCGAGCGGCGGCTGGATGCTTACCCGCACGAGATGTCCGGCGGGATGCGCCAGCGGGCGATGATTGCCCTCGCGTTATCCTGCAACCCGCAGCTGCTGCTGGCGGATGAGCCGACCACCGCCCTCGATGCCACGGTGCAAATCCAGATCTTGATTCTGCTGCGTGAGCAGCAAAAGCAGCGCGATCTGTCGATTATATTTGTGACCCACGATATCGGCGCGGCGGTGGAGATCGCCGACCGGGTGGCGGTGATGTACGCCGGGCGCATCGTGGAGGAGGCGTCGATCGAGGAGATTCTGTATCGTCCGCGCCATCCCTATACCCAGGTGCTGCTGGGCAGCCGGCCGAAAGAGGGGTTGAAAAAGGGCGACGCGCTGCACTGTATTCCCGGCTCGCCGCCGGATCTCTCGTGCCTGCCGCCGGGATGCGCGTTTGCCGAGCGCTGTCCGCATGCGCGCCCCGCCTGCGCGCAAAGCCAGCCGACGACCGAACCGGCCGGGCCGCGTCACGTGGTAAGTTGCCATCGCTGGCGTGAGCTGAGCCCGTCCGTTGAAAACCAGGCGCTTTACGCCTGAGGCCAGGAGGAAACCATCATGCAGGACGACATTCGCGCCTTTATGCCCTATCCGCCGCATCCGGTGGCGCATGCGCTCAGCGGGCCGCTGAGCGGCTTAACCTTTGCGGTCAAAGATCTGTTCGACGTGGCGGGCTACCCAACCGGCGGGGGCAATCCGCACCTGCTGGCGCTGTCCGGGATTAAAAACCGCACCGCGCCGGTGGTGCAAAAGCTGTTAGATAACGGCGCGCGCTTTATCGGCAAAACCCATACCAGCGAGCTGGCGTATTCGATGAGCGGGCACAACGTGCATTACGGTACCCCGCGCAACGGCGCCGCGCCGAATCATATACCCGGCGGATCGTCGTCCGGCTCGGCGTCGGCGGTATCGAACGCGGCGTGCGACTTTGCCCTCGGCAGCGATACCGGCGGCTCGGTACGCACGCCGGCGAGCTACTGCGGACTGTTTGGCCTGCGTCCAACCCACGGCCGTCTCTCCCTCGACGGCTGCCAGCCGCTGTGCGCCACCATGGACACCTGCGGCTTCTTTGCCCGCTCGCCGGAGGTCTTTTCCGCCGTCGCCGCTTGTCTGTTCGACGATGAACGCGCGGATTTCGACGGCGTGCGGCTGGCCTGCCACGATGGGCTGTTTTCCCGCCTGCCGCTGCGCAGCCAGCAGGCGCTGCTGCCGGTCCGCCAACGGCTGGCGCGCTTTTTCGGCCCGTTAGCGCCGCTCGATGCGCCGCTGCCCGACGCGGACGATATTTATCTCGCCTTCCGCCAGATTCAGGGCTACGAAGCGTGGCAGGCGCAGGGCGAAACCATTGAGCGCTATGCTCTGCAGCTAGGCCCGGACGTCCGCGAGCGCTTTTTCTGGGGCAAAGCGGTCACTCGCGCGCAGTTTGACGCCGCCTGCCAGCTGCGCGAGCGTTTTACCGCCTGGTGGGACGCGCAGCTGGGCGATGCGGTCCTGGTGATGCCGACCGTTCCCGATGGCGCGCCGCTGCTGACGGCGCAGGCCGAAGAGATAGAAGCGGTCCGGCGCCTGTCTCACGACCTGCTGTTAATTTCCGTGATGACCCAACGTCCGCAGGTGACGCTGCCGGTCGCCCAGACGGGCGGTCTGCCGCTGGGGATGTCATTTTTAGGCCCGCGCGGCAGCGATCGTCTGCTGGTCGAGCTGGCCGCCGCGTTTATGCAAGGAGACCGAAATGAGCAGTGATGTCCTTTTTACCCCGATGACCGAAACCACCGACTGCCGGGTTAACGGCGAGCGTCTGTGGGAGTCGCTGATGGCGCTGGCGGAAATCGGCGCCACGCCGAAGGGCGGCTGCTGTCGTCTGACGCTCACCGATCTCGATCGCAAGGGGCGGGATTTGGTGATTAGCTGGGCGCAGGCGGCGGGGATGCGCGTCACCGTCGATAAAATCGGCAACGTCTTTATGCGCCGGGAAGGGCGTAATCCGGCGCTGCCGCCGATTGTCTCCGGCAGCCATATTGATACCCAGCCCACCGGCGGCAAATTTGATGGCAACTACGGCGTGCTGGCGGCGCTGGAGGTGGTGCGCACCCTGAACGATCGGCATATCGAAACCGAAGCGCCAATTGAAGTGGTGTTCTGGACCAACGAAGAGGGCTCGCGCTTTGTGCCGGTGATGATGGGCTCCGGGGTGTTTGCCGGAGTATTCCCGCTGGAAACTGTCTATGCCGCGCAGGATGCGGACGGTAAAACCGTGGGCGAGGAGCTGGCGCGCATCGGCTATATCGGCAGCCAGACGCCGGGCGATCATCCGATTGGCGCCTACTTCGAAGCGCATATTGAACAGGGGCCGATTCTGGAAGATGAAGCGAAAACTATCGGTATCGTGCAGGGCGTGCTGGGGATCCGCTGGTATGACTGCGTGGTGACCGGCCAGGAGTCCCACGCCGGACCGACGCCGATGCGCCTGCGTCAGGATGCGCTGCAGGCGGCGACCCGCATTATGCAGGAGGTCGTGGCGATCGCCGGGCGCAGCGACGAGGGGCGCGGTACGGTAGGGAGGGTGCAGGTCTATCCGAACAGCCGCAACGTGGTGCCGGGAGAGGTCACTTTTTCGATTGATATGCGTAATCTCAGCGATGCGCTGGTGGATGAGATGGACCGCCAGCTGCGGGCGTTTATCGCCGTGGTTGAGCGGGAGAGCGGCCTGAAGGTGGCGCTGAAAGAGGTGAGCCACTATCCGGCGGCGCCGTTCCACCCGGATTGCCAGGCGGCGATCGCCGACGCCGCGCAGCGGCTGGGCTATCCGGCGCGGGAGATTGTCTCCGGCGCCGGGCACGACGCGGTGTATATGAGCTATCTGGCGCCAACCGGGATGATTTTTATCCCCTGCAGGGACGGGATCAGCCACAACGAAATTGAGTATGCGTCGCCGGAGCACGTTGAGGCCGGCGCGAACGTGCTGCTGCAGGTGATGCTGCAGTACGCGCGGGTGGTATAAACGGCCGCTCTCCCCGGTCGCGCTGCGCTTACCGGGGCTACGGGTTTCCAGCCGCCTGCGGGGGAGTAGCCCGGGTAAGGCGTTTACGCCGCGACCCGGGATTTTCGGGCTCGGTGTTGGAGGGTGGCAGATTGGGTAGCCCGGACAGGCGCGTCAAGCGCCGCCTCCGGGAAGGTGTGGTAGGGGTTCCGTTCACCGCTATTTCGCAGAAAATGTCTCACCGTGGTAGGTGAACGGGTAAAGGGGGAGAAAACCGTCTCCCCCTTTACAATCCCCGCGGTCCC
>NZ_JBEAFQ010000046.1:0-87402 GCF_040062275.1 Klebsiella sp. GW_Kp182 | reverse complement strand
CTGAATCCGAATCACTGTCACTATCCGAATCACTGTCGGAGTCGGAATCGCTGTCCGAGTCCGAATCACTGTCAGAGTCGGAATCGCTGTCCGAGTCAGAATCGCTGTCAGAATCCGAGTCACTGTCGGAATCCGAATCGCTGTCAGAGTCTGAGTCACTGTCGGAGTCAGAATCGCTGTCTGAATCCGAGTCACTGTCAGAATCCGAGTCGCTGTCGGAATCCGAGTCGCTGTCGGAGTCCGAGTCGCTGTCGGAATCCGAATCGCTGTCAGAGTCAGAATCGCTGTCGGAATCCGAGTCGCTGTCGGAGTCCGAATCACTGTCAGAGTCGGAGTCGCTGTCGGAGTCCGAATCACTGTCGGAGTCAGCATCGCTGTCGGAATCGGAGTCGCTGTCTGAATCCGAATCACTGTCACTATCCGAATCACTGTCGGAGTCGGAATCGCTGTCGGAGTCGGAATCGCTGTCCGAGTCCGAATCACTGTCAGAGTCGGAATCGCTGTCCGAGTCAGAATCGCTGTCAGAATCCGAGTCACTGTCGGAATCCGAATCGCTGTCAGAGTCTGAGTCACTGTCGGAGTCAGAATCGCTGTCTGAATCCGAGTCACTGTCGGAGTCAGAATCGCTGTCGGAATCCGAATCACTGTCAGAATCCGAGTCGCTGTCGGAGTCAGAATCACTGTCAGAGTCCGAGTCGCTGTCGGAGTCCGAGTCGCTGTCAGAGTCCGAATCGCTGTCCGAATCCGAATCACTGTCAGAGTCGGAGTCCGAATCGCTGTCAGAGTCAGAGTCGCTGTCGGAATCGGAGTCGCTGTCAGAGTCAGCATCGCTGTCCGAGTCGGAATCACTGTCGGAGTCCGAATCGCTGTCTGAATCGGCATCGCTGTCGGAATCGGAGTCGCTGTCAGAGTCCGAATCGCTGTCTGAATCGGAGTCACTGTCAGAATCCGAGTCACTGTCAGAATCCGAATCGCTGTCAGAGTCAGAATCGCTGTCAGAGTCGGAGTCGCTGTCAGAATCCGAGTCACTGTCGGAGTCCGAGTCACTATCGGAGTCCGAATCACTGTCGGAGTCCGAGTCAGAATCGCTGTCCGAGTCAGAATCGCTGTCCGAGTCAGAATCGCTGTCTGAATCCGAGTCGCTGTCGGAGTCGGAATCGCTATCTGAATCCGAGTCGCTGTCAGAGTCGGAGTCGCTGTCGGAATCCGAGTCGCTGTCAGAGTCCGAGTCGCTGTCAGAGTCCGAATCGCTGTCGGAATCCGAGTCGCTGTCAGAGTCCGAATCGCTGTCTGAATCCGAGTCACTGTCGGAGTCGGAGTCCGAGTCGCTGTCGGAGTCGGTGTCATCGCTAAGATCGACAGTTAATATAAATATCGGGGATCGTTCGCTGACGTTGCCGGCCAGATCGGTCACCGTGGTGCTCAGGCTATGGGATCCTTCAGCCAGGGCGTCAGGAGTAAAGCTCCAGCGTCCGTCCTCGTCCGCAATCGCGGTGCCCAGTACGGTATCACCGTCATAAATTGTGATCGTGGCGCCCGCTTCCGCCGTACCGCTCAAGGTTGGTGTATCATCATCCGTCACGCTACCGCTGTTCAGTGTACCCGTGTCTTCTCCTGCATTATCAGTTACCTGCAGATCGCTAACCGGGTTCACTATAGTGTCTACCGTCAGTTCAAACGCCGGCGAACGTTCGCTGACGTTCCCGGCTTTGTCCGTTACCGTAGTGCTCAGGCTGTGGGCGCCTTCCTCCAGACTAGCTGGCGTGAAGCTCCAGCGTCCATCCTCGCCGGCAACCACTGTGCCCAGCACGGTGTCGCCGTCATAGATCGTCACCGTGGATCCCGCTTCCGCCGTGCCGTTCAGGGTGGGCGTCGCATCGTTGGTCAGATCCCCGCTCTGCAGCTGGCCTGTGTGCTCTGCAACATTGTCGGTTACCTGCGGAATGCTGGCTGCCGGCGCAGTGGTATCGATGGTCAGTTCAAACGCCGGCGAACGTTCGCTGACGTTGCCGGCTTTGTCCGTCACCGTCGCGCTCAGGCTGTGGGAACCCTCGCTCAGCTCCGGTAACGTGAAGCTCCAGTTGCCATTTTCATCCGCGACGACAGAACCCAGTTTGGTATCGCCGTCATAAATCGTTATCGTTGCCCCAGCCTCTGCTGTCCCTTTAATCTCCGGGGTCGTATCGTCAGTGACATCACCAGAATGCAGCACACCGGTGATGGGGCCCACATTGTCAATGACCGCTATGTTCTGTGCCGCGGTAGGTAGCTCGGTATCAGTATCGGAGTCACTGTCAGCATCAGAATCACTATCCGCGTCGCTGTCAGCATCCGAATCACTATCTGAATCTGAATCCGAGTCGGAATCACTGTCAGAATCGGAATCACTATCTGAATCAGAATCACTGTCTGAATCAGAGTCGCTATCGCTGTCAGCATCCGTATCACTGTCGGAGTCTGAATCACTGTCAGCATCAGAATCGCTTTCAGAAACCGAAGAGTGGTGGTCTTTGTTTGAGGTGCCGGCGAACATTGCCGCAATACCCAGCAAAGCCGCGCCAGCCATAACCCAACCGGCAATACTTTGTCCCGCGCCACCGGTCGCGATGACTTCTGAAAGATCGCTAATCAGCGAATAGTGTGCCCCATCGGTACCCGCACCTTCTAGCCACCATAGCGCGCCGGTCTCATCATCCATAAGAACCAAATCACTGTGCTGTCCATGCTCATCCACAACGAAAAAGTTTTTAATTGTAACGGTGTCACCGTTTTGGAGTTTTAGAACAAGATCATTACCTTGTCGGGTATATGAACGAATATCCTCACGCTTAACGTGCAGGAGGACCACTGACTGCGTATTGAGATTAACTTGATTGCCATCGACGGTGTATTCAGCACCAGTTTCTTTCACTGTCACATTTATATTTTTCATCAGGTTGCACCCTTGAGATGAAGACGCAGTCAGAGGTATGAGATAATTCTTAATTATGCATCTTATTAGATATACCACTTAACGGAGTCCCGCAAGGTGAAAGCAAAATAATCCAATTACATTCTGTAATAAATTAAATTACTTAAATTACAACAACTTAAAATAATAAACTTACATTTTGAGATGTTAATATAGACCATAAGAAAAATGATTGCTCACGGTTATTACAATGAAGATAAAATCATGGATAATACATTTCTTATATCACCAAACCTCCATTTTAACGCTACGCCAAAAATATCTGTGATATTAGTCATATAAATGACATGAGAAAAAACAATTATTTTTTTAAACTTTAAAATATTTTATAAGGATTCCCCATATATTTTCTATGGTTTATTTATAAGAAATAAATTATCCTCGCAAGGAAATTTTAAGTAATAAGGGAGATAAAACCTGGACGATGCCTGTTAAATCCACAAAGACAATGGGTTTTATTTTAAAATAAAGAAACGTTTCGATGTAGTTTTAATTAAAATATTGACCATTAATAACTTAATCAATATTGATAATAAAAAACCCCGCCAGGCGGGGTTTTAGGTTTAACGGGCTAATCCTAATCGCGGGATCTCTATCGCCGGACAGCGATCCATCACCACGTTTAGACCGGCGTCTCGGGCGAGAACAGCCGCCTGTTCATTGATTACCCCCAGCTGTAGCCATAGCGTTTTCGCACCGATAGCCACTGCCTCCTGGGCGACGCCCCAGGCCGCTTCTGAGTTACGGAAAACATCGACCATATCCACTTTTTCCGGCACGTCAGCAAGCGTGGCATACCCTTTTTGCCCCAGCAGCGTGGTACCCGCAACCTTAGGGGAAACGGGAATGACGTGATATCCCTGCTCCAGAAGATACTTCATCACCCGATAGCTTGGGCGGTCAGGTTTGTCACTTGCCCCCACCAGGGCGATAGTCCGTGTCGAGGTCAAAATACCTGCGATATCGTTTTCTTTCATCATCATCCTCCTGCTATTTAGCCCAAGTGTATGCTAATCCGGATGAACCCGCATGAGTCCTGACCTGCAGATGCGTCAAATTTTTTCATCCCGACGCTTGCAGCAACAGTCACTTCCAGTAATCTGTCTACAGGCCAAAATGTGGAATGAAATGATGGAACTAACAACACGTACCTTGCCAGCACGCAAGCATATTGCGCTGGTTGCTCACGATCACTGTAAAGATATGCTGATGAAGTGGGTCGAGCGCCACCAGCCATTGCTGGCGCAACACACGCTCTCGGCGACAGGAACGACCGGAAATCTGGTGTCACGCGCAACCGGGCTGGAGGTGCATGCGATGCTGAGTGGTCCCATGGGCGGCGACCAGCAGGTGGGTGCGCTGATTTCAGAAGGTAAAATCGATGTATTGATTTTTTTCTGGGATCCGCTAAATGCCGTGCCACACGACCCGGATGTTAAAGCGTTATTACGTTTGGCGACGGTATGGAATATTCCCGTCGCCACCAATGTCTCAACCGCCGACTTTATTATCCAGTCCCCGCACTTCAGCGACCCCGTTGATATCCTGATCCCTGATTATCAGCGCTACCTTGCAGAGCGTCTGAAATAAGCCCCGCTGGCGGCCACGCCGCCAGCCATCATGGCTTTCTTGCTACCGGCACATCCAGCGCCTCTAGCATTTCAACAAACGGCGAAGGTTGCTCTTTATTAAACAACAGCCATACGCGCAGGCGGGCGCGGGTGATGGCGACATACAGCAAACGCCTCTCTTCGGCATCGGGAAAATCCTCCGGCTGCGGTAAGAGCGCCTGCTCCATAATCGACTCACGCGCCGGTGCAGGAAACGCATCATCCCCCTCCTGAAGGCCAAGAATTATGACGTAATCAGCTTGTTGTCCTTTGCTGGCATGAATAGTCATAAAATCGAGCTGCAGATGCGGCCAGCGCGTGGCGGCTTTCTCCAGCGCCGCCGGCTTCAAATGATGATAGCGCGCTAGCAATAAAATCCGCTGCTCTCGTTTGACATAGCCGCTCATTTTATCAAGCAGATCGTCGAGTTTGTCCTCCGCCAATAACGTCACCGCTTTTTTGTCCCCTGCGACCAGGCTGTTTAGTGGTTTCGTTAACTGGTGCGGATTTTGCTGGATAAACCCGTTGGCTATCTCGCCTATCCGGCTATTAAATCGGTACGTCGTATCCAGCGCACAGCAATCCCCTTCGCCAAAATAGTGATTAAAGGCCGTTGTTAAAGAGAGCTGAGCACCGCTGAAACGGTAGATGGCCTGCCAGTCATCGCCAACGGCAAACAGCGTCGTCTGCGTGTTTTGCCGACGTAACGCGGCGAGTAGGGATGCCCGCTGCGGGGAGATATCCTGAAACTCATCCACCAGAATATGCTTCCACGGGCTGACGAACCGCCCTTTATCCAGAATATTGATCGCCTGATGAATCAGGCCGGAGAAATCGACGGCGTTTTCATCTTTTAACGCCGTTTTCCACGCTTTTAGCAGAGGGGCCATCAGCTTAACGCGCTTGCCAAAAAGGTCGCGTACCTCTTCAGGGGCCCCGGCAATCATCTCAGCCTGCGAGCCGCCATGCATACGCATCAAGCTAACCCAGCGGTCAAGGCGGCTGGCAACACGACGCTGCAGCTTTTTGTCCTGCCAGAAATCCCCTTCAGGGATCTGCCACCCCATTTCCTCCTCCAGCCACAATCGCCAGCCTTTCGCCTGCGCTTTTTTCTCCTGGCACTGCTGCTGCCAGCTCTGTACTAAAAGTTTTTGCCGTGCAGCGCTGTCGCTCTCCAGCTTGCTGATCGTCGGGGCTTTTTTACTGCCCTGCTGGATAATGTGCAGGGCAAGGGAGTGAAAAGTACGCGCAGAGATCTCTTCAGTGCCCAGGCGCTCGCGGATGCGCTCATCCATCTCCTGCGCGGCTTGCCGACCAAACGCCAGTAGCAGAATTTGCTCAGCCGCCGCCTCGCCACGGGTCAATAACCAGCCTGCGCGCGCCACTAACACGGAAGTTTTACCGCTTCCGGCACCCGCCAGAACTAATAACGAACGCTCGCCGTTTACGACTGCGCGTGCCTGAGCCGGATTCAACGGCGATGATTCCACTGCGGCAAAAAATCCGCGGTATTGCTCCAGCATGGATTCCGTAAAAGTTTGGTTATGCTCGAGCCTGGCTTTTTCCGTATTACTCAACCAACTCTGGCATTGCCGCCATAGCTCGCGGCAGTTATCAAAAGCATCAAGACGGACTGTCGGCACTGGTAATCCGCTCAGCGCATGGCGTATTTTGCGCTGAATATCGCTTACCTGCTGACGCGTCAACCATTTACCTTCCGCGCTGCAACGCGCCACTTCCGCCAGCTGCTGGCGAAGTACATCAGCGGCAATATCGCTCATTTCCGCGCTCCACTGCTGCCAGAGCGTGTTCAGATGATGGTAAAAACGCTGGGTTTCACTCCATTCGGTACCGTGCAAACGCACAACTTTCTCGCCCGGTAGGGTAAACTCCAGCTCCCCCCAAACCAGCCCACGCTTGCAATGAATTGATAATAACTGATTGAAAGGTATAAGATATTCATGGCTATCACCGGAAACCTTTACTCCGGCATTAAGAAGTTGCACCCTGTCATAAGGATGCTGAGCCATACGCTTGCCCAATGTTGTCGCTCTAAGTTCCATATAATGTCGAATTTCAATCAGGTTGGATGTTTTTAAGTTTAACCGCCAGCGACCGGGTGCTCCAGCGTAAAAAACGCTACAATGGCCGTGCCTTATTATCCACCGTATTAAGCAGAGGGTTTATGCGTACCGTTCTGAATATTTTAAACTTTATCCTTGGCGGATTCGCCACCACGCTCGGCTGGCTTCTGGCGACGCTGGTCAGCATTGTGCTGATCTTTACCCTGCCTCTCACCCGCTCCTGCTGGGAGATAACAAAACTCTCTCTTTTTCCCTATGGGAATGAGGCCGTTCATGTCGACGAACTCGATCCTCAGGGAAAGAATAGCCTGCTAAACGCGGGTGGGACACTATTGAATATTTTATGGTTTATTTTCTTTGGCTGGTGGCTGTGCCTGATGCATATCTTTTGTGGTATCGCCCAATGCCTGACTATCATTGGCATCCCGGTTGGTATCGCCAATTTTAAAATCGCCGCTATTGCTTTATGGCCAGTAGGCCGACGAGTCGTCTCCGTCGAGACCGCTCGCGCCGCGCGTGAAGCCAATGCGCGTCGCCGCTTTCAGTAATTGAATGGAATAGAGAAATGCTCACCCCCCTGCTACGCCGCTATACATGGAACAGTGCCTGGTTATATAACATCAGGATATTTATCGCACTCTGCGGCACGACCGCATTTCCCTGGTGGCTTGGCGAAGTAAAACTCACGATTCCTCTAACACTCGGGGTGGTGGCAGCGGCGCTGACCGACCTTGATGACCGCCTGACAGGACGTCTGCGTAATCTGGCCATTACCCTCGTGTGCTTTTTTATTGCTTCAGCCTCAGTGGAACTCCTTTTTCCCTGGCCGTGGTTATTTGCGGCGGGATTAACCGTTTCAACAATCGGTTTTATTTTGCTCGGCGGCCTGGGCCAACGCTATGCCACCATCGCCTTTGGTGCTTTGTTAATCGCCATCTATACCATGCTGGGCGTTACGCTTTACAGCCACTGGTATCTTCAGCCGCTGTTTTTGCTGGCTGGCGCGGTGTGGTACAACTTACTTACCCTCTCCGGACATCTGATTTTCCCTATCCGTCCTCTTCAGGACAATCTGGCACGCAGCTACGAGCAGTTAGCTCACTATCTGGAGCTTAAATCACGCCTGTTCGATCCGGATATTGAAGATGAAAGCCAGGCTCCGCTGTATGACCTGGCGATAGCCAATGGCCAGCTTGTGGCCACGCTGAATCAGACGAAAGTTTCCCTGCTGACTCGCCTGCGCGGCGATCGCGGGCAGCGCGGAACGCGTCGCACTTTGCAGTATTACTTCGTGGCGCAGGACATCCACGAACGCGCAAGCTCATCGCATATTCAATACCAAACGCTGCGCGATCATTTTCGCTACAGTGACGTGATGTTCCGCTTCCAGCGTATGCTGTCAATGCAGGCGCAGGCCTGCCAGAAACTGTCTCGTGCCATCCTGCTACGCGAACCCTACCTTCATGACACTCACTTTGAGCGCGCTTTTATGCATCTTGACGCCGCGCTCGATCGCGTAAAAGCCAGCGGCGCGCCGGCAGAACAGATTAAGGCGTTGGGATTTTTGCTTAATAACTTACGCGCCATTGACGCCCAGCTGGCGACAATTGAATCCGTCCAGACGACTGTACAGTCCAGTCACAACACGGAAAACCTGTTAGCCGACGACCAACCCGGCAGTTTCAGCGATATCTGGCTGCGCCTGCGCAGTAATATGACCCCAGAGTCAGCTCTGTTTCGCCATGCGGTTCGAATGTCATTAGTCCTGTGCGCAGGTTATGCATTTATCCAGTTAACCGGACTGAACCACGGTTACTGGATATTGCTGACCAGCCTGTTCGTATGCCAGCCAAACTATAACGCCACTCGTCACCGGCTGGCGTTAAGGATAATCGGTACGCTCATCGGCGTAGCGATAGGCCTGCCGGTGCTGCTTCTCGTCCCTTCCGTCGAAGGCCAGCTGCTTTTAATTGTCCTGACCGGCGTGCTGTTCTTCGCGTTCCGTAATGTACAGTACGCCCATGCGACCATGTTCATTACCCTTCTGGTTTTGCTGTGCTTTAACCTCCTGGGGGAAGGTTTTGAAGTCGCCCTACCGCGTATATTTGATACGCTGATCGGCTGCGCTATCGCCTGGGCCGCAGTCAGCTTTATTTGGCCAGACTGGAAATTCCGCAACCTGCCCCGAGTACTTGAACAAGCAATCAATGCCAACTGCCGATATTTAGACGCCATACTCGAGCAATATCATCAGGGGCGCGACAACCGTCTTGCCTATCGTATTGCGCGAAGAGCGGCGCACAGCAGGGACGGTGAGCTGGCATCCGTTGTATCAAACTTATCAACGGAACCCAGAGCGGGCTCGCAAATGCGGGAAACCGCTTTTCGGTTGTTATGCCTGAACCACACTTTTACCAGCTATATCTCCGCCCTGGGCGCACACAGGGAAAAGCTGACAACGCCAGATATCCTGGCGCTGCTGGACGATGCCGTTTGTTATGTTGATGACGCGCTGCACCACTCACCGGCCGATGAACAGCGGGTACAGCAAGCTCTAACAAGCCTGCAAACCCGGATACAGCATCTTGAACCTCGTGCCGATAGCAAAGAGCCGTTAGTGCTTCAACAAATCGGGCTGCTACTGGCGCTGCTGCCAGAGATTTGCCGGCTACAGCGACAGGTTGAGATTCAACCTGAATAGCTCTCACTCTCCCGCATCTGTTCCGTTGCCCACTTCTCAAGCTCCTGACGCTGCTGCGTCGGGAGCGTGGCCGCGTGGACGCCTTCAATAGCCCCCTGTAAGGAATAAAGAATATTCACCGTTAGCGCTTTATTTATTTTTCGTAACCTCAACCAGGCTTCTTTGGCCCCAATCTTACGCAGCATCAATTCATCCGTAATGCCTGAATTAATCAGCTGTAGTTCCATATGAAAACTGATATTTGGCAAATTTTTTAATCTTCCGGAATGTCGCTGCCGATGTTTTTCATGACGCGCGCTCTGTAATGACAGCGCCGATAAATGAAAAAGCATTTTGCTATCCCGCCAAAGTTCCTCATCAATATGATAATACTTCAGCGCGACCAGACGACCATTCTTCTGCATCTTCAACAGCGGGTTTTTATGCGCCACGCGGTACTCCGCGCTCTGCTCGCAAACCCGAAGATAGATCTCTCCCTCAGCCATCATGGCAAACACGGTATTATCTATCGCCAGGCTATAGCCACCAAATAAGGGCCGACAGCTTATTTTTCCTAATGGAGACAAACATGCCCGAAACTGATGGATCCTAAGACATATAAGTTTCTTCATGATTATTCCTTTGTTAATCATGTAAATAAGACATAAATGTGCTAACGGATCCGTTAAAAGAGAAAATAAGTGACTTCTCTTCATGCGGCAACATGAATTATCTGTTCATTTTAATCAGCGTGTTTTTTTGCGAGCCGCTTTCAGAAAATAGTCATTTGATGAAGTTAAACGCGGGAAAGATAAAATGCTTAATTAATATTCATCACAGTAGCGTACAGAGAGCAGGGCATCCCTGTTCGCTCATAGACCGTTAATGCCATCATTTATGAGAAGAATTTAGCCAGCAAGAAAGCGCGACAACCATGAATTCACATTGTGTACGCGCGGACATCCGATGCGACCGGTTCGGGTTCACTCCCGGCGACGTACAAATTTCATCCAGCAACAGAGAAAATAGGGTTGATCTTTCACCCGGCCGCATATACTGTATATGCATACAGTAACCCACAGGCGGGATAGACTATGTTTACATCAGCTCACGCAAATCGTTCAACACTGACTTCTACTTCAGTACGTCGTCGCTCTCATGACGCTGCCGAACAGCCAGCTAATGGGCTGATCAGTGAAATAGTCTATCGAGAAGACCAGCCCATGATGACGCAGCTGCTATTGCTTCCTTTATTACAACAGCTTGGCCAGCAATCGCGCTGGCAGCTCTGGCTGACGCCACAACAGAAGCTGAGTCGTGAATGGGTGCAGTCGTCCGGTTTGCCGCTGTCGAAGGTGATGCAGATCAGCCAGCTCTCCCCCGCTAACACCCTGGAATCCATGGTTCGCTCACTGCGCACGGGAAATTATAGCGTCGTTATTGGCTGGCTATCAGAAGAACTGAGCATTGAGGAACATGAACGCCTGGTTGCCGCTGCAGAAGAGGGTCACGCGATGGGCTTTATCATGCGTCCGGTAAGAAATACCAATCAGCCAGGCAGACAACTTTCTGGGCTAAAAATTCACTCAAACCTGTATCATTAACCGAGTTTAGGATTAATCCTGGAATTTTTTTTGCCCTGGCGCGAGATGGGCTTTCTTGAACGGCATTTTTGTTAAAATGCTTGTCTGATGCGGCTTCGCGACTTTTTTTGCCTCGATTAAGTTCAACCGTATTGGTTAAACATAGCGTACACAACCCTTTTTTTTCATATGCCTGACGGAGTTCACACTTGTAAGTTTCGAACTAAGTTGTAGACTTTACATCGCCAGGGGTGATCGGCTTACGCTGCATGTATCAGCATAGTTAACAACAAGTCACGCCCCGGGTGAAGGATTTAACCGTGAGGTCTTCTGAACCTTCATGGCGAATTTTGGATGATAATGAGGCGCAAAAAATGAAAAAGACAGCTATCGCGATTGCAGTGGCACTGGCTGGCTTCGCTACCGTAGCGCAGGCCGCTCCGAAAGATAACACCTGGTACGCAGGTGCTAAACTGGGCTGGTCCCAGTATCACGACACCGGTTTCTACGGTAACGGTTTCCAGGGCAACAACGGCCCGACCCGTAACGATCAGCTGGGTGCTGGTGCGTTTGGTGGTTACCAGGTTAACCCGTACCTCGGTTTTGAAATGGGTTACGACTGGCTGGGCCGTATGGCTTACAAAGGCAGCGTTGACAACGGCGCTTTCAAAGCTCAGGGCGTTCAGCTGACTGCTAAACTGGGTTACCCGATCACTGACGATCTGGATATCTATACCCGTCTGGGTGGTATGGTTTGGCGCGCTGACTCCAAAGGTAACTACGCTTCTACCGGCGTTTCCCGTAGCGAACACGACACTGGCGTCTCCCCGGTATTCGCGGGCGGCTTAGAGTGGGCTGTTACTCGTGACATCGCAACCCGTCTGGAATACCAGTGGGTTAACAACATCGGCGACGCTGGCACCGTTGGTACCCGTCCTGATAACGGCATGCTGAGCCTGGGCGTATCCTACCGCTTCGGTCAGGACGACGTTGCTCCGGTTGTAGCTCCGGCGCCGGCTCCGGCTCCAGAAGTGACTACCAAGCACTTCACCCTGAAGTCTGACGTTCTGTTCAACTTCAACAAATCTACTCTGAAACCAGAAGGCCAGCAGGCTCTGGATCAGCTGTACACCCAGCTGAGCAACATGGACCCGAAAGACGGTTCCGCAGTTGTTCTGGGCTACACCGACCGTATCGGTTCTGATGCCTACAACCAGCAGCTGTCTGAGAAACGTGCTCAGTCCGTTGTTGATTACCTGGTATCCAAAGGTATCCCGGCTAGCAAAATCTCTGCTCGCGGTATGGGCGAATCCAACCCGGTTACTGGCAACACCTGTGACAACGTGAAAGCTCGCGCAGCTCTGATCGACTGCCTGGCGCCGGACCGTCGTGTAGAAATCGAAGTTAAAGGCTACAAAGACGTTGTAACTCAGCCGCAGGCTTAAGTTATCTCGTTAATAAAAAACCCCGCGATGCGGGGTTTTTTTTACCTTAAATTCCGCTATCAAAAAGCAGCAACGCACCGATATATCCCGATGCTTGCATCGCTACTCTTTACCTAACAGTACCTGCAAATCATGCTTCAGGCTGGACATCTTGCTGGCATACTTCTCTTTATGCTCAGCATCCTCAATCAACTGCACAATGGTTTCAGAAAGCGTTTTACCCCGTCTTTGCGCCAGACCCGCCAGACGCTGCCAGACCATGAACTCCAGGTCGATAGACTTTTTACGCGTATGCTGATGCTCCGCGTTAAAATGACGCTTACGTCGGGCGCGGATAGTCTGCTTCATGCGGTTCACCAGCGCCGGATTGATATGCTGCTCAATCCAGGTATTCACCAGCACGGGTTCATTTTCGAGCGTCAGTAATAAATCGACGGCGGCTTGCGCAGCGCTGGCTTCAATGTAGCGGGTAATAAGCTCACCTTCCCGGTGCTTTTTTACCAGATAAGTCCATTTCCAGCCGCTTTCAAGATTTTCCAGTTGTTGATATTTCATTGCGATCTCAATGTGACCGTGTAACTCATTTCAGGATATCAGTTTTTTCCTGATGTGCTGAGAATAAATGATCTTTCGTGATGTTGGTAGATTCGTTATCACCGCGACAATCGCAATCCCTCGTGTGCTCGGACGCCGCATAATGTATAATCGCGCGTTTTACATCTGACTAAAAAACAGCGACTTTGACCATTACGAAACTTACCCGAAACGACCTCGCTCCTGATACGGAAAGTTATCAGGCGCTGTTTGCACAAGCCGACTTAGCTCACGCAGAGACATCGCTCTCAGGCGAACTGCAACCCCGACTCTTCTATGGCCTGGAGCAGCTCCTGGTCACTCCAGCCATTTCGCCGTTTATGCTGGTTAAAATTCCGGAAGAGCCGGAGTACCTGCAGTGGCTGGCTAACGAAACCCGTACTTTACACCAACCGGCACAAACGCTCTGTGGCGTTCGCTATCAGGTTGATGGCGGAAAAATCTCGCTCTCCCCGGCACAAACGGCTGAAGATAATTTCGCCAGCGTTGCGCCGGTTGAAGCCGCGGACTGGATCGAAGCAGAGCAGCTTTTTGGCTGCGTGCGCCAGTTTAATGGTGAAATCACGTTACAACCCGGTCTGGTCCATCGCGCTAACGGCGGGGTATTAATTCTCTCCCTCCGTGCATTACTGGCACAGCCCCTGCTGTGGATGCGGCTAAAAAATATGGTAACCCGCCAGCGTTTTGACTGGTTATCATTCGATGAGTCCCGCCCTCTTCCGGTCAGCATTCCCTCTATGCCCCTGAGTTTGAAAGTTATCCTGATCGGCGAGCGGGAATCTCTTGCTGATTTTCAGGAGATGGAACCCGAGCTTTCTGCGCAGGCTATCTACAGCGAATATGAAGATAATCTGCAAATCGCTGACGCCGATACGCTGAAGCAGTGGTGCCAGTGGGTCTGGCAAAATGCTCAGCTGCTCGAGCTCCCGGGGCTGTCAGCTAACGCCTGGCCGCTGCTGATCCAGGAAGGTGCGCGTTATACAGGCGATCAGGAAACCTTGCCGCTGTGCGTGCTCTGGATTGCTCGCCAGCTTCGCGAAGCCGCCGCGTTCTGTGAAGGTGAAGAGATTAGCGCTGAAGAGATGCAAACCATGCTGGAGCGTCGTTTGTGGCGCGAAGGCTACCTTGCTGAACGCATCCAGGATGAAATACTGCAGGAGCAAATCCTGATCGAGACCGAAGGCGAATGCGTCGGACAAATCAACGCACTCTCCGTCATTGAGTTTCCGGGCCATCCGCGTGCGTTTGGCGAGCCTTCACGTATTAGCTGCGTCGTACATATCGGCGACGGCGAATTTATTGACGTTGAGCGTAAGGCCGAGCTCGGTGGCAACATTCATGCAAAAGGCATGATGATCATGCAGGCGTTTCTGATGTCCGAGCTGGAGCTCGAACAACAGCTCCCCTTCACCGCCTCCCTGACCTTCGAGCAGTCCTACAGCGAAGTGGATGGCGATAGCGCCTCCATGGCCGAACTGTGCGCGCTGATCAGCTCGCTGGCCAATGTGCCGATTAATCAGAGCATCGCCATTACCGGTTCTGTCGATCAGTTTGGTCGCGTACAGCCGGTTGGCGGGCTTAACGAGAAAATTGAGGGCTTCTTTGCTATTTGCCAGCAGCGTGGGCTGACCGGTAAACAGGGAGTCATCATTCCCTCCGCCAACGTTCGTCACCTGAGCCTGGCGCAGGAACTGCAACAGGCCGTTGCGGATGAGCAGTTCTTTATCTGGGCAGTCGATGACGTGACGGAAGCGCTGCCCATTCTGACCCAGCTACTCTGGGACGGCGAAGGACAAACGTTACGGCAAACCATTCAGGAACGTATTGCGCAGGCGACACAGCAAGAGAGTCGTCATCGCTTTCCGTGGCCGCTACGCTGGTTAGGCGGTTCAGGTTCGAACTGATCGGACTTGTTCAGCGTACACGTGTTAGCTATCCTGCGTCCCGAACTCAAAATAAGGCTTACTGAAAACATGGTAGATAAACGCGAATCCTATACAAAAGAAGACCTTCTTGCCTCTGGTCGTGGCGAACTCTTTGGCGCCAAAGGCCCACAGCTGCCGGCGCCAAGTATGCTGATGATGGACCGCGTCATCAAAATGACCGAAACCGGTGGTAACTATGACAAAGGTTATGTTGAGGCAGAACTCGATATTAACCCGGACCTGTGGTTCTTCGGTTGCCATTTCATTGGTGACCCGGTGATGCCGGGCTGTCTGGGCCTGGATGCCATGTGGCAGCTGGTTGGCTTCTACCTGGGCTGGTTAGGCGGCGAAGGTAAAGGACGTGCATTAGGCGTGGGCGAAGTGAAGCTCACCGGCCAGATACTGCCAACGGCGAAGAAAGTGACCTACCGTATTCATTTCAAACGCGTGATAAACCGTCGTTTGATTATGGGGCTGGCGGATGGAGAAGTGCTGGTTGACGGTCGTTTGATTTACACCGCAACCGATCTGAAAGTGGGCCTGTTCCAGGACACTTCCGCGTTCTGATAAACATCACGCGTTAGAAAAGGCGAAGCCCCCGCGCAGCGGAGGCTTCTTTTTAAAGAGACAGTCAGGCAATTTGTACCCTGTCCTCCATGGCCTCTCGCCAGCCTCCTAGCCAATAAGACCTTTGGTTTAAGGTCTGGTAAGGACACATTTCCTTAGACCTTCCGGTAATACCGGCCTGGTACCCACGCTGATGTGCCCGCTCCAGGCGATCTCGTTTTTGTCTCTTCATGCCTCGTTTCCCTCATACTTTGATCTGGTGGAAAAGAAAACAATGGTCACTAAATACGCAACCACGGTTAACGAATACCGCGAATCGGGGATAGCGTCAATGCGCAAAATTCACGCCATTGTCATATTTGTGAGCTACATGAAACTTCGTTTGTACAAAAACTGTGAACCAGCACAAGTAACAAACTGATGAGACAAATAAAAAAGCCGCTGCGATTTTCACTGTCGCAGCGGCTTTTATTCTTATTAATTTTACTTATGGCAAGCGGTTAATCTCGCTGGCAATCGCCGTCGCTTCCTGGGTCCAGGCCTGCGCGAGCGTTTTCACCATCGCGTCGTAACCATCCTCTTGTTGCTTAAGCTCAATATGGAACGGCCGCTTAATCAGCTGCCCCTGATGCTTCAGCAGCCACTCGCCGCTAACGATGACCCGGCCATCGTAACGGCCGTGAAAACCGCTGACGGACACGTTCAGCGTATCCTGCTCGCTCCCCAGCGGTTGAGAGGCAATCACCCAACCCGGAAGCTGGTTGCTAAGGTTCGCCACCAGCGTCGTTTTCAGTTGCTGATCGAGCGGGCTCGCCCACAGATTGTTATTCGCAATCACATACTGAACATCGGTGGTCTGATAGACCACCCCGTTACCGGCAAGATAATCCGGAATGCTCACCTGCTCGACCCAAAGCAAGTTTTTGCTTTGGTGGGCGGCGCTTTGCGCGCCACCCTGCGCCACGGGAAGCTGATAGTAAGTTTTACTCTCACCGCCGCTACTGCATGCCGTCAGCGCGCATACCGCCGCCGCTATTAGCCATTTCTTCATTATTTCGCTCCCTTCGGCTGCGGATCTTTTTTATCCTTCGCCTCAAATACCAGCGCATTGCTCTTATCATTGAGCGTTTTCAGTACCGGCTGCAGTTCACGAAGAACCTGATCGAGACGCTGCATATCCGCAACCATCTTATTGTATGCCGCAGATCCCGGCTGGAAGCCCTGCATACTACGATTAAGCTCGCGCAACGTATTCTGCATATCGCCCGGTAGCTGCTGCATCGACTGACTTGACGTTATCTTGTTCAGACTGTCCAGCGTCGCCTGTACGTGCTGCATCGTTTTTTCACTTTGCGCCAGCGTACTGGTTGCCTGCTCCAGCAGCGGGTTAATTGGCAGATTGTTAATTTTATCCAGCGCGTCCATCAGGCGCTGCTGGATCTGCGCCAGGCCACCGCTCACGGTTGGAATAATCGGATAACCGCCAAACTCCTGAATCTTGCCGCGCGGAGGGGCTTTCGGGTAGAAGTCGAGATCGATATACAGCGCGCCGGTCACCAGGTTTCCGGTTTTAAGCGAACCGCGCAGCCCGCGATTCATTAGATCATCGATATGCTTACGAATGTCAGGATTAGCGCCTAACTGATTGATCAGACGTTCCGGTTCAATTCGCACTTCTACCGGGATACGGTAATCGTCGTTGATGTTCTGCTTCAGCCCAGGAACAAAGAACGGCACCTTGCCGACGGTCCCCAGACGGATACCGCGGAACTCAACCGGCGCGCCGGGCTGCAGACCACGAATCGAATCTTTAAAGAACATCACGTAGTCAATATGCTGGGTAAACACCGAATCCTGGATGCTGCGTTGATCGTCAAACAGATGATATTCTGTTTTATTCGCCACCGGCTCACCTAACGGTAGCCCTTCGGGAATATCAAAGCTGACGCCGCCGCCAAACAGGGTCGACAGCGATCCCATCTCAACGCGCATACCCGCAGCGGTCAGATCCACCGCAATACCGCTATCTTTCCAGAAGCGCACGTTATTGGTCACCAACCGATCGTTAGGCGCGCTAATAAACAGCTGATAGGTAATATTGCGTTTTTGCGCATCGAAGGTGCTGGTTTCAACTGAACCTACGCGGTAGCCGCGGAAAAGCACCGGATCGCCGGGTGAAAGCTGCCCCGCTTTGCTGCTTTCCAGCAGAATGCGAATACCTTTAGCATCAGGGGAGGCCAGCGGCGGTGAATCCAGCAGCGGATACTGAGCAGGAACAGAGCCTTTGCTTCCCGGCTGCAGTTCGATATAGGCGCCGGATAACAGCGTTCCCAGACCGCTAATCCCTTCACGGCCGACCTGCGGTTTAACCACCCAAAAAACCGAATCCTGGTGCAGCAGTTTTTCCATACCTGAATTCAGCCGCGCTTTAATCTCCACGTGGGTCAGGTCGTCCGTCAGCGTCGCGCTTTCAATCACGCCGACGTCAACGCTGCGGCTTTTTATCCGGGTTTTGCCCCCTTCAATACCTTCTGCGTTAGTGGTTATCAGGGTCACTTCCGGCCCCTGGTGGCTATAGTGATAAAAGAGAATCCATGCGCCAATCAGCGCCGTGACTATCGGGAAGATCCACACCGGTGACCAGTTCTTCACCTTTTGCACTTTCGCTTCTCCGCTCTTATTTTCCATGCTGCAGTCTTTCCTCATGGCTTGAATCTGGCTCACGATCCCACAATAAACGCGGGTCAAAGGTCATGGCCGAAAACATTGTCATTACTACGACCAGCGCAAACATCACTGCTCCTATCGCCGGATAGATATTCATTAATCCACCGATGCGAACCAGAGCGGAGAGGACTGCGATAACAAACACATCAATCATTGACCAGCGGCCAACAAACTCGACGACTTCATAAATCAGATGCATGCGCTCCGAGTCGCGCGCTCCCTTGCCGCTGGCGTTCCAGCATAGCCAGCCAATGGCGATCATTTTTAACGTCGGCACCATAATACTGGCAATAAAGATCACCATCGCCACCGGATACGATCCTTCGCTCCACAGCAGGATCACCCCCGCCATAATCGTGGAAGGCATTTTATCGCCCAGCAGGTCGGTAATCATGATCGGCAGAATATTGGCGGGCATATAGAGGATCAGCGAAGTCACCAACAGCGCCAGCGTCCACTGCAGGCTGTTTTTACGCCGGGCGGTTCCCCTTGTCCGACAGCGCGGACAAACGGCCTCATCGACGGGCAAAACCGCCGTGCAGCATGAGCACGAGCGTAGCCCCTGACGCAGGCCGGAGACGCCGACTTTCAGCGGCTGTGTAATCGGCGGCATTGGTGCAATATCATCCCATAACCAGCGGCGATCAACGCACTGGAACGTCCTCAGCTGTAACAGGCAGAACATACACCAGGGAACGAAGCTCAGGCCGATGCCGATATCGCCGTAGGCCATCAGCTTAACGAAGCTGACCAGCACCCCGGCGAGAAAGATTTCCGCCATCCCCCAGGTTTTAAGGTGAAACAGGATCCGCGCCAGAAACGCCTTTAGCCCGGAAGGCATGCTCACCCGATTGACCAGCAGCAGTATGGTGACCAGGCAGAAAGCCGGCACCAGCTGGACGAAAAGTAAAAAGAAGGTACCGAGGCTGGCGTAATCCTCGCTAAACAGCACGTTCGGAATTTCCAGCAGCTCGATTTCGCTGCTGATCCCTCCAACCTTCATATAGATGAAGGGGAACAGATTGGCCAGCAGCAGCATAAACAACGCGACCAGCGCGTAGGCTGTGGGACGCTGCCGGGGCGCGTCCCATGACGTTGTTAATGTCGTTCCGCAACGCGGACACGTAGCTTTCTGGCGATGCTCCAGCTGCGGCAAAGCCACCAGCAGATCACATTGTCGACACAGGATATGCCGCGCAGCATGATGATGATCGCACATGAAAACTCCTCAGCTTATGCGCCGTTTTTTAAACCTTCGAGATATTCCCAGCGTTCGAAGGCGGTTTCCAGCGCCTGCTCCGCTTCACTCAGCTGTGCGAGCACCTGCTGCGTATGGTCATGCGACTGACCAAAGAAAGAAGGGTCGGCAACCTGCTCCTGCAAATTCTGCAGCTGGGCTTCCAGTTCTTCCAGTTTTTGCGGCAGCTGTTCCAGCTCGCGCTGCAGGTTATAGCTTAGTTTGCTGGCAGCGCGTTTGACACTTTCTGCTTTCGGTTGAGCAACTTCAACTGTCTTTTTAGAAACCGGCTGTTTTTTCGCCAGATACTGCGCCTGCTGACCGCGGGCGTCATGATAGCCGCCCACGTATTGGCCAATTTGCCCCGCGCCTTCGAAGATCCAACACTCCGTTACCGTGTTATCCACAAACTGACGGTCGTGGCTCACCAGCATCACGGTTCCCTGATAACCGTCGACAAGCTCTTCCAGCAGCTCCAGGGTTTCGACATCCAGATCGTTTGTCGGTTCATCGAGTATCAACAGGTTGCTGGGCTTGAGGAACAGGCGCGCCAGCAGCAGGCGGTTACGCTCCCCGCCCGATAGTGCCCGCACCGGCGTCATCGCGCGTTTCGGATGGAACATAAAGTCCTGCAGATAGCCCAGGACGTGGCGCGGTTTGCCGTTCACCATCACTTCCTGTTTACCTTCCGCGAGGTTGTCCATCACCGTTTTATCCGGATCAAGTTCCGCGCGGTGCTGGTCGAAGTAAGCCACTTCCAGCTTGGTACCCACATGAATACGTCCGCTATCCGCCTGCAGCTGACCGAGCATCAGCTTCAGCAGCGTAGTTTTGCCGCAGCCGTTCGGGCCAATCAGCGCAATTTTGTCACCGCGCTGGATTTGGGCGGTGAAGTCTTTAACCAGCACCTTGCCATCAACCTGGTAGTTGACGTTCTCCATTTCGAACACAATCTTGCCCGAACGCGCGGCCTCTTCCACCTGCATCTTCGCGCTGCCCATCACTTCACGGCGCTCACCGCGCTCGCGGCGCATGGCTTTCAACGCCCGCACGCGCCCTTCGTTACGTGTGCGACGCGCTTTGATCCCCTGACGGATCCACACTTCTTCCTGCGCCAGCTTGCGATCGAACTCCGCGTTCTGTAACTCTTCCACGCGCAGCGCTTCTTCTTTATCCAGCAGATATTGATCGTAGTTCCCCGGATAGGTCACCAGCTTACCGCGATCGAGATCGACAATTCGCGTCGCCATGTTGCGAATAAAGGAACGGTCGTGCGAAATAAAAATAATGGTGCCTTTGAACATCTTCAGGAAACCTTCCAGCCAGTCGATAGTTTCAATATCGAGGTGGTTGGTCGGTTCATCGAGCAGCAGCACGCGCGGCCCGCTGACCAGCGCGCGGCCGAGGGCCGCTTTACGCAGCCAGCCGCCGGACAGCGAGGAAAGCTCGGCGTTAGGATCCAGATTCAGCTGTTCCAGCACTTCATTAATGCGGCTATCGAGCTGCCACAGCCCTAAATTATCCAGCTGTTCCTGAAGGCGCGCCAGTTCGTTCAGATTCTTGTCGCTCGGGTCGGTCATCACCAGCTGCGAAACATCGTGATAACCCTTGAGGTATGCCGCTTGTTCAGCAATACCTTCCGCCACAAAGTCATAGACGGTTCCGGTAACATTACGCGGCGGATCCTGCTGTAGACGCGCCACAACCAGATCCAGTTCATAGATAATGCGCCCGTCATCAAGACCCTGTTCACGATTGAGGATCTTCATCAGGGTCGATTTACCCGCACCGTTGCGCCCTACCAGGCAGACGCGTTCGTTATCTTCGATATGCAGTTCAGCATTATCCAGCAGCGGCGCATCGCTGAAAGAGAGCCAGGCGCCGTGCATACTAATTAAAGACATTCTTTATTCCTTTCAGGCTGCGGTAATCAGCCAGCAGTTGTGAATCTGACGGTTGCGGGCAAAATCCTGAGACAGCGTTTTTTGCGTGATCTCCTGCGCCTTCAGGCCCAGCTGCGCCAGCCCGTCATGATCCATACGGAAACCGCGTTTGTTGTTCGAGAACATGATCGTGCCGCCTTTACGCAGCAGACGTTTTAAATCAGTCATCAGGCGCAAATGATCGCGCTGTACGTCAAACGCATCATCCATACGCTTGGAGTTGGAGAAGGTTGGCGGATCGATAAAGATCAGATCAAACTGTTCGGTGGTCTCCCGCAGCCAGCCCAGCACATCAGCCTGCATCAGGCGATGCGCGCGGCCGGTTAAGCCATTGAGGCGCAGGTTACGTTCAGCCCATTCAAGATAGGTACGTGACATATCGACCGTCGTCGTGGAACGCGCGCCGCCAAGGCCGGCGTGGACGCTGGCGCTACCGGTGTAGGAGAAAAGGTTGAGGAAATCTTTGCCTTTGCTCATCTGGCCCAGCATGCGGCGAGCAATACGGTGGTCGAGGAACAGCCCGGTATCCAGGTAGTCGGTCAGGTTTACCCACAGACGTGCGTTATACTCCTGCACCTCAATGAACTCACCTTTTTCACCCATTTTCTGATACTGGTTTTTCCCTTTCTGCCGTTCGCGGGTTTTCAGCACCAGCTTGTTCGGCGCAATCCCCAGTACGGCAATGGTGGCGGCGATAATATCAAACAGGCGCTGGCGGGCCTTGTGCGCGTCAACGGTTTTCGGCGGCGCATACTCCTGCACCACCACCCAGTCGGCGTAGCGGTCGATAGCGACGTTGTACTCCGGGAGGTCGGCATCATACAGGCGATAGCATTCAATGCCTTCCTGACGCGCCCACTTCTCATATTTTTTCAGGTTCTTACGCAGACGGTTGGCGAAATCTTCCGCCAGCATCGCGGTTTTGCCACCTTCGTTTTCCGCAAGATGATAGTTCTTCTGGACGCAGTCGAGCGGTCCATTTTTCGCTTTGAACTGCTTATCAGCGCGCAGCTGCAGGCAGCTCAGCAGATCCGGCGAGGCGCTAAACAGCGACAGGTTCCAGCCGCCAAACTGATTTTTCATGATCCGCCCCAGCAGGCTATGCAGGGCAATCAGCGCCGGTTCACTCTCCAGACGCTCGCCGTACGGCGGGTTGCTTATCACCGTGCCGTAAGGGCCCTTCGGCAGTGGGTTGCTAAGCTGGGCAACGTCTTTCACTTCGAAGGTAATCAGTTCGCCAATACCGGCGCGACGGGCGTTGCGCTGCGCGCGTTCGATGACGCGGGCGTCAACGTCGGAACCGTAAAAGCGCGACTCATACGCCGCCAGCCCCTGACGGGCGCGGGTTTGCGCTTCGGACTTCACCTCTTTCCAGATAGCATCGTCATGCTGCGCCCAGCCGCCGAAACCCCAATGGCCGCGGTGTAAACCCGGCGCACGATCGGTAGCAAGCATCGCCGCTTCAATCAGCAGCGTACCGGAACCGCACATGGGATCGAGCAGCGGCGTACCGGCAGCCCAGCCGGAACGCATCACTATCGCCGCAGCCAGGTTTTCTTTGATTGGCGCCATACCGGTACCGTCGCGGTAGCCGCGCAGGTGTAGCCCCTCGCCGCTAAGATCCAGGGAGATATGCGCGGTCTCTTTATTCAGCCAGACGTTAATACGCAGATCGGGATTTTCGCGATCGACGTTGGGACGCGGCAGATTCTTACGCGTAAAGCTGTCGACGATGGCGTCTTTCACCTTCAACGCCCCGTACTGGCTGTTGCGGATCTCTTCGTTCAGCCCGCTAAAGTGCACGGCAAAAGTGGCATTCTGAGTGAAAATCTCCGTCCATGGAATGGCCTGTACGCCAAGGTACAGATCCAGGTCGCTGTATACGCTGCACTGCCCCAGCGGCAGCATAATCCGCGAAGCCAGCCGGCTCCACATCAGGCTTTGATACAGCAGCCGCGTATCTCCCTGAAAATGGACCCCGCCCTGGACCAACTGGCAGTCCACCGCGCCCAGCCCTTCCAGTTCAGTTTTTAACAGCTCTTCCAGCCCACGAGCCGTACTGGCAAACAGAGAATTCATATCGTCACTTTTACTAAAAGAAAATTGGTGCGCATTATAGCCAATATGCGCCCCATGTCATAAAGTTAAAGGCTTATTTTTAAAGCCAGGGGCAGCGTATGGTAACCCTTTCGCGACTTTTTATTCATCCCGTCAAATCGATGCGGGGAATGGGGCTCAGCCACGCTTATGCAGACAGCAGCGGGCTGGCCTTCGATCGTATATTTATGGTGACGGAAACCGATGGCACCTTCATTACCGCCCGTCAGTTTCCGCAAATGGTCAAATTTATTCCCGCGCCGCTCCATGATGGTCTGCATCTGACCGCGCCGGACGGCAGCAGCGCGATGGTGCGCTTCAGCGATTTCTCCATACAGCAGGAGCCGACCGAAGTCTGGGGCAACCATTTTACCGCCCTGATTGCCCCGGACCGGGTGAACCAGTGGCTAAGCGGGTTCTTCAACCGCAGCGTTCAGCTCCGCTGGCTGGGGCCAGCGCTCAGCCGCAGGGTAAAACGTCACGATGCCGTCCCCCTCTCTTTTGCCGACGGTTTTCCCTATCTGCTGGCCAATGAAGCTTCGCTGCGCGATCTGCAAAATCGCTGTCCGGCCAGCGTAAGCATAGAACAATTTCGCCCAAATCTGCTGGTGACCGGCGCGGCCGCCTGGGAAGAAGATACGTGGAAAGTGGTGCGTATTGGCGAGGTCATTTTTGATGTCGTCAAACCGTGCAGCCGCTGCGTATTAACTACCGTCAGCCCGGAGCGCGGGCAAAAGCATCCTTCCGGGGAGCCCTTAAGCACGCTGCAGCGTTTCCGCACAGCGCTGGATAACGGCGATGTCGATTTTGGCCAGAACCTGATCGCGCGAAATAGCGGCGTAATCCGCGTGGGCGATGCGTTAGAAGTGCTGGCCCGCGGCCCGGCGAAGGCCTACGGCGCAGGCGAGAGTGATACTACGCCGGCACCTGAAGCGCAGGAGAACGCGACGGTAGAAATAGCGTGGCAGGGAGTGAGTTTTACCGGTAATAATCAGCAAATCTTGCTGGAGCAGCTGGAACAACAGGGAATTCGTATTCCTTACTCCTGCCGGGCTGGGATTTGCGGCAGCTGCCGCATCCGGCTGGAAGAAGGAGAAGTCAGCGCGCTGAAGAAAAACGCGGTCGCCGCAGATGGCACCATTTTATGCTGTAGCTGCGTGCCGAAAACCGCGGTGAGGCTGGCGCCTTAAACCGCCTGACCCAGGCTGTAGCTGGCGACGCCTGGCGCTGGCTGCAGCCTGTCGTTCATAATTTTAATCACGTCGCCGAGCTGCATCACCCGCCCGGCAAGCGTCAGACCGGGCTGGGCTAACAGGCACAGCGCGGCGTTTTCTCCGGGCTCAACCACCAGCAGATTCACCTGCTGGCCGGTATCGCTGAGCCATGCGCTGGCGGCATCGCCAACGCCGGGCTGCCAGCTCTCTTCATGCGTGTTGAAATGCCAGCTTTTCGGCATTTGCGGCTTGAGAAAACGAATAGCGACCAGCGCATTGAGTACTAATTCAGCGCGCTGTTCTTTTGATAATTCAAGATCGCGGCACTTTTCTTCAAATGAAAAATAGAGCGCTGCGTCATCAACGCAAAATCCGGAAGGCGCGAAGGCGTCGGGCGTCAACATGCGGCGAGCAAAACGCGATCTGAATAACATACCATTAGCCAGATCGAGCATCATGCGGTCATGCTCTTCATCGTAATACCAGCGCCAGTTATCGTCAGGTTTGATCCGCATTTCTACCCCCGTCCTCTTCCACTTCCGTCTGTAATAAACAGGTAAACTGCTACAGAATATTTCAAAAATTAAGAAAAGACTAAAATGTCTAAATAAGCAACAATGAAGGAATATAAAACAACCAGGGCTATAAATAAAGCCCTGGTGGAGTATCAGAGGGGGAAAAGATTAGATATGGGTAACAATTTCTTTAATCAGCGGCGGGCCTTTAAAAATAAATCCGGAATAAATCTGCACCAGCGTCGCTCCGGCGGCTATCTTTTCCCGGGCGGCAATCACCGAGTCAATACCGCCGACTCCGATAATTGGCAGGCGGCCATTTAATTCCGCAGACAGCATGCGGATAATTTCCGTACTCTTCAGCTGCAATGGACGTCCGCTAAGGCCACCGGTTTCATCACAATGTTTCATCCCCTGCACCAGCGATCGATCCAGAGTGGTATTGGTGGCAATGACGCCATCTATATTATGCCGGACTAAACTGTCCGCTACCTGGATCAATTCTTCGACGGAAAGATCCGGAGCGATCTTTACGGCCACAGGAACATATTTTTGATGTTTCTCTTGTAGCTCGCGTTGCTTATTTTTAATACCAGAAAGCAAATCGTCCAGCGCATCTCCGTATTGTAAAGTACGCAAGCCTGGGGTATTCGGCGAGGAGATATTAATGGCGATATAGCCGGCATAAGCATAGATTTTTTCCATACAAATCAGATAATCATCTTTGCCTTGTTCTACCGGTGTATCTTTATTCTTGCCAATATTAATACCCAGAATGCCGTCAAAATGCGCCTTTTTTACGTTCTCCACGAGGTTATCAACACCGTGGTTATTAAAGCCCATGCGGTTGATCAAACCTTCGGCATCGACCAGGCGGAAGATCCTTGGCTTATCGTTGCCCGGCTGTGGACGCGGCGTCACGGTACCAATTTCAATGGAACCAAAACCCATCGCCCCGAGGGCATCAATGCACTCGCCGTTCTTATCCAGCCCGGCGGCCAGGCCCAGCGGGTTCTTAAATGTGAGCCCCATACAGGTTACCGGCTTTGTCGGTACCTTCTGGCGAACCAACATTTCCAGCGGGGTACCCGAAACACGGCGTAATTGTTGAAAAGTGACTTCATGAGCGCGCTCAGGATCGAGCTGAAAAAGGGCTTTACGAACGAAGGGGTAGTACATGAACTCTCCTGGATTCCCGGTGTGCAAACCGGGGGCGTATTATGTGCGATCCACCCCGGAAAGGGAATTGACCTACGACAAAAAATCTTACCTCCGACGCAAACGTTTACTTTTCTCCCGCTCGTTATGCACTTTCTGACAATCCAACGCCGGATAAATCATTTAGGGAAATAAAAGCGCTCTGTCACACTGCGGCTAAATGTTATCAATTATAGATAAATGCAAATATTTAGTTATAAGGAGAGAGTATGCGAGTCATCACACTTGCGGGCAGCCCGCGCTACCCTTCCCGCTCCAGCGCGCTTCTGGAATACGCCAGAGAGACGCTTTCGGCGGCGGATATCGAGGTCTGCCACTGGCATCTGCAGAATTTCGCTCCGGAAGACCTGCTCTACGCTCGCTTTGATAACCCAGCCCTCCATGCGTTAAATGAACAGCTTGCCGGCGCCGATGGGCTGATCATTGCGACGCCCGTCTATAAGGCCTCTTTTTCCGGCGCGTTAAAGACGCTTCTGGACCTGCTGCCGGAGCGCGCGCTGGAGGGCAAAATCGTTCTGCCGCTGGCTACCGGCGGAACCATCGCCCATATGCTGGCGGTGGATTACGCCTTAAAACCGGTACTCAACGCGCTGAAAGCCCAGGAGATCCTCCACGGCGTTTTCGCTGACGATAGCCAGGTTACGGATTATCAGCATAAACCGCAGTTTACCCCGAATCTGAAGGGCCGCCTCGACCAGGCGCTGGAAACCTTCTGGCAGGCGCTGCATCGCCCCAGCAGCCGCGCGCCGGCGCTGAAAACCTTACAGCGGGTTGAGCACGTTTAAAGTTCAGCGTTGATGCCCATCACCAGGCAAAACGCTAAAGAATAAAGGAACACTGTATGGCGACGCTTTCGCAAAAACTCCTGATCCGCATAGCCCCCTGGCTTTTGCCGGTTGGCAGCGTGATTGTATGGCAATTCGCCTCTTCCGTTGGTTGGCTCTCTACCCGTATTTTGCCGTCACCGGAAGGGGTGCTCAAAGCCTTCTGGACGCTCTCCGCCAGCGGCGAGCTTTGGCAACATCTGGCCATCAGCTCATGGCGGGCGCTTATTGGTTTCAGCATCGGCGGTTCCATTGGCCTGGTTCTCGGGCTTATCAGCGGCCTGTCGCGCTGGGGCGAACGCCTGCTGGACACCTCCATTCAGATGCTGCGCAACGTACCGCACCTCGCGCTGATTCCGCTGGTGATTTTATGGTTCGGCATCGATGAAAGCGCCAAAATTTTCCTCGTGGCGCTGGGGACGATGTTCCCGATTTATATCAACACCTGGCACGGTATTCGAAACATTGACCGGGGTCTGGTGGAGATGGCCCGCAGCTATGGCTTATCGGGTTTTGCTCTGTTCCGTCACGTGATCCTGCCGGGCGCCCTGCCCTCCATTATGGTCGGCATCCGGTTTGCGCTCGGCCTGATGTGGTTAACGCTGATCGTGGCTGAAACCATCTCGGCTAACGCCGGTATCGGCTATCTGGCGATGAATGCCCGCGAATTTCTGCAGACCGATGTCGTGGTCGTCGCCATTATTCTTTACGCTATTCTCGGCAAACTGGCCGACTTCAGCGCACAGCTTCTTGAACGCGTCTGGCTGCGCTGGAATCCGGCTTACCACCTTCAGGAGGCCAACGCATGACAACCGCGCGTCTTAATCCGGGGATCCCGCTACTGCTAAACGGCGTAAGCAAGCGTTACGGCAGCAAAACGATTCTGAATGAACTCGATCTGCATATTCCCACCGGGCAATTTGTCGCGGTGGTCGGACGCAGCGGCGGCGGTAAAAGCACCCTGCTGCGGCTGCTCGCCGGGCTGGAAAAACCCAACGCCGGGCAGCTGCTGGCGGGTTCGACGCCGCTGGCGCAAATCCAGGAGGATACCCGGATGATGTTCCAGGATTCCCGCCTGCTGCCGTGGAAAACGGTGATCGACAATGTCGGCCTCGGGCTGAAGGGGCAGTGGCGCGAGGCGGCGCTCAAGGCGCTGGCGAGCGTCGGCCTTGAAGACCGCGCCGGTGAATGGCCCGCGGCGCTTTCCGGCGGGCAAAAGCAGCGCGTGGCGCTGGCTCGCGCGTTAATTCATCGCCCCGGATTATTACTGCTTGATGAACCGCTGGGCGCGCTGGACGCCCTCACTCGCCTGGAGATGCAGGATCTGATTGTCTCGCTGTGGCAGGAGCACGGATTTACCGTTCTGCTGGTCACCCACGACGTCAGCGAGGCGGTGGCGATGGCCGATCGCGTTTTGCTGATTGAAGAGGGGAAGATAGGGCTGGATCTGCTGGTGGACATTCCCCGTCCGCGACGCACGGGTTCAGCGAAGCTGGCCGAACTGGAAGCGGAAGTACTGAATCGGGTGATGCAGCGCGGCAAGAACGAATCCTCGCCACGCTTAGTGAGCCACGGTTAACGACTGCGACGTTCCCCCGCTCGCGCTGCGCTTAGCGGGGCTACAGGTTTGGACTCGCGCTGGCGTTACGCCAGCGCTTTACTGATTTTCTCGAACAGATCCCCGGAAAGATTCTCCAGACCCTTCAGCTGCTCCAGCGCCCCGCGCATCAGCGCCTGACGTTTCTCGTCATAGCGTTTCAGACGAATCAGCGGCTCAATCAGACGCGAAGCCACCTGCGGGTTGCGGCTGTTCAGCTCAGTCAGCATCTCGACCAGGAACTGATAGCCGCTGCCGTCTTCTGCATGGAACGCCGCCGGGTTGCTGCCGGCAAAGGCGCCGATCAGAGAACGGACGCGGTTCGGGTTACCCATGCTGAACGAGCGATGATGCAACAGGCCGCGAACCGTCTCCAGGACGTTATCCGCCGGGCTGGTGGACTGCAGGATAAACCATTTATCCATGACCAGTCCGTCCTGGTGCCACTTGTCGTCATATTCCTGCATCAGCGCATCGCGGCACGGCAGCTGGGCCGCTACGGCCGCCGCCAGCGCCGCCAGCGCGTCGGTCATATTGTCCGCATGGTGATACTGCGCGCTAATCAGTTTATCCGCCAGCTCGGTATCGCCAAACGCCAGGTAGCGCAGGCAGGTATTACGCAGAGAACGCTTACCGATATCGGCATGCTCAACGCGGTAGCCGTCGAGCTTGTTGGCGTTGTAAACCGCCAGGAACTCGTCAGCCAGCTCTTTCGCCAGCGTGCGGGTCAGCGCTTCGCGCACCGCCGCGATGGCAAGCGGATCGATAATCGCAAACAGCTCCGCCATTTCATTCGCTGAAGGCATCGTCAGGATCTCCGCCGCCAGCGCCGGATCGATCTTCTCATCCAGCAGAATCGCGCGGAACGCATCGGCGACGTGAATCGGCAGAGACAGCGGCTGCCCCTGCTGGTGACGGTTGACGTTGAGTTTGATATAGGTCGCCAGCAGGCTCTGCGCCGCGTCCCAGCGGGAGAAATCATTCCGCGCGTGGCGCATCAGGAAGGTCAGCTGCTGATCGCTCCATTTGTACTCCAGCTTCACCGGCGCGGAAAACTCGCAAAGCAGCGCCGGGACAGGCTGGAAGTAAACGTTGTCGAAAACAAAAGTCTGCTCCGCCTGGGTGACGTTCAGCACGTGATGCACCGGGTGACCGCCCTTCTGCAGCGGGATTACCTTGCCTTCGTTATCGTACAGCTCGATGTCGAACGGAATATGCAGCGGCAGCTTCTCCGCCTGCTCAGCGGTCGGCGGCGTGCGCTGGCTGATGGTCAGCGTGTACTGCTCCGTTTCCGGGTTGTAGTCATCATGGACGGTGACAATCGGCGTACCGGACTGGCTATACCAGCGGCGGAAGTGGGACAGATCGACGTTGGAAGCGTCTTCCATCGCCTGGACAAAGTCGTCGCAGGTCGCGGCGCTGCCGTCGTGGCGCTCAAAATAGAGCTGCATGCCTTTCTGGAAATTTTCTTCGCCCAGCAGGGTATGCAGCATGCGGATCACTTCCGCTCCCTTCTCATACACCGTCAGGGTATAGAAGTTGTTCATCTCAATCACGCTATCCGGGCGAATCGGATGCGCCATCGGGCTGGCGTCTTCGGCAAACTGCAGACCGCGCATGGTGCGTACGTTATTGATGCGGTTCACCGCGCGCGAGCCGAGGTCGGAGCTGAATTCCTGATCGCGGAAGACGGTCAGCCCCTCTTTCAGGCTGAGCTGGAACCAGTCGCGGCAGGTCACGCGATTGCCGGTCCAGTTATGGAAGTATTCATGACCAATCACGCGCTCGATATCCAGGTAATCTTTATCGGTCGCGGTATCGGTACGCGCCAGTACGTATTTGGAGTTAAAGACGTTAAGGCCTTTGTTCTCCATGGCGCCCATGTTGAAGAAGTCGACGGCGACAATCATATAGATGTCGAGGTCGTACTCGAGACCAAAGCGGGTTTCGTCCCACTTCATCGAATTTTGCAGCGAGGTCATCGCCCACGGCGCGCGGTCAAGGTTACCGCGGTCAACGTAGAGCTCCAGCGCCACTTCACGCCCCGAACGGGTTTTGAAGGTATCGCGCAGGACGTCAAAATCACCGGCCACCAGCGCAAACAGGTAGCACGGTTTTGGGAACGGGTCCTGCCACTGGATCCAGTGACGGCCATTTTCCAGCTCGCCCTGGGCCACGCGGTTACCGTTGGAGAGCAGAAACGGGTATTTTGCTTTATCGGCGATGATTTTGGTGGTGAAGCGCGCCAGAACGTCCGGGCGGTCCGGATACCAGGTAATGTGGCGGAAGCCTTCCGCCTCGCACTGGGTACACAGCGCTTCGCCGGACTGATATAGCCCTTCCAGCGCGGTATTCGCCGCCGGGCTGATTTCATTGACGATGGTCAGAGTGAAATGTTCCGGCAACCCGCTAATCACCAGCTGGTTATTTTCTTCCTTGTAGTCGCTCCACGGCTGACCATCAATCCGCAGAGAGACCAACGTCAGGTCTTCGCCATCCAGACGCAATGGCACATCAGACGTAGCCGCGTGGCGGGAGACCTTGCTCTCAGCCGTCACAACGGTTTTCGCGGCATCCAGGTCAAAGGTCAAATCGATATCGCTAATCAGATACTCCGGCTCACGGTAGTCGTGGCGGTATTTGGCTTGGGGCTGTTGTGTCATAAAAAACCTTTAGCGTGTCCTGTAAAGTGTCGACTCAGTCTATTCCTGTTGCGCAAATCTCGCTATGCAGAATCTTCATCTTTTCAATGCTAAACATGAAAATTGCTACATTTTGATAACACAAGAGGCACGAAATGCGCTCGACCAGGCGCAAAGCTTGTGGTGTGATGCGTGTTCAATATATTAAACTAGGCCTCGCAAATGACCGTCAGCGTCGCCATCAGCCGTCACCGCGGGACAGCGTCGGGTATTACAGGTATACTCCGCCTCCTTTTACCGCTTTGGTTTTGATGGAAACGCTCCAGTGAGAGGATGCTACTGCGCACCATGACCCAATTCACTTCTCCTGTACTGCACTCGTTGCTTGATACGGATGCCTACAAGCTGCACATGCAGCAGGCTGTCTTCCACCGCTACAATGATGTACAGGTTGCGGCGGAGTTCCGCTGCCGCGGGGACGATCTGCTCGGCATCTACGCCGATGCGATTCGCGAGCAGGTTGAGACGATGCGCGACCTGAGACTGCAAGACGATGAATATCACTGGTTGTCGAGCCTGCCCTTCTTTGCGCCAGACTATCTCGAGTGGCTACGCGGCTTCCGCTACGACCCGCGCCAGGTCACGGTCATCAATGACAACGGCAAGTTGAATATTCGCCTTTCCGGCCCCTGGCTTGAAGTTATTATGTGGGAAGTTCCGCTGCTGGCGGTGATAAGCGAGCTGGTACATCGCTATCGCTCGCCGGAAATCAGCGTTGATCTCGCGCTGGACACCCTTGAGCATAAGCTGACTGACTTTAACCGCCTCACTGCTGATATCGATATGTCGGGCTTCCGCCTGATGGATTTCGGTACCCGCCGCCGCTTCTCCCGCGAGGTGCAGCAGGCGATTGTTCAGCGTCTTCAGCAAGAATCCTGGTTCACCGGTACCAGCAATTACGATCTGGCGCGGCGTTTGAATTTGACCCCAATGGGGACCCAGGCTCACGAATGGTTCCAGGCGCATCAGCAGATCAGCCCGAACCTGGCGAGCAGCCAGCGCGCGGCTCTCGCTGCCTGGCTGGAAGAGTATCCCGATCGGCTGGGGATTGCGCTGACCGACTGCATTACGATGGACGCTTTTCTGCGCGATTTCGGGCCGGAGTTTGCGACCCGCTATCAGGGGCTGCGCCACGACTCCGGCGACCCGGTGGAATGGGGCGAGAAGGCTATCGCCCACTACAAAAAGCTGGGCATCGACCCGCTGAGCAAAGTGCTGGTATTTTCCGATAATCTCGACCTGACAAAAGCGGTTGATCTCTATCGCCACTTCTCATCGCGGGTGAATCTGAGCTTCGGTATCGGCACGCGTTTAACCTGCGATATTCCTCAGGTGAAGCCGCTCAATATTGTTATCAAGCTGGTGGAGTGCAACGGTAAACCGGTGGCGAAACTTTCGGATAGCCCGGGTAAAACGATTTGTCACGATAAAGCTTTCGTCCGCGCGCTGCGCAAAGCCTTCGATCTACCGCCGGTTAAAAAAGCCAGCTAGGTCATATAAAGACAAAATGCGTCCGCCAAAACGGGCGCATTTTTATTCGCCTCCGCTTATCACCCCGAGACGTTATCAAGCATTAAGAACCCCGGTCGCCCTGCATGGGATAATCGCAATGAACGAATCTCTCTGAATATCAGGCTCTCACGCAGCAAAGTAGGCTATCTCCTTATTTATTTCCTAAAACCCCCCTTTCTTGTGCGAAATCTACTTGTCTGATGGAAGATGACAGGTAACATAGATATCCCCCTGTTGCAGGGGAATACAGATTTTTCTATTGGACTAACAAGAGAGACTATTATGAGCGTTGTGCCTGTAGCCGACGTACTCCAGGGCCGCGTTGCCGTTGACAGCGAAGTCACCGTGCGCGGATGGGTGCGTACCCGCCGAGATTCTAAAGCTGGCTTTTCTTTCCTCGCCGTCTATGACGGTTCCTGCTTTGATCCTGTACAGGCCGTTATTAGTAATTCTCTTCCCAATTACAATCAGGAAGTGCTGCGCCTGACCACCGGCTGCTCGGTCGTGGTGACCGGTAAAGTCGTGGCATCTCAGGGCCAGGGCCAGAGCTTTGAAATCCAGGCCAGCCACGTGGAAGTCAGCGGCTGGGTGGAAGATCCTGATACTTATCCGATGGCGGCTAAACGCCATAGCATCGAGTACCTGCGTGAAGTTGCCCACCTGCGCCCGCGCACCAACCTGATTGGCGCGGTGGCGCGCGTTCGCCATACCCTGGCGCAGGCGCTGCACCGTTTCTTCGACGAGCAGGGCTTCTTCTGGGTTTCGACTCCGCTGATTACCGCTTCCGACACTGAAGGCGCCGGCGAGATGTTCCGCGTGTCAACGCTGGATCTGGAAAACCTGCCGCGCAACGAACAGGGCAAAGTCGATTTCGATAAAGATTTCTTCGGCAAAGAGTCGTTCCTGACCGTTTCCGGCCAGCTGAACGGCGAAACCTACGCCTGCGCGCTGTCCAAAATCTACACCTTTGGCCCGACCTTCCGTGCGGAAAACTCCAACACCAGCCGTCACCTGGCGGAGTTCTGGATGCTGGAGCCGGAAGTCGCCTTTGCTAACCTGAACGATGTGGCAGGTCTGGCGGAAGCGATGCTGAAGTACGTCTTCAAAGCCGTTCTCGAAGAGCGCGCAGACGACATGCAGTTCTTTGCCGAACGCGTTGATAAAGACGCTATCGACCGCCTGCAGCGTTTCGTTTCCGCTGATTTTGCCCAGGTTGATTACGCTGACGCGGTCACCATTCTGGAAAACTGCGGTAAGTCGTTCGAAAACCCGGTCTACTGGGGCGTGGATCTCTCCTCCGAGCACGAACGCTATCTGGCGGAAGAGCACTTTAAAGCTCCGGTGGTGGTGAAAAACTACCCGAAAGACATCAAGGCGTTCTATATGCGCCTTAACGAAGATGGTAAAACCGTCGCCGCAATGGACGTTCTGGCGCCGGGCATCGGTGAAATTATCGGTGGCTCCCAGCGTGAAGAGCGACTGGACGTGCTTGACGCGCGTATGGCGGAAATGGGTCTTAATAAAGAAGACTACTGGTGGTATCGCGACCTGCGCCGTTACGGCACCGTACCGCACTCCGGTTTCGGTCTGGGCTTTGAGCGTCTTATCGCCTACGTGACCGGCGTGCAGAACGTTCGCGACGTCATTCCGTTCCCGCGGACCCCGCGTAACGCGACTTTCTGATTTTTTTCTGCAATTTTCATCCAGGGCCAGCGCAAGCTGGCCTTTTTTTATGTCAATTTACGTTAACGAATATCAGGAAACTTAAACATCAACCATCCTGATTCACAATTATGTTACGCACTATTTCATTAGCGACCGCTAATTAAAACCGCACCTTATGTTCATAAATTGGCAAACATGCTGATTATATTGCTCGTTTTTTAACCAGTCACAGCACAACTTGCAACGACAAGATTTGAATAAAAATAAAGCAAAATGCTGACGTAAAATGCACAAACCCTCTCTTATCTAAATTAATCATAATTAATTCATATAGATATATAAAGAAAGGTGATTTAATCGGCGAACAGGTGCGGAATGTTGATTGAGTTCACAAAGTTCCCAAAAATACATATTTAGTTACATAGAATTTCCTTTTGTTACTCATATGCGATATTGGTAGCATTTTCAGGCTAGCGAAACGTTGTTCTGAATGGAAAGATGCCTCCAGACACCAAACTATCATCAATAGTTCTGTAAATTTTTATTGACGAAACTTATTGACGGCAGTGGCAAGTGTTCATAAAAAAATATAAATGAGGGTAATAAATAATGATGAAGCGCAAAATTCTGGCAGCGGTAATTCCTGCCCTGCTGGTAGCCGGTGCAGCTAACGCTGCAGAAATCTATAACAAAAACGGCAACAAACTGGACTTCTACGGAAAAATGGTTGGCGAGCACGTCTGGACCACCAACGGCGACACCAGCAGCGATGATACCACCTACGCCCGTATCGGCCTGAAAGGCGAAACCCAGATCAACGATCAGCTGGTTGGCTACGGTCAGTGGGAATACAACATGGATGCGTCCAATGTTGAAGGTAAACAGACCACCAAAACTCGTCTGGCTTTCGCAGGCTTAAAAGCCGGTGAATACGGTTCATTCGACTACGGTCGTAACTACGGCGCCATCTACGACGTTGAAGCGGCAACCGATATGCTGGTTGAATGGGGCGGCGACGGCTGGAGCTACACCGACAACTTCATGACCGCGCGTACCAACGGCGTAGCCACCTACCGTAACTCTGACTTCTTCGGTCTGGTTGACGGCCTGAGCTTCGCGCTGCAGTACCAGGGTAAAAACGACGCTTCTAGCCGTGATGTTAAGAAACAAAACGGCGACGGCTTCAGCACCGCGGCAACCTACGCGTTTGACAACGGCATTGCGCTGTCTGCAGGCTATGCGAACTCCAACCGTAGCGGCGATCAGAAAGCTGACCGTCAGGGCGAAAAAGCTGAAGCATGGGCAACCTCCGCTAAGTATGACGCGAACAACGTCTATGCTGCGGTCATGTACTCTCAGACTTACAACATGACGCCGGAAAACGAAGGCAACTACTTCGCTAACAAAACTCAGAACTTCGAAGCCGTTGTTCAGTATCAGTTCGACTTCGGCCTGCGTCCGTCCATCGGCTACGTACAGACTAAAGGTAAAGACCTGCGCTCTCGCGCTGGCTTCTCCGGCGGCGATGCTGACCTGGTTAAATACGTCGAAGTGGGTACCTGGTACTACTTCAACAAAAACATGAACGTCTACGCTGCGTATAAATTCAACCAGCTGAACGACAACGATTACACCAAAGCCGCTGGCGTTGCGACCGACGATCAGGCCGCAGTGGGTATCGTTTACCAGTTCTAATCTGCAGTACACCCCTTCGTGATATGCCTAAAAAGCAGGACTTCGGTCCTGCTTTTCTGCTTTCCTGAGAGGAAGATCGTAACTTTCAAAAACCTTCTCGCTTTTTGTCGCAAACGGTTGGCAATTAACATAACTCCCGTTAACCTGATAGCGGATTTCCCTTCAGTAATCACAATGGAACCTCGTCATGTTTGAGAACATTACCGCCGCCCCTGCCGACCCAATTCTGGGCCTGGCCGATCTGTTTCGTGCCGATGACCGCCCAACAAAAATTAATCTTGGAATTGGTGTTTATAAAGATGAAACGGGTAAAACACCGGTCCTGACTAGCGTGAAAAAAGCAGAGCAGTATCTGCTGGAAAATGAAACCACTAAAAATTATCTGGGTATCGATGGTATTCCGGAATTTGGCCGCTGCACCCAGGAGCTTCTGTTCGGGAAAGGAAGCGCAATTATCAATGATAAACGCGCCCGCACCGCGCAAACGCCCGGCGGTACAGGTGGCCTGCGCGTCGCCGCCGATTTTCTGGCGAAGAACACCGACGTTAAACGTATTTGGGTGAGCAACCCCAGTTGGCCGAACCATAAAAGCGTGTTCAATTCAGCCGGGCTGGAAGTGCGCGAATACACCTACTACGATGCCGCTAATCACAAACTCGACTTCGACGGGCTGCTGGCCAGCCTGAACGAAGCGCAGGCCGGCGACGTGGTTCTGTTCCACGGCTGCTGCCATAACCCAACCGGTATCGATCCGACGCTGGAGCAGTGGCAACAGCTGGCGCAGCTCTCCGTAGAGAAAGGCTGGCTGCCGCTGTTTGACTTTGCCTACCAGGGCTTTGCCCGCGGCCTGGAAGAAGATGCTGAAGGCCTGCGCGCTTTCGCCGCTCTGCATAAAGAGCTGCTGGTTGCCAGCTCCTACTCGAAAAACTTCGGCCTGTACAACGAGCGCGTGGGCGCCTGTACGCTGGTCGCCGCTGACCAGGAAGCGGTAGACCGCGCTTTCAGCCAGATGAAGTCGGTTATCCGCGCGAACTACTCAAATCCGCCCGCTCACGGCGCCTCGGTAGTGGCGACCATTCTCAGCAATGACGCGCTGCGCGCCATCTGGGAGCAAGAGTTGACCGACATGCGTCAACGCATCCAGCGTATGCGTCTGCTGTTCGTTAATACCCTGCAGGAAAAAGGCGCCAGCCGCGATTTCTCTTTCATCATTCAGCAAAACGGGATGTTCTCGTTCAGCGGCCTGACCAAAGAGCAGGTACTGCGTCTGCGTGAAGAGTTCGGAATTTACGCGGTGGCGTCCGGACGTATAAACGTCGCCGGTATGACGCCCGACAACATGGCGCCGCTGTGCGAAGCGATTGTTGCCGTACTGTAACCTCAGCGCAGGGCAAACAAAAGGCCGCATGTGCGGCCTTTTTTATATGCTGGCTTCGGTCACCAGACCGGCATTTCATCCTGCAGGAATGGGTTGTGCAGACGCTCATAGCCAAGGGTCGACATCGGTCCATGACCCGGAATAAACGACACGTCATCGCCCAGCGGCAACAGCTTGCGCTTAATCGCATCGATCAGTTGGCTATGGTCGCCGCGAGGGAAGTCGCTACGCCCTACTCCGCCTTTAAAAATCACATCGCCAGAAATCAACAGTCGGGAAGCAGGATCGAAGAAGACCACGTGCCCCGGCGTATGGCCTGGGCAGTGCAGCACCTGTAGGGAAATATTCCCCACGCTGACCGTATCGCCTTCGTTCAGCCAGCGATCCGGCTGCAGCGGCTGGCAATCTTCCAGACCGAACATCCGGCTCTGCGCCGGTAGTCCTTCCAGCCAGAACTCATCTTCTTTTTCCGGCCCAATAATCGGCACGCCATAATGTTGTGCCAGCTCCGCCGCCGCACCAACGTGATCGAGATGACCGTGCGTGAGCAGAATCTGCATCAGGCTAACGCCTGCCGCCGCGACTTCCTGTTTGATTCGCTCAGCATCACCGCCGGGATCGACCAGCGCCGCCAGTTTGGTTTGTTCACACCAGATTAAAGAACAGTTCTGCGCGAACGCGGTAACCGGAATAATACGATAGTTCATGAGGCTCCTTTCGTTACCAGTGCCGTACTGGCCCGGTATCAATATGCACAAAGTTGCTACGTGGGTAGTATCCTACACCACCTGTGCGCATAGATAACGCGGCTTTGCGAACATTGCTTAACGAAATGCCTTCAATATGAAAATCCATGGCCTGGCCTTTAGTGTGGTAGCTGTGTTTTGCCACACCCCGGCTACGCGCGCGAAGCTCATTATTGGTATCAACAGAACGATAACCGGAAATAAGCTGGACAGGCTTGTTGGTACCAAGTAATCCCTGCAAACGATAGAGTTGATCGAACAAACCGGGATCGATGGACTTAATCTTATTCGCGCGATAATCACGGAAAAAATGATTAAGTCTTGCTAATTCATCCTGAATATAGCCTCTGCCATCGAAAAACTCCGCCTTGAGTGATTCACCGGTATGCAGGTTGTTCAGCGTCAAAATACGCGGTCGGGGGGTCGAGAGGGTGGCAAATGCCGGCGCAGGCAGAATGGCAGCAGCACCGAGCGCGGCTCCACCTAACGCCAGCAGTTTGCGGCGATTAGCGTCAAATTTGTCCATGATAATCAGGTCTACAGGTAAATGAATCGTAATATACTTTTCCCGCAATGCGCCCGTTAGCCGCCAGCACGCGCTCGCTCCCCTACGGCTAATAAATATCAGCTATGGAGAACGGGCTGCTTACTGCCACAGCGCCTTTGCAGGATTATATGTATATGCACTTCTGGCGCACGAAAGGCACCTTACCGGGCATTATTGCCAACGTCAAGGTAGCCTAACCCCAGTAAACTCGGGCCTTGCAGCGTGCAAGGCCCGTTTTCACACAGAGGTAGGACAACCAAATCCGTTGAACTACTTCATTTATCTGATTAATTGTTCAGCTTTAGGTAGAATTTGTGCGCTGGATCGCGCGGTGAGATCGTAATTGTAAATATCTGTTCGATATTGTGTACGTCCATCAGCGCCGACGAACGCGGTCAAATAATAGAGATTAACCGGGATATTCTGGCGAATATTAACGTAGCGGGTATTCCCCTGTTTAAGCGCATCTGAAATACGCGCATCATTCCAGCCAGCATCCTGAAGCAGCATATTGGCCAGTTCTGAGGCTTTATTCACGCGCACGCACCCGGAACTCAGCGCGCGTCCATCACGCTGGAACAGATTGTGATTGGGCGTATCGTGCAAATATATCGCATCTGAACTTGGCATATTGAATTTATAGCGCCCCAGCGAATTGCGCGCGCCGGGAGCCTGCTGGAAGCGGAACGGCAGATTCGATGCGGTTATCGTTTCCCAGTCCACCTGATACGGGTCGATAGTCTCTTTGCTATTCCAGCCGCGCATCATCGTATAGCCGTGCTGCTCAAGATAGCCTGGGTTATTGCGCACCTTCGGCAGAATATCGTTGCGCGCCAGCGTCGGCGGAACGTTCCACGGCGGGTTGACCACAACGTTGTTCAGCGCACTGCTCATCATAGGGGTTTTGCGGTCCGGACGGCCAACGATAACCCGCGATGCCAGCACCTGGCTACCGTCCTGGTAATAGACCAGCGAAAAGGCGGGAATATTCACCATAATTCCGGTCGCCAGATTACCCGGCAGCAGGCGCAAACGCTGGATATTCAATGCCAGCACGCCGGCGCGCTGCGCAGGAGAAACGTTGAGCCAGTCGCGGGTCGCCTGACCAATCACGCCGTCTGCGCCCAGTCCCTGCCACGCCTGGAAGCGCTTAACGCCCTCCACTAACTGGCGATCGTAAACGCCACGGCCGCTGCTCTTGGCCTTTTTCCCGGCGGACGGACTCACCACCTCATCGCCGGGCAACGAAATTTTTGCCGCGTCATCCAGCATACCGGTGCGCTGTAAAATTTCGCGCAGCGCGCCGGCATCGTTGCTCCATTCCCCCGGGCGCAGCGACGTCTTACCGGTGAGCTGCGGCCAGGGACGGGAATCGGCAACCTGAGCTAATAGCGCCTGATGCATTGCGGCATACTGCGGATGCTGCGGAGCCAGACCCGCAATAAACTGCGGCAGCGAACCGTTATCCAGCGCCACCTGCCACTGGTTAATCACCGACAGAGGCGGCGTCGACATGGCATACGGTTTCGTGCCATACAGCCAGCGGTTGCCCTGAGTCGGAATACCGCTAATAAAATGCAGATAGCCCATCATGGCGTCAGACAGAACGACATCCCGCGCCAGACCGTTCACTGCCGGGTCGGTCAACAGCTCAACCCAGGTGGTGAACTGCGGCTGAAAACCGGCGATAGCAACCTCAGCCAGCTGCTGTTGAAACGCCTGCACCGCCTCGCGGTTATCCCACATCGGTTTCATATCCCTGGACGCATACAGCGATACCAGCGGATTCATAAACACGGGTTGATAACCGGACGGCAGTACCGCCTGAATCCCGGCGCGGCTCTTCGCTGCCGCATCGGCAGAAAGCGCCTGCTCGCCGGCCATTTGGGCGACCGCCGCGGATTGGTTTGCGCTTTGGCTTAGCGCGGAAGAGAGCTCGCTGATGGTGGCAGAGCTATCCGATGGTACCACTTCAGGCTCTTCAGCCTGGACATTGAACAGTGGAGCAAATGCAAACGCCAGGCTCAGGCTGAGCGCAGACAATTGACGACCATACCGTTTCTTTAGCAACATCCCTTGCCCCCTGTTAACACATTGCTGCCCGCTAAAATGGGGCTTACTTTCAGTATATGAAGACGAAAACGCTTTTGCCTTCCCAAATGTAAAGAAGTTAAAAGATTATACAATCCTAAAATACAGGAACGGATAACAAAAAGGGCGACATCGCGTCGCCCTTTGGCTGGTTATTGTACCATCCTATGAAGCATTTGCCGTTCCCGGCAGCGTTTCGGGCAGCTGCGGTGCGAAGCCACGCAGCCCGACGACGTGCACGTGCTCGTGATTATTCACGACCTTACGCACCAGCTTATAGGTGGTACCTTTTTCCGGGCTGATATTTTCCGGCGCCGCGATAATCAGCTGCATCTCCAGACGATCGCAGAGCTCGAACAGCGTCGCGATAGAGCGAGCATCCAGACGCGCCGCTTCATCAAGGAACAGCAGACGACACGGCGAAATGTCCTTACCGCGCAGGCGCATGGACTCATCTTCCCAGCTCTGTACCACCATCACCAGAATCGACATCCCGGTACCGATAGCCTCACCGGTCGATAGCGCACCGGATTCCGCGCGCAGCCAGCCGTCAGAACCACGGTTAACTTCCACTTCCATCTCCAGATAGTTGCGGTAGTCCAGCAGCTCTTCACCGATGGTCTGCGGCGCACGCTGCCCCATATCAATCTGCGGATTGAGGCGCTGATACAGCTTCGCCAGCGCTTCCGAGAAGGTCAGACGATTGCTGTTAAACAGGTCCTGATGCTGTTCATGCTGTTCTGACAGCACGTCCAGCAGCATCGAGTGGGTTTCCCGCACGTTGACGTTCAGACGCACGCTGTTGACCTGGCCGAAGGAGACGCTCTGCAGCCCCTGGTTGAGCATACGAATACGGTTTTGCTCGCGCTGGATAGTCTTGCGGATAATATTGGCCACGCTGCGGGAGCTGATGGCCAGCTTCTGCTCGCGGTTGGTCAGCTCTTCCGTCAGACGGCTGAGTTCGATCTCCATCTGCTCAATCGCTTCCACCGGATCGTCGGTGCGGATGATATCCTGGCGAATACGCTCGCGCAGATGCTGATAAACGGCGACAAAGAACTGGATTTTACGCTCCGGGCGTTTCGGATCTTCAGAAATACGCAGTACATCGCGCAGGTGTTCGTTATCCGAGACCGCCAGACGCAGCGCGCCGAGCGCCTTATCCGACATCGAGCGCAGTTCATCTGCCGAAAGGTAGGCCAACTCGCGACGATGCAGGCGACGCTCCACGCCGTTGTCTTTCACCAGGCGCATGACCGCACACCAGCCGGCTTTAGCGCTGACCACCTGTTCGCGCATTTCGCAGTAATCGCGCTCCAGCTTGCGCAGCCTGCGGGTCAGGTTATCCATTTCCGCTTCGCAGAAGGTCAATGCTTTTTCGAGCTGGTTCCGCCGCGCGCGGTTGTTGCTGAGCTGAGCATGAAGCTCATCGCGGCGCAGACGAGCACGCTCTTCGGCGCCGGAGTCGGCGCGCACGCCAATGTCCTGAAGCTCTTTATGCAGGTCGTTGAGCAGCTCTTTCTTGGTGTCGTAGGAGCTTTTCAGCGATGCCAGCACCTGGTTGTACTGGTTGAGCTGCGCGGCGTGGGTACGCAGCGCTTCGCGGGTACGGGCGCGCTCCGCCTCAGCCTGCTCCAGACGCTGGCGCAGCTTCTCGTTCAGATCGCTATTACCGCTCAGCATCTCTGCAGAATCGGAGTAGCTAAAGTGGGCGCGACGCTGCACCACTTCGGTCAGCGCAAATGCCTGCTGACGCGCGTCGCGCTGAGTCTGCTGCGAATAGGCGTAATCTTCTTTCAGCTGTTCAAACTGCTCCGGGTCGCTTTGAAGCACGGAAACGATCGGCTCCAGTTTTGCCAGCTGATTCCCATGCTGCTGGACGAAGCGCGCGGCTTGCTGCGCTTCGTCAAGGCGTTCCTGGATCTCATCCACGCGATCGGCCAGCGAGTCATCGGCCAGCAAATTCAGACGCGGCAGCAGGCGGTTGAGTGCGGATACGCCCTCTTTTGCCTGCTCATACTGTACCCGGTTCTGCTGGTTATCGCTCTCATGGGCGGTCAGCGCCCGCTCCAGTTCGCCGCGACGCGTATTCAGTTTACGGATTTCTTCTTCCGGGTCGTCCTCAAAGGCCACCGCAAGATGGTTACCGATAAAGCGGCTGAACGCCTGATGGAGGCGCTGGGTTTTCTGCACATCAAACGACAGGGTCGCAAAGCGCTCGGACAGGCTTTCGCGCTCGGCGTGCAGCGTTTCAACGCGGCTTTCACGCGCGGCGCGGCCAAACAGCGGCAGCGTCGGGAAGCGTGAATAGCGCCACTGACGATCGGCAATCTTAACGACCACCGCCTTTTCCAGCTCATCGACGCTGAATACGCTGTCATCAAAGGACTGCGGATCGCCCTCGATCAGGTAGAGATCTTCGGGACAATCTTCGAGACCTTCCAGCTGATCGGCAATCAGCGACAGATCCGGTACCACAATGGCGTGGCGGGAAGGACCGTAGAGCGCGGAGTAATACGGGGCATCATCGAGACTCACGTCATCGTAGATTTCCGACAGCAGTACGCCGCCAAAACGTTCCGCCAGCGCGTTCAGGCGCTGATCTTCTGAACCGCCCGGCTGGCTAAGACGCTCAATTTCATCGTCGATAGCGCGCTTGCGGGCCCCGACTTCATCGCGCTCCACGATAGCTTCGCGTTCACGCTCCAGCAGCTGCTGGAGATATTCGGTGACGTCCTGGCTTGACTCAAACTGCTCGCCGCTCTGCTCGCACAGCTGATTGAGGCTGTTCTGCGCCGCCAGCCAGATGGGCGCGCGGCGCATCAGCGTTTGCGTCCGCGACTGCAGCTGTTCCAGCTCCTGACGCAGGGTCATCCGCCGTTCGCTGGCGGTGGAAACGCTGTCGGAAAGGGATGCGATGCGGGCTTCCAGCTCCTGGTGCAGGGCTTCCAGCTCGTCGATATCGTAGCGTTTGCCCTGGCGCTTACAGAACTCATTGAGCTGGCGTTCGGCATCCTGCTGTTCACGCAGACGCTGTTCAAGCTCCGTCAGACGACTGCGCAGCCCGTGCGCCTGTTCGGCCTGATGACGTTGATTAACGCCTTCGCGCAGCAGGTCGCGCGCCACGTTCCAGGCTTCATTACGCGCCAGCGGGCCGTTGATCTCCACCACCAGCTGGTAAGCCTGTTCAAACTGGCTGTGCGCGGTTTGCGCCACGCTCATCTTCTGTTCCAGCGACAGCATTTTCTCCGTCGCTTCCTGCTCTTTCGCCTGGAAAGTTTCCAGCCACTCGTCGGCGCTCTCCGGCGTTAAATCCGGCAGATGGCAGAGGGCTTTTGCCCGCTCCAGCGCCTGCAGCGCCTGGGTGTACTGAATCGCGCGAGTCTGCTGCACGTCCAGCGCCTGCTGGTAGTCGGCAAGCTGGTTTTTCAGCTCATCCACTTCCAGCTCGGCGGCTTCGGCGCGGGCTTCGTTCTCTTCCTGCTGGTCAACCGCTTCCGCGACAACTTCATTTTGCTCTTCGAGGCGAATCTGCAGTTCATCAAGATCCGCTTCATAGCGCTCGATTTTTTCCTGCTGGCGCAGAGCGGTCTGCACCAGGTTCAGATGGTCGCTGGCGGCCTGATAATCGGCTTCCAGATCGCCTTCCGCGCCGTTATGTTCCTGCAGCTCGCGGGCCATATCGACGTGCTTATACTGTTCCGCCGCGAGCTGAGCGCGGGAGGTGAACAGATCGCGACGATACTCCAGCGCCTTGTCGAGATGAATGCGTCGCTCGTTAGCGTGACGCATATAGTCGGCGGCAACGTAGTTGGTGGCTTCGCTGATCAGATGCTTGAACAGGTCGCGGTCCGACTGCGTCACGCGGATAGCTTCCAGCGTCATGCGGTTTTCACGCAGCGCCGCTTCCATATCCTGGAACGCCTTACGCACGCCGCCGTTTTCCGGCAACAGGTAGTCGCGCAGCGAGCGGGTAATGGTGCTCGAAATACCGCCGTACAGCGAGGCTTCGATCAGGCGATAGTATTTGCTACGGTCCGAAGCCGAACGCAGGCGGCGAGCCACCACGCCCAGGTCGAACATCAGCGAGTGATACTCGGTAATAGAGTTAAACTGCTTGAACTGCACCCCTTCCATCGCTTCGAGCTTATCTTTCAGCTCGTTGAGCGTCACCACGCGCGCCTGGCGTTCTTTAAGGGTTTCGGTCAGCAGCTGAGTTGGCTGGATGGAGGTTGGCAGGCCCTGGATCGCAAAAGGCTTGATATCGACTTTACGATCGCGACCGGCGACCTGCTGTAGACGAACGCCGACCACCACGCGCTGGTGGCGGGAGTTGATCACGTCCAGCACGGAGTAGCAGACGCCAGCGCGCAGCTTACCGTGCAGGCCTTTATCGCGCGAGCCGCTGGTCGCCCCCGCTTCCGTGGTGTTACGAAAGTGCAGCAGCGTCAGGTCCGGGATCAGTGCGGTGACGAAGGCGGCCATGGTCGTGGATTTACCGGCACCGTTACCGCCGGAAAGCGTGGTCACTAATTCATCAAGATCAAAGGTACGGGCAAAAAAACCGTTCCAGTTAACCAGCGTCAGCGAGCGAAACTTACCGCGTTCAATCATTACTCTTCCTCCCCGCTATCCGGCTGATTCTCTTCATTCTCATCATTAAGCTGCAGGCGATTTTCCAGCGCCATCGCTTCACCGTCGCGGATCATACGCAGCTGGGCTTCGCGCGGATCGTCACCGGCGCGCACGTCGGCGCCGAAGCGAAACACCGATTCGGTGATGCGGAATTTGCTGCTGTCATGGCCCATAAACCACACCATGCCGAGGCGGCGCAGGCGGTTGAGCGAAGCGCGCATTTTTTCCTGCAGCTTCTGGCGGTCAAGGTCGGACCCGGTAGAACGGTTATTGACCAGCTTGAGCAGCTTGGCTTCGTCTGCGAGGGTCAGCAGTTCGTCGTAAAGCTCCTGCTGAGTGAAGATGCCCTCGTTGGCCAGACGCTCCGGGCTGAGGTAGAGATAGCAGAGAATTTTACCCACCATCATATCCAGCTCGGAGAGCACCGAGCGCGGGATCAGCGTGGTCGACCGCGGGCGCAGATAGAAAAAACCCTCCGGCGCGCGAATCAGCTCGACGTTGTAGCGAGCATAAAACTCTTCCAGGTAATCCTGAAAATCCATTAAAAATGCGTGATTATCCAGCTCGTCAAGGCCGATATGACGGCCCGCGCGCAGGGCGCTATCCAGCGCCGGAAATAACGGATTAGCCAACGCTTGCGCCAGTTTAACCGGCATCACTTGTTCAATATTTGTCGATGACATGCGCCTGTACCTTGGCTCCGTAATCATTAATCGGCTGCCATTTTGCCGGCAGTCCGGTGAAATCTGCTTGCGCTACGCCCAAACGTACCGCCTGGTCGACCACAATACGCGCGACGTCAAAGTGGCGCGCGCGCGGATACTGCGACAGATATTCGCGTACCACCAGGCCAAGATCCAGCGGCAGTCCCTTCTCTTTATAGACCACCAGCTGTCCTTCAATCAGCGCCGCCAGCTGTTCGCGAATTTCGTTAAACTCTTCGTACTCCAGATCCGTTGGAAGTTCCCCGGTGACCTCTTCATCATGCAGCGCCATCTCTTCATCGCGCATATCAAGCAGACGATCGGCATTCGCATGGGTGAGCGCCCAGGGGGCGTCGAAGTAGGTTTGCACCGACTGACGCAGACGCTGTGCGAAGACGCGGTTTTTATCCATATCAATGGCGGTACGGATAAATTTATGCACGTGGCGATCGTAGCCGATCCACAGGTCAATCGCCTGCTGCCCCCAGCTGACGATACGGTCCAGCTTGCTTTGCAGATCGAACACCAGACGATCGATAAAATTCAGATCGTCGCGCGCCATGGTCGAATCCTGGATACGCAGCAGGTTTGCCTGCAGCTTATCGCCCGCCGCGTCCAGGGTATCCTGCAGTTCCCGCAGGGTGCCGGACGTTTCCGACAGCAGCAGCTCGCAGCTGGAGATCGCCGCCCGCCAGTCTTTGTTCAGCAGCTGGGCAATATCATCTTTCACCAGCTGCTGCTGCTCATCCATGATTCGCTGAGTCAGGTCAATGCTGTCAAAGATTTCCGCTACCGAGTACTTCAGCGGAGCGAAAACGTTACGATGCCAGTGGAACTCATCGCCGCCCTCTTCTGCCGAGTCGGCGGCGCGCTTGAGTTCGCTGGCAACGATGGAGAGCTGCATCGACAGTCGCAGGGTGGAGAACTCGCGCTGGCGAATATAGTAGTCGGTGATCCCAATGCCCAGCGGCGTCAGGCGATAAATAGCGTTACCCTCGGTGATTTCGCTGGTAAAGCGGTTCAGCAGACGCTGGCGCACCATATCGTTAATGGCATTATTGGCGCGCTGGCTGATGGTTTCGCTGGTCTGCTCAAACGCATCACTCACGTGGCGGAACGCATCCACCAGTTCTCCCTCGGTCATTTCCCCTTCCATCCGCTCGCCGTTCAGCGTGGCAATCGCCAGCAGAAAAGAGAGTCTGTCGACCGGCAGCGAAATAGAAAAATCATTTTTCCTGGCCCAGGCAACCAGTTCGGGGACTGTCTGGGAAAATTCACTCATAGTTTATCCTTGCATCTGCGGCTTAAGCGCGGTGACGTGAATATAACGGCCTAAGCTAATATACGGCTCCTGGCGACAGTAGCGCGTTTCCAGCTCCAGCAGCGCCGCAAATTTATCGTGCTGTTGGTGTTTTTCACGCAGATAATCATGAAACACCCGCACGCCGGTCTTGCCGGTAATCTGCCAGCCAATCTCTTCCAGCCAGCCGTAAACCTGCTGCGGATCGCGCGGATAGCCCGGCGACAGCGTGCGTTTTTTCTTTTTCGGCATGCCGATTTGCACATAGTCGAGATTTCCGGCGACCATATTGTGCATCAACAGACCGTTAGCATTGTAGAACATCAGCGACAACGCGCCGCCGGGGCGCAGCATCGACCACAGGGTACGCAACATCGCCTGTGGTTCGGCTATCCACTCCAGCACCGCATGAAACAGTATCAGATCGACCGGACTTTCCAAATGCTGCTCAATATCCTGAGCCGCGCATTGTACAAAATGCATGTTGTCGATCACACCTTTATCGGCAGCCGCCTGCCGGGCACGAGCCACCATTTCACCAGAGAGATCGCATAACGTGACGTGATGCCCCATTTCCGCCACTTTGATCGCCGTCTGCCCTTCGCCGCCGCCCGCGTCAAGAACTCGCAATGGCCCAGGCCCCAGCCGGTCCAGCAGCGGTTGCAAATCCTGCCAGAGGATCGCCTGCCGCAGCTGGCCTTTGGTGGTGCCGTATATATTGCGCGAAAACTTTTCAGCAATATCATCGAAATTACGATCCTGCACGGGTGACTCCACACGCCAACACAAAGCCGCTATTTTGTCATACCCGCGCGGAGAATGAAGCGATCTGTTGTAAGATCCGGGCATATCTTTGGTTATATGGTTAAAAAAGGAACCGTACGGCATGCTTTTTACGCTGAAAAAGGTTTTAGGCGGTATGATGCTGCCGCTTCCCCTGCTGCTGCTGCTCATTGCGTTCGGCATAGCCCTGCTGTGGTTTAGCCGTTTCCAGCGTACCGGCAAGCTCTGCGTCAGCCTCGGCTGGCTGCTGTTGCTGCTGTTGAGCCTGCAACCGGTCGCCGATAGCCTGCTCAAGCCAATTGAAGATAAGTACCCGACGTGGCGAGGTGAAAAGCGCGTGCAGTACGTGGTCGTGCTTGGCGGAGGCTACACCTGGAACCCGGACTGGGCGCCCAGTTCCAATCTCATCAATAATAGCCTGCCGCGGCTGACGGAGGGGATCCGCCTGTGGTATGAAAATCCGGGCTCGAAACTCATCTTTACCGGCGCAGCGGCAAAAACAAATCCGGTCAGTACGGCAGAAGCCGGGGCCAGAGTGGCAGAGAGCCTGGGCATACCGCGCAGCGAAATCCTTGTCCTGGATAAACCAAAAGATACCGAAGAGGAAGCCGCTGCGGTGAAGATGGCGATAGGCGATGCGCCGTTCCTGCTGGTCACCTCCGCCTCTCATCTGCCGCGGGCGATGCTTTTCTTTCGCCGCGCCGGGCTAACTCCCCTGCCCGCGCCGGCCAACCAGCTGGCGATTGAGTCACCGCTTAACCCGTGGGAGCGGGCTATTCCTTCGCCCGTCTGGCTCATGCATAGCGATCGGGTGGGTTACGAAACGTTAGGCCGCATCTGGCAGTGGCTAAAAGGTTCTTCAGGCGAGCCAGGGCAGGATTGATTTTGCCGCCAGGTCAAACCGGACGCGGTCAAAGCGTCCGGTATTCACCAGATTATCCACTTCGTCCCACAGCAGATACAGCCAGCGCCGCCAGAGAAACGCTTCCGCCACCGGCGCCCGGCGCAGATAGTGCCACAGCAGCTCCTCTTCCTGACCGCTCTCGGCCAGACGGAAAAGCTCGTATTCCCGCGGCGCCCAGAGCATCATGCCCGGCCCCACCATCGCCAGCAGCTGATCGCTGCGCGGATCTTTAAGCATGCTGCGCAGCGTGAAGCTACCGTGTACCAGCACGCAGTTATCATTGAAACCTTTAAACAAATCCATAAGGCATTCGCGCGTGCGGAACAGGATGCGTTTGTCCTGCATCGTCAGGCCGGTATCCTGATAAAGATTCAGCGTACTCCATAGCACCTCCACGCGCTGGCGGTACCAGTACGGCCAGAGATTTTCCTGAGTGCTATCGACCATCCCGACGCAGCCGCCGCTATCCTGACGATGCCAGGCCAGCAGCGCTTCCACGATCTGCTCCTGCAGCTGCTCCCAGCGCTCCGGCGTGCGGGCGGGGGCTTCAACCGAGACGCCGCGCAGTCGTTCAATCAGCAGTACATCGGGACCCGGATGCTCGTCGTGCGTCATCACGCCGTAGACAACCGGCATACGGACGGTGCCGCTTCGCGCCAGGGTTGATATCTTCCACGCCAGCTGACGCGCCACCCCGGGCGTCGTAAAGCTGCGCGCCAGCAGCGGCATTGGGTTTCCCTGCGCATCATATAGCGACCACAGCGCCGACGACGGTTTCTCGCTGACGCACTCCACGCGGCTTAGTTTTTCACCCAGCAGGTGGCTCAGCTCGGTACGCAACTGTTCCATTTCTGATTACCCCTATGAATACTACCGGTTTCATAATGAGCGCCTGGGCCGGGGTTGTCATCGGGTGAGATCAAAATTGACGTAAAAAAGTATGGAATAACGGCCTGGGGATATCCCCTCCTGGCGGAGGGGATTGGGGGATTAACGCAGCTCCGCGCGAACGCGCTCCAGATCTTCCGGCGTATCGACACCTGTACCGGGAACCACTTCCGCCACCGCGACATGGATTTTCTCGCCATACCACAGCACGCGCAGCTGCTCGAGCATCTCTATTTGCTCCAGCGGGCTCGGCGCCCAGCTCACATAGCGACGAATAAAACCGGCGCGATAGCCATAAATACCGATATGACGCAGCAGCGAATCACCGATAGCCTCGCGGGATTTAGCGAAACGATCGCGATCCCACGGAATGGTGGCGCGGGAAAAATAGAGCGCGTAGCCCTCAGCATCCATGACGACCTTCACCGCATTTGGATTAAACGCCTCTTCCGCATCGTGGATTGGCACCGCTAAGGTTGCCATACCACTGGTGCTGGCAGCCAGATTCTCGGCTACCTGGCGCACGATCGCGGGCGGGATCATCGGCTCATCGCCCTGAATATTCACAATGATGGTGTCATCGCTGAAGGCGCATTTTTCAACCACCTCGGCCAGGCGTTCGGTACCAGACTGATGATCTTCACGGGTCATGCAGACTTCACCGCCGGCGGCTTCCACCGCGCGGGCCACGTCTGGATGGTCGGTAGCAACGATAATCCGCTCGGCCCCGGATTCGCGAGCGCGTTCCAGAACATGGACAATCATCGGCTTGCCGTTGATATCCTGGAGCGGTTTCCCTGGCAGGCGGGTAGAAGCAAAGCGCGCGGGGATAATAACCACGAAACTCATGACTGGCTCTCTTCTACAGGAAGCGGGCGGGCTTCGGTTTCCAGCAGTACGGGAATGCCTTCACGCAGCGGAAAAGCCAGGCGATCAAGTTTGCAGATCAGTTCTTGCTTATCCTGGCTGTAATACAGCTTACCGTTACAAACCGGACAGGCGATAATTTCAAGTAAACGGTGATCCATGATTCCTCCAGATGGACCGAATAGATTCTTCAGCAGCATATCACACGTGGGCTCAGGCAGCGTCAATTTCCCAACCCTGTTGCCGCCCGGCAAAAAGTTCCGCCGGCAGCTTCCCGCAGCTCACCCGCGTGGCTTCCTGCCAGAGGGCAAAATCATCAATGGCGCGTTTTAGCCCGCTCTCCAGACCCGACGTCACCTTGACGCCCTCCTCCAGCCACAGGGCGATAATTTCCAGAACGCCGGTTTTGCGGTGCATTTTGCTATCCATTCTGCCAACCAGTCTCCCCTGGTGCAGCAGCGGTAATACGAAATAGCCATACTGCCGTTTCGGCGCGGGCGTGTAGCACTCCAGGCGATAGGTAAAGTTAAACAGCTGTTCCGCTCGTTTGCGATCCCAGACTACCGGATCGAAAGGCGAAAGCACCGCGCTGCGGCTGGCGGCGAGCCTACCGCCGGGAGAAGATTCCAGCAGCGCCAGAGCATCACGGTGGAGCCACATTTCGCCCAGCGCTTCAACGTTAACCGGCACCACCAGCCCCTCCTCCTGCCAGCTCGCCAGCAGTAGCGGCAGCGGGGGCTGACGCAGACGATAATAATCCGCCAACCACTGCGCGCGAAAAACCCCCAGGCTGCGAGCACTATTACGTAACATCATGGCTTCAGCCTGCTCCTGAGAGAGCCCGTCGCGCTCATCGTCCCAGTCCGGCATGACCCGCTGCGTCAGATCGTAAACGCGCTGAAAATTACGCCGCTCGATAACCATCACTTCACCGGCGGTGAATAAGCCTTCAAGATGGCGCTTATGCGGTTTCCACTCCCACCATCCGCTGGCGCCTTTGCGCGGATGCTCGAAGTCGGCCGAGCGAACCGGGCCATTTTCGGCTATATGCGCCAACAGCGCCTGAATGCCCTCGGCGTGTTCGGTCATCCACGCTTTGTGATATTTCCAGCCCATTTTATCCGGCGTCAGCATGCGGTGACGCACCAGTGAAAAGTCGCTGCGCGGTAAAAAGCAGGCTTCGTGCGCCCAGTACTCCATCAGCTCGCCGGCGCGGAGCGCCTCGTCCAGCCAGCGCTGCGGATAGTGGCCGAGGCGGCTGAACAGCACCAGATAAGGACTGCGCGCAACAACGTTGATGGTATCGATTTGCAGCAGGGACATCTGCTTAATGGTCTGCAGAATATCCCCGGGCTTTGCGCGGCGACGGGGCTTTTTTAGCAGCCCCTGAGCGGCAAGGTGAAGATGGCGGGCTTCTTTAAGCGAGAGGGACAATACCGGCATGCAGCTTCTCCGTTAAGGGTTCCGGCGCAAGCGGTGATACGACGATTAGCGTTGCGCCAGGGTAACTAAGTCCGTGAGCAACCGCTGCGCGCGTTGGTCAGTCATTATCGCGTCGACCGGAAGATACCACCAGTTTGCCTGAGCAAATTCGCGGCACTTCACCGCATCTTTTTCGGTCATCAGCAGGGTTTGCTGCGGCGTCGCCAGCGCGGCGACTGCGCTCTGCGCCAATGCCTGATGATCGGCTAAGGCGACGGTTTTTACCGGACTGACGCCGCAGCTTTCAAGGGTGGCGAAGAAGCGCGGCGGGTGGCCGATTCCGGCCATCGCCACCACGTTGTCCAACGCCGCCGCATCCCGGCGTTCGCCGGTCAGCAGATTTACCGCCTGCCCGGGGCGAAGCTGCATCGGGATCTCTCCCGGACGGGCGAGACCGCCGTTAACGATAACCGCATCCACGCTGCGTAAACGCGAAGCGCGCTCGCGCATGGGGCCGGCAGGCAGCCACCAGCCGTTGCCAAAACGGCGCACGCCGTCAATCACCACAATTTCTTTGTCGCGCGCCAGCTTATAGTGCTGCAGGCCATCATCTGTGACGATAAGCTGAAGATCGTGGGCGGCGAGCAGGGCCTGTACCGCATCGCTGCGTACCGGCGAGACGGCAACCGGCGCGCCGGTACGCTGGTAAATCAGCACCGGCTCATCGCCCGCTTCCGCTGTGGGGGTAGCCGTATTCAGCAGCAGCGGATAGCTCACCGCTTTACCGCCGTAGCCGCGTGAAACGACGCCAACGCGAATACCGCGCTGCTGGAGCTGTTCCACCAGCCAGACGACAACCGGCGTTTTACCATTACCGCCCGCGGTCAGATTACCCACCACCACCACCGGCACCGGCGCTCGCCAGGCTTTTTGCCAACCGAGTTTATAGCTCAGCCGTATCAACCCGCTCACCAGGCCATAGAGCCAGGAGAGCGGAAGCAGCAGCCGCCATAAGGGCGACTCACCGGACCAGATGCGTGCAATCATGCGCCGAACTGCATCTTATGCAGCTGGGCGTAAACGCCCTTGTGCTCAAGCAGGTCGGTATGGCTGCCGCGTTCAACGATCTGGCCATCTTCCACCACCACGATCTCGTCGGCCTGCTCAATCGTCGACAGACGGTGGGCAATCACCAGCGAGGTGCGGTTTTTCTGCAGTTCGTCCAGCGCCGCCTGAATAGCGCGTTCCGATTCGGTATCCAGCGCCGACGTGGCTTCGTCGAGGATCAGTATCGGGCTGTTACGCAGCAGGGCGCGAGCGATAGCGATACGCTGGCGCTGACCGCCGGAAAGCATAACGCCGTTTTCCCCGATAATCGTATCCAGGCCATTGTCCATTTTGTTGATAAAGTCCATGGCATAAGCCATACGAGCGGCTTCTTCTATCTGCTCGCGGCTGTACTCTTCGGTACGCGCGTAGGCGATGTTATTCGCTACGGTATCGTTAAAGAGATGAACGTTTTGCGACACCAGCGCAACCTGATCGCGCAGGGAGCTCAGGGTGTATTCACGCAGATCGTGGCCGTCAAGTAAGATCTGCCCATCATCGACATCGTAGAACCGCGTAATCAGGCTGGCGATGGTCGACTTACCCGAACCCGAGCGCCCTACCAGCGCCACGGTTTTCCCTTCCGGAATATTCAGGTCTATATTGCGCAGCGCGGCGACTTCACGTCCCGGGTATCTGAAGGTGACGTTTTTAAATTCGAGGTTGCCCTTCGCGCGTTCGATAACCCGCGTGCCTTCATCTTTCTCCTGCTCGGAGTCAAGGATAGCGAAAAGCGTCTGGCAAGCGGCCATCCCGCGCTGGAACTGCGCGTTGACGTTAGTCAGTGATTTCAGCGGGCGCATCAGGGCGATCATTGAAGAGAAGACAACGGTGATGGTACCCGCCGTCAGCGTCTCCATTACGCTCGGGAAGCTGGCAGCATAAAGCACGAAAGCCAGGGCCAGAGAGGCGATCAGCTGAATAATCGGGTCAGAAATTGACGACGCAGAGACCATTTTCATCCCCTGCAGGCGCATTTTATTGCTGACTTTATCAAAACGTTTGGTTTCGACGGCCTGACCGCCAAACATCAGCACTTCTTTATGCCCTTTCAGCATCTGCTCTGCGCTGGTCGTCACCTGGCCCATGGTGTTCTGCATATTCTTGCTGATATTACGAAAACGCTTCGAGACCACGCGAATCGCAATAGACACGATCGGCGCCAGCACGATCAGAATCAATGACAGCTGCCAGCTGTAATAAAACATCATCGCGAAGAGGCCAATAATCGACGCGCCTTCGCGCACAACGGTAATCAGCGCGCTGGAGGAAGAAGACGCGACCTGCTCGGAATCATAGGTAATACGCGATAGCAGCGTCCCTGTGGACTGTTTGTCAAAGAAGGCAACCGGCATCCCCATCATGTGGCTGAATAAACGACGGCGCATCGTCATCACGACCTTGCCGGAAACCCAGGAGATACAGTAGCTCGAAACGTAGCTGGTAATGCCGCGCAGAACCATCAACCCGATCACCACCAGCGGCATCCATATCAGCACCGAGCGATCCGTTTTACCAAAACCATCATCCAATAACGGTTTAAGAAGCGATAGCATGAAGGTATCACTAGCCGCGTTAAGCACTAACGCTACCGCTGCCACGATTAGCCCGGGTTTAAACGGCGCTATAATCGGCCAGAGTCGGCGGAAGGTCTGCCACGTGGAGAGATCTTTATCGTTCTGCATTCAATAAACCAGCTTGTGTTGAAATAGCCGCATATTCTACCCGTTCTACGCCTTCCCGCCAAACCACTGATGATACCATCGCGGTAAAACTTGATCCCGTAAGCCATGGATTTGCCAGCTATCCGGAGAAAAAACCACCGTAATTTGCCCCTGATGCGGCGTGTCGAACCACTGATAGCTCTGTTTTCGGTAGCGCTGAATCACTTTGGTTGATGGCATGCGCCATGCGTTATAGCGCGAAGCGGAAGCCAGCGCAGCTTCTCCGCCAACGCTCCGCAGCAGGGCGATTCCCGACGAGGTATTACTGCCGTGGTGGGGGACCTGGATAAGTGTAGACGTAAGATGCTGCCAGTAGCGGCTAATCATCGCCCGTTCCGCGGGCGTTTCGATATCCCCGGTCAGCAGAATACTGTGTTTACCGTCATCAATACGCACCACGCACGAGCGATTATTCCCCTGCGCTGTCGCTCCGGGCAGCGGCCAGAGCGCGCGAAAGGTTAAACCCCGCCACTGCCAGGTTTCTCCGCGCTGGCAGGCTAAATGACCCGCCCAGCCTAAAGGGCTTCGCACCCATATCCGGGGCCACGCCTTTAACACCGAATTTAGCCCGCCGCGGTGATCGAGATGCTCGTGGCTGAGAACGACGCCTTCAAGCTGCAAATGATGCCAGCGTAGCCAGGGAATAATGATCTGCTGACCGCTGTCTCCCTCGGGCCAGGCCAGGCCGGTATCATAGAGAAGCGCCGCGCCCTCGCGTTCAATCACCATTGCCAGCCCCTGCCCGACATCCAGCATGGTGACTCGCCATTCGTTAGCAGCCGTGCTCCGCCAGAAGGGCCAGCTCAATAGCCCGAGCAATGCTAAACAAAACGCGGGCAACGTGCGCCACGCATGAAAACGCCAGACGATTAACGCCAGCCACGGCAGCAAGCTTATCCCAAGCCAGCGCGCATCCAGCGCCAGCCAGCCGGGCGGTAGCTGTCGTAAGAACCAGAATAGCGCGGCCAGAACACGGTCCGCCGATTGCCAGACCGCCATCTCAATGATAAACGGCGCGCAGAGGTGTAAAAACATCGCGGTCAGAATTAGCGGGACAACGACAAAGGTCACCAGCGGCACGGCAATCAAGTTGGCCAGTACGGACGTCAGGCTGATACCGTGAAAAAGTGCGATCTGTAGAGGAGCAAGTAAAAACATTAAACCGATCTGCAGATGACATAACGCGAGGCTTTGACGCAGTAGCCCGCTCCTTTTGCCGCCCGGCAGCGGCGCCAGCTGATACCAGAAGATAAGCGCCGCAACGGCAAACGCGGAAAGCCAGAGGCTTTCGGACAACACCGCCAGCGGATCGGCAAACAGTATTGCGCCAATGCAGCAGACCCATAGCTGCCATGGCGACCAGCGTTTTCCGGATAGCCGCAGCGCGCAGCCGGCGGCCAGCGCGACGCAGGTGCGCAACGCGGGTGGCTGCATGCCGGTCAGCCCGGCGTAAAAAATCGCGCTCGCCAGGCCAACGAGCAGCGGCGCCCGCCAGCCAAGCCAGCGGCACGGGAGAAAAAACTGCACACCTCTGAGCAGCAACCAGCCCAATGAAGCCCCTAGCGCGATATGTAAGCCAGAAATCGCCATCAGGTGCGATGTCCCGGTTTCCTGCATCAGGGTCTTTATCTCGCGCGGTATCGCCAGACGCTCCCCCATGCCTAACCCTAGCATCACCGATTGCCACGGCAACGCGTTCAGCGTTTGATTCAGCGAAGCAAGATAACGCGCCCGCAAACTACAGGTCCGCACCCGAACGTCAGCGGTGATAAAGAGTCCGGTTAACGGACGATGCTGCGACAATGCATGACGCTGGCTATCAAACCCGCCATCGTTGAGCTGTCCGTGTACCGGACGCGCGCGCAGCGTCATTGCCCAAACCTGACCTGCGCAGGGCGTTTCTGGCAGGTAGCTGCCGTAGAGGCTAATCCCTGGCGCAGGAAACAGCCGTCGCCCATCCAGACGGATAATCTTCCCCTGATGCGTTGTCTGCCCGTCCGTTGCGGTTAGCTCAACGTCAACCTGGCGATTCCTGTCCGTTAACCTCTCCGTCGGCCACAGCACCTCGCCTGCGCTGAGGGCTCCCCAGACAAAAAACAGCGTTATCAATGCCGCATATTGCGCAGGTCTGCGTCGACATTGCGCAATGAGTAGCGCCAGGGCCATGAGCCCCCAGATAACCCACCGCCCGGGCAGCACTGGCAGCCAGAGCAGTGGCAGAATACCGATAATCACACAGCCGGCAAGTTGTGGTAAACGCATTAGCACCTCCCTGTCAGAGGGAGTGTTACGCTAAACGGGGAGTGTGTCGCCAGGCAAGGAAAGGAACTGCGCCGCGCCATCCGCAAAATCTACCGCGTTAACGCAACAGAACCCGCGTTTTGTGAGGTCACTTCAAAGAGAGATTTAAAGGCATAAAAAAAGCACCCGAAGGTGCTTTTTTAACGTTTAAGTATGTTGTCACCGATCGGCGAAACTTACTCTTCGTAAATATTGGCGCGGTCGCGTAATTCTTTGCCCGGCTTAAAGTGGGGAACGTATTTACCTTCCAGTTCAACTTTATCGCCAGTCTTTGGGTTACGCCCGGTGCGGGGTGCTCGATAATGCAGAGAGAAGCTGCCGAAACCGCGGATTTCAATGCGCTCGCCTTGAGCAAGCGTTGAGGCCATATGCTCCAGCATTTCTTTAACAGCATCTTCCACTGCTTTCGCAGGAATGTGAGATTGCTGGCTGGCAAGTCTTTCTATCAATTCTGACTTGGTCATTATTCCTCCGGTTTCCTTCAAGGCAAAATTAGCTAACAGCTTAAACAAGGGCGGCCGTAGCCGCCCTTTGTGCTTGATTACAGGACGAATCCTGCAATCTGTCAAGTAAACTCGTCGTAATTCAGGTTGTTGTAACCCGAAAGACTAAGATTACTCGCCTTTAGCTGCTTTGAAAGCTTCAGCCATTGCGTTGTTGGAGAAGTTTGCATCTTCCTGTTTGTTAACAGTTGCGATTGCATCTTTCTCGTCAGCTTCGTCTTTCGCACGAACAGACAGGCTGATTGCGCGGTTTTTACGATCAACGCCGGTGAATTTAGCTTCAACGTCGTCGCCAACGCTCAGAACCAGAGTTGCATCTTCAACGCGGTCACGGGAAGCTTCAGAAGCGCGCAGGTAACCTTCAACGCCGTCAGCCAGCTCTACGGTTGCGCCTTTAGCGTCAACTGCAGTGACTTTACCGTTTACGATTGCGCCTTTCTTGTTCAGTGCAACCCAGTTGTTGAACGGATCTTCTGCGAGCTGTTTAACGCCCAGAGAGATACGCTCGCGCTCTGCGTCAACCTGCAGAACAACTGCTGCGATTTCGTCGCCTTTTTTGTATTCACGAACTGCTTCTTCGCCTGCAACGTTCCAGGAGATGTCAGACAGGTGAACCAGGCCATCGATGCCGCCGTCCAGGCCGATGAAGATACCGAAGTCAGTGATAGACTTGATTTTACCTTCAACACGGTCGCCCTTGTTGTGGGTTTCCGCGAACTGCTGCCATGGGTTGTTTTTGCACTGCTTCAGGCCCAGGGAGATACGGCGACGTTCTTCGTCGATATCCAGAACCATAACTTCCACTACATCGCCAACGTTAACAACTTTGGACGGGTGGATGTTTTTGTTGGTCCAGTCCATTTCGGAAACGTGAACCAGGCCTTCAACGCCTTCTTCGATTTCAACGAAGCAGCCGTAGTCGGTCAGGTTGGTCACGCGACCGGTCAGTTTGGTACCTTCCGGATAACGCTTAGCGATAGCTACCCACGGATCTTCGCCCAGCTGTTTCAGGCCAAGAGATACACGAGTACGTTCGCGGTCGAACTTCAGCACTTTAACAGTGATTTCGTCGCCAACGTTTACGATTTCGCTCGGATGCTTAACGCGTTTCCATGCCATATCGGTAATGTGCAGCAGGCCGTCAACGCCGCCCAGATCAACGAATGCACCGTAGTCAGTGAGGTTCTTAACGATACCTTTAACTTCCATGCCTTCCTGCAGGTTTTCCAGCAGCTGATCGCGCTCTGCGCTGTTTTCGGATTCGATAACGGCACGACGAGAAACAACAACGTTGTTACGTTTCTGGTCCAGCTTGATGACTTTGAATTCAAGCTCTTTGCCTTCCAGGTGCAGCGTATCGCGCACCGGACGAACGTCTACCAGGGAGCCCGGCAGGAACGCACGAATACCATTCAGCTCAACAGTGAAGCCACCTTTAACTTTGCCGTTGATAATACCGACTACAGTTTCAGCGTCTTCGTAAGCTTTTTCCAGCGTGATCCAAGCTTCGTGACGTTTAGCTTTCTCACGGGACAGCAGGGTTTCACCGAAGCCGTCTTCTACTGCATCCAGAGCAACGTCAACTTCGTCACCAACCTGGATTTCCAGCTCGCCCTGGGCGTTTTTGAACTGCTCTGCCGGAATGGCAGACTCAGATTTCAGACCGGCGTCAACCAGTACTACGTCTTTGTCGATAGCAACAACAACACCACGAACGATGGAACCCGGACGGGTTTCGATTGTTTTTAAGGATTCTTCAAATAGTTGAGCAAAAGATTCAGTCATGTTTAATCTTCAGGTTTCATATTTAACGTCCACCTGGCTCCATGCCGGATGGGGTTGTTTAACATACCCGCTAACACTCCATTGCTGCGGGGGTACTGCTATAATTCGGAGGCTGTTGTGCTTTATCGATAAGACGATTAAGCGGAAGCCAGTTTTTCGCGCGCATAGTGTAGCGCTTTTTCAATCACTTGCTCAATGTTTAGTTCTGTTGAATCAAGAACTAAAGCATCGGCAGCCGGGATCAGCGGCGCGACTGTACGATTGCGATCGCGATCGTCGCGCTCTTTTATCTCGGATAAAAGGCGATCAAAGTTAACACTAAAGCCCTTCTCCTGCAACTGAAGCATGCGGCGATGAGCACGTTCCTCCGCGGAGGCGTCAAGGAAAATTTTCACCTGCGCATCAGGGAATACGACGGTGCCCATATCGCGTCCGTCGGCGATCAGGCCTGGCAATTCGCGAAAGGCCCGCTGGCGGCGCAGCAACGCTTCACGCACGCGGGGAAAAGCCGCCACTTTAGAGGCCGTGTTGGCAACATCCTGAGTGCGAATCTCAGCGCTAACGTCCTCCCCCTCCAGCACCACTTCCAGGCTACCGTTAGTGGAGACAAAACGAACATCCAGGTGCGCAGCCAGCGGCACCAGCGCCTCTTCGGATTCAACATCCACATGATGATGTAGCGCAGCAAGAGCAAGCACGCGATAAATCGCCCCAGAGTCGAGCAGATGCCAGCCCAGCGTTTCTGCCATTGCCTTGCATAAGGTGCCTTTGCCCGCACCGCCAGGCCCATCAATGGTGATTACCGGAACTGTTGCCGTCATCTTTTTCTCCTTCAGCAAGGCGCATCAATATATAAACGCCGCGCATTATACGCATCTCTTCAACGGAAAGTGAGCATTGCTTGTAAATTACGGATAACAGGAAATCTCCTGTGGAAGAATTGTGCAATTATAGCGGGCTGACAGAGCAACAGCCCGGAAGATGATGCCGTTTTACCGTTAATCTGCGGCGATGCCAGCGCGAATGTACTGCGCCAGGGCTTGCCGATTTAACTCGCGGGCATAAAAAAACGCCGACACGATGGCCGGCGTTTTTACCTTAAACGCGCGTTATTCAGGCCAGCGTACTGATTCGCGCCAGCTGCTCAAAGTAGTCCGGGAACGTTTTCGCCGTACACTTCGGGTCAAGGATGGTGACCGGCGTATCGGAAAGCGCCACCAGCGAGAAGCACATTGCCATACGGTGGTCATTATAGGTGCCGATCTCAGCAAACTGGAGCTTCGCGGGCGGAGTAATGCGGATGTAATCCTCCCCCTCTTCCACCTCTGCCCCCACTTTACGCAGCTCCGTGGCCATCGCAAACAGACGATCGGTCTCTTTGACACGCCAGTTATAGATGTTGCGCAGCGTCGTGGTGCCCTTCGCGAACAGGGCCGCCGTGGCGATGGTCATCGCCGCATCCGGAATATGATTCATATCCATATCGATGGCGTTCAGTTCACCATGGGTGCAGGCAATGAAGTCATCGCCCCAGGTGATGGTTGCGCCCATTTTTTCCAGCACATCGGCAAAACGGATATCGCCCTGGACGCTGTTGCGGCCGATACCGGTGACTTTCACCGTTCCGCCCTTAATCGCGCCGGCGGCGAGGAAGTAGGATGCCGAGGAGGCATCGCCTTCAACCAGGTAGTCGCCCGGCGAGCGGTAGTGTTGATTGCCGCGTACGATAAAACGCTGGTAAGACTGATTTTCAACCTCAACGCCAAAGGTTTTCATCAGGTGCAGCGTAATATCAATATAAGGTTTGGAAACCAGATCGCCTTTAATCGCGATGACGGTATCCTGAGGCGCCAGCGGGGCGGTCATCAGGAGCGCGGTCAGAAACTGGCTGGAAACGCTGCCGTCCACTTCAACCTGGCCGCCGCTGAAACCGCCGCGCAGGCGCAGCGGCGGATAGTTTTCCTGCTCCAGGTAATCAATCTGCGCCCCGCCCTGACGCAGCGCGTCAACCAGGTGGCCAATCGGCCGCTCTTTCATTCGCGGCTCGCCGGTCAGCACAATATCGTTACGGCCTAAACATAACGCCGCCGCCAGCGGACGCATCGCCGTTCCGGCATTACCGAGGAACAGTTCTAATGCTTCAGCCGCCTGCAGAGGGCCGCCGTTGCCGGTGACTTCACAGCGGGTACGATCGGAAGACAGGGTGTAATGAACTCCCAGCGCGCTCAGGGCATTCAGCATGTGGCGTACATCGTCGCTATCCAGCAGGTTGGTCAGCACCGTCGTGCCGCGGGCCAAAGCCGCCAGCAGCAAGGCACGGTTAGAGACACTCTTGGACCCGGGCAGGTTAATCGTGCCATCTACGCGTGCGATGGGTTGTAACGTCAGGGATTCCATTAAACTCAACTCTCAAACAAACAGAATAAAAACCCCGCAGACCGGCTGCGGGGATGAAAAAACGCGGCGGCGATTAACCGTGACGGCGTTCGAAGTCCTGCATAAAGTCGGTCAGCGCCTTCACGCCCGCCAGCGGCATGGCGTTATAGATGGAAGCACGCATGCCGCCCACGACGCGGTGGCCCTTCAGCGCATGCAAACCTGCGGCAAAGGACTCTTCGAGGAACAGTTTATCAAGCGCGCTGTCCGCCAGCTGGAACGGCACGTTCATGCGCGAGCGGTTCGCCGCAGCGACATCGTTGCGATAGAAACCGCTGTTATCGATGGTGCTATACAGTAGGTCGGCTTTCTGCTGGTTGATTTTATCCATAGCGGCAACGCCGCCCTGCTCTTTCAGCCATTTAAACACCAGACCTGACAGGTACCAGGCAAACGTCGGCGGCGTGTTAAACATGGAGTCATTGGCGGAAAGGATGGAGTAATCAAGAATCGACGGGCAGGCTACGCTGGCTTTACCCAGCAGATCTTCGCGCACAATAATCAGCGTCAGACCTGCGGGACCGATGTTTTTCTGCGCGCCCGCGTAGATCACGCCATAGCGGCTGACGTCAATTTCACGGGATAAAATCGTCGATGACAAATCCGCCGTGACGACCACATCGTCGCCAAAGTTTGGCGCTTCTTCAATGGCAATACCGTCAATGGTTTCGTTCGGGCAGTAGTGCAGATAGGCCGCGCCAGGGGTCAGCTGCCATTCGCTCATCGGCTTAACCGCGCGCAGGCCGTCAACGGTGATTTTGGCGTCGATCACGTTCGGCGTGCAGTATTTATGCGCTTCTTTTACCGCGCTGGCCGCCCAGTAGCCGGCATCGACGTAGTCGGCAACGGTTTTATCGCCAAGCAGGTTCAGCGGGATACCGGCAAACTGTCCGCGACCGCCGCCGTGGCAGAATAAAACTTTATAGTTGGAAGGAATATTGAGCAGGGAGCGAAAATCCTGTTCCGCTTCTTCAGCCACCTTAATGAACTCTTTACCACGGTGGCTGATTTCCATCACCGACGTCCCCAAACCGTTCCAGTCGCACAGTTCCTTTTGTGCCAGTTTGAGTACTTCCGCCGGCAGCATTGCCGGGCCTGAACTGAAGTTATAGACCTGAGCCATTTCCCCTCACCACTTGCTATGTTATTTACCCGCGAACCGTCGCGGGCATAAGTTATTCCTGTGGCTATCGGTTTTATCATTCAGTGACACGCACCGCAATGGCTAAAACTGAGCGTCGGGGAAATGCGGCCTCGCTCACACAAAAGAATCTGCCAGCTTGACGTCATAAAACCGACATAATTGCTGTCAGGTGACTCTTTTTGCCCGGCTGACCTTCGACCATTCTGCATTTGCGCAGCGAGGGCATAATTGTTTATCCCCGGCTCGTAGCGTAAGGATTGCGCTACAGCGAACGCAGGCATACTCGTCGTCCCGGGGTATCGTGGTAAAACGATCGGTAAAGCGGGAAGGAAGAATGGAGAGTCCGGCTTTAACATCGTCATCCTCATAGAAATAGAGGCTGATCTGCCCGTTGGTTTCCAGAATAGCCAGCCGCACCTGCCCCAGTTGCTCAACCCCGCTGATTCGCAGCTCCATAAAAAACTCAAATTCGGTCATGTTTTCCGCCTGCAGTTTTTCCCAGGCCAGCTCGCCGTTTTCCACAACAATAATCGGCTTACCCTCCAGCAGATCCTCCAGTTTTTCGCTATGCCCCATCAGCCACATAATCAATCGGTACAGCAGGGCCAGAGTGATAAAAACCGCCAGTACCGGCAGCATCGGAACGTCATCATAGAATGCGACGTCGCCCGCGGCCGAACCGAGGGTCAAAATGATGAGCACTTCGAACAGTGACATCTGACGAACGCCCCGCCGACCGGTTATCTTGAGAAAAATAAATACCAGTACGAAGGTGTAGAGGCTCCGTAATGCCACCTCGGCCAGAAATTCCACGGGCACTTTATCCAGTGCCATACGATGCCAGTCAAATGTCTTCATGATTAACGCCTGAACAGTTATTGAGTGACATAAGCATAGCCAGACGATGGAGATAGCACCCGTCATCTAAAACCCGTATCATTGCGCGCTTTACGTACGATAAAAGTGACTGCCATGACTCAAACATTTATTCCCGGCAAAGATGCCGCCCTGGAAGATTCCATCGCTCGCTTCCAGCAGAAGTTGCACGACCTCGGATTCGATATTGAAGAGGCCTCATGGCTCAACCCGGTTCCGCACGTCTGGTCAGTGCATATCCGCGATAAAGAGTGCGCCCTGTGCTTCACCAACGGCAAAGGCGCCACCAAAAAAGCCGCGCTGGCCTCCGCGCTCGGAGAGTACTTTGAGCGTCTCTCGACCAACTATTTCTTTGCCGACTTCTGGCTGGGCGAGACTATCGCCAACGGTCCCTTCGTTCACTATCCGAATGAAAAATGGTTCCCGTTAACCGACGATGACGAAGTACCGGAAGGCCTGCTGGATACCCGCCTGCGCGCGTTCTACGATCCTGACGATCAGTTAACCGCCAGCATGCTGGTCGATCTGCAGTCAGGGAATGACGATCGCGGCGTCTGCGGTCTGCCGTTCACCCGCCAGTCTGATGGTGAAACGGTCTATATTCCGATGAATATTGTCGGCAACCTGTACGTTTCTAACGGGATGTCCGCGGGCAACACCCGCAACGAAGCCCGCGTTCAGGGCCTCTCAGAAGTGTTCGAACGGCATATTAAAAACCGCATTATCGCCGAAAGCATCAGTCTGCCGGAGATCCCGGCGGAGGTGATGGCGCGCTATCCGGGCGTAGTTGAATCGATCAATAAGCTGGAGGCCGAAGGTTTCCCGATTTTCGCTTATGACGGTTCGCTCGGCGGCAAATATCCGGTTATCTGCGTCGTGCTGTTTAACCCAGCTAACGGCACCTGTTTCGCCTCTTTCGGCGCGCATCCCGATTTCGGCGTGGCGCTGGAACGTACCGTTACCGAACTGCTCCAGGGCCGCAGCCTGAAAGATCTCGACGTCTTCACGCCACCCACCTTCGACGATGAAGAAGTTGCCGAACATGCGAACCTTGAAACGCACTTTATCGATTCCAGCGGCCTGATCTCCTGGGATATGTTTAAGCAGGATGCCGACTACCCGTTCGTGGACTGGAGCTTCTCCGGAACCACGGAGGAAGAGTTCGCCACCCTGATGGCTATCTTTAAACAAGAAGATAAAGAAGTTTACATCGCCGATTACGAACACCTGAGCGTCTACGCCTGCCGAATCATTGTCCCGGGCATGTCTGATATTTATCCGGCGGAAGACCTCTGGCTGGCAAATAACAGCATGGGCGCGCCTCTGCGGGAAACGATTCTTTCCCTGCCGGAAAGCGAGTGGGAAAAAGAAGATTATCTGGCGCTTATCGAACAAATGGATGATGAAGGCCTTGATGACTTCACCCGCGTGCGCGAACTGCTGGGTCTGGCGACCGGCAAAGACAACGGCTGGTATACGCTGCGCATTGGCGAGCTGAAAGCCATGCTCGCGCTGGCGGGCGGCGATCTCGAGCAGGCGCTAATCTGGACCGAGTGGACCATGGAGTTCAACGCTTCAATCTTTAGCGCCGAGCGCGCTAATTACTACCGCTGCCTGCAAACCCTGCTGCTGCTGAGCCAGGAAGAGGAGCGCCAGCCGCTGCAGTATCTGAACGCTTTTGTACGCATGTACGGCGCCGATGCCGTAGAAGCCGCCAGCGCCGCGCTGAGCGGAGAAGCGCCGTTCTACGGCCTGCAGGCAGTAGACAGCGACCTGCTCGCGTTCCCGGCTCATCAGTCGCTGCTGAAAGCCTACGAAAAGCTGCAGCGCGCAAAAGCAGCATTCTGGGGTAAATAAGCGCGCTTTACTGCCTGAATAACCCTATGATGGGGGCCGGCGAAGGCCCCCATTTTTATGTTTTCCGCAACCCCAAAGCCCGATTGTAGCCATAAAGTTAATTAGTGGTGAGAAATAATAAAATCCCACCGCAAATATTGTTAATTTTAATAAAAATACCCCATTTTAATTAACCGAAAAACGGGGGTAAAATGAAAATAATCAACATTATTTGTAAATTTTAAAATTTATTTTTTTATTAAAAAACAACAACTTAAACCAACATTAAGGCAAATCCACACACTCAAAAGGCCTATAGTTCCGGTAGGATATGATCTACATCAAATTCCCTTCTATAATGCTTTGTTAGTATCTCACCGCCAACTTACATAAAGAGAGAGTTAGTGTGAAAGCTGACAACCCTTTTGATCTTTTACTCCCTGCTGCCATGGCGAAAGTCGCCGAAGAAGCGGGTGTCTATAAAGCGACAAAACATCCGATAAAGACGTTTTATCTGGCGATCACCGCAGGTGTCTTCATCTCTATCGCTTTTGTTTTCTATATTACCGCGACAACCGGCACGGCCGGGATGCCATTCGGGGTTGCCAAACTGATTGGAGGCATCTGCTTCTCACTAGGTTTGATTCTCTGCGTTATTTGCGGTGCCGACCTGTTTACCTCAACCGTTCTTATCGTTGTCGCGAAAGCCAGCGGAAGAATCACATGGGGTCAACTGGCGAAAAACTGGCTCAACGTCTATGTTGGTAACCTGATTGGTTGCTTACTCTTTGTATTGCTGATGTGGCTTTCAGGCGAATATATGACTGCCAACGGTCAATGGGGACTTAACGTTCTGCAAACCGCCGACCACAAAATGCACCATACTTTTGTTGAAGCCGTGTGCCTGGGTATCCTGGCAAACCTGATGGTCTGCCTTGCGGTATGGATGAGCTACTCCGGCCGCAGCCTGATGGATAAAGCCATGATTATGGTTTTACCGGTGGCAATGTTTGTTGCCAGCGGGTTTGAGCATAGTATCGCGAACATGTTTATGATCCCGCTGGGTATCGTTATCCGCGACTTTGCAAGCCCGGAATTCTGGACCGCTGTCGGTTCAACTCCGGAAAGTTTCTCTCACCTGACCGTCATGAACTTCATCACTGATAACCTGATTCCGGTAACTATCGGGAACATCATCGGCGGTGGTCTGCTGGTTGGGTTGACATACTGGGTCATTTACCTGCGTGGCGACGACCATCACTAAGGGTTGTTTCAGGCAGTAAATAAAAAATCCACTTAAGAAGGTAGGTGTTACATGTCCGAGCTTAATGAAAAGTTAGCCACAGCCTGGGAAGGTTTTGCGAAAGGTGACTGGCAGAACGAAGTCAACGTCCGCGACTTCATCCAGAAAAACTATACCCCGTACGAAGGTGACGAGTCCTTCCTGGCTGGCGCAACTGACGCGACCACCAAGCTGTGGGACACCGTAATGGAAGGCGTTAAACAGGAAAACCGCACTCACGCGCCTGTTGATTTTGATACTTCCCTTGCATCCACCATCACTTCTCATGACGCTGGCTACATCGAGAAAGGTCTCGAGAAAATCGTTGGTCTGCAGACTGAAGCTCCGCTGAAACGCGCGATTATCCCGTTCGGCGGCATCAAAATGGTAGAAGGTTCCTGCAAAGCGTACAATCGCGAGCTGGACCCGATGCTGAAGAAAATCTTCACTGAATACCGCAAAACTCACAACCAGGGCGTGTTTGACGTTTACACCAAAGACATCCTGAACTGCCGTAAATCTGGCGTTCTGACCGGTCTGCCGGATGCCTATGGCCGTGGTCGTATCATCGGTGACTACCGTCGCGTTGCGCTGTACGGTATCGACTTCCTGATGAAAGACAAATACGCTCAGTTCGTCTCTCTGCAAGAGAAACTGGAAAACGGCGAAGATCTGGAAGGAACTATTCGTCTGCGCGAAGAAATCTCTGAACAGCACCGTGCGCTGGGTCAGATCAAAGAAATGGCGGCAAAATACGGCTGCGATATCTCTGGTCCGGCAACCACCGCTCAGGAAGCTATCCAGTGGACCTACTTCGGCTACCTGGCTGCCGTTAAATCTCAGAACGGCGCGGCAATGTCCTTCGGTCGTACCTCCAGCTTCCTGGACATCTTCATCGAACGTGACCTGAAAGCCGGTAAAATCACCGAGCAAGACGCACAGGAAATGATTGACCACCTGGTCATGAAACTGCGTATGGTTCGTTTCCTGCGTACCCCTGAATATGATGAACTGTTCTCTGGCGACCCGATTTGGGCAACCGAATCTATCGGCGGTATGGGCGTTGACGGCCGTACTCTGGTCACCAAAAACAGCTTCCGTTTCCTGAACACCCTGTACACCATGGGGCCGTCTCCGGAGCCGAACATCACCATTCTGTGGTCTGAAAAACTGCCGCTGAGCTTCAAAAAATACGCCGCGAAAGTGTCCATCGATACCTCTTCTCTGCAGTACGAGAACGATGACCTGATGCGTCCTGACTTCAACAACGATGACTACGCTATCGCTTGCTGCGTAAGCCCGATGGTTGTTGGTAAGCAAATGCAGTTCTTCGGCGCGCGTGCTAACCTGGCGAAAACCATGCTGTACGCAATCAACGGCGGCGTTGATGAAAAACTGAAAATGCAGGTTGGTCCTAAATCTGAACCGATCAAAGGCGACGTTCTGAACTTCGACGAAGTGATGGACCGCATGGATCACTTCATGGACTGGCTGGCTAAACAGTACGTCACTGCGCTGAACATCATCCACTACATGCACGACAAGTACAGCTACGAAGCTTCCCTGATGGCGCTGCACGACCGTGATGTTATCCGCACCATGGCATGTGGTATCGCAGGTCTGTCCGTTGCGGCTGACTCCCTGTCTGCAATCAAATATGCGAAAGTTAAACCGATTCGTGACGAAAACGGTCTGGCTGTCGACTTCGAAATCGAAGGCGAATACCCGCAGTTTGGTAACAACGACTCTCGCGTCGATGATATGGCCGTTGACCTGGTTGAACGTTTCATGAAGAAAATTCAGAAACTGCACACCTACCGCAACGCTATCCCGACTCAGTCCGTTCTGACCATCACCTCTAACGTTGTGTATGGTAAGAAAACCGGTAACACCCCTGACGGTCGTCGCGCTGGCGCTCCGTTCGGACCGGGTGCTAACCCGATGCACGGCCGTGACCAGAAAGGTGCTGTTGCCTCTCTGACCTCCGTTGCGAAACTGCCGTTTGCTTACGCGAAAGATGGTATTTCTTACACCTTCTCTATCGTGCCGAACGCGCTGGGTAAAGACGACGAAGTTCGTAAAACTAACCTCGCCGGCCTGATGGATGGTTACTTCCACCACGAAGCGTCCATCGAAGGCGGTCAGCATCTGAACGTCAACGTCATGAACCGCGAAATGCTGCTCGACGCGATGGAAAACCCGGAAAAATATCCGCAGCTGACCATCCGCGTATCCGGCTACGCAGTACGTTTTAACTCCCTGACGAAAGAGCAGCAGCAGGACGTTATTACTCGTACCTTCACTCAGACCATGTAATGGTATTGACTGAAATCGTACAGTAAAAAGCGTACAATAAAGGCTCCACGCAAGTGGGGCCTTTTTAGCAATATCATCCTGCCCCAGTCTCTTTTGTCTGCTGTCTATACTTTATGGATAACAGCCAAAACAGACTCGACATAGCCTTTGAGCTGTGCATCTACATAGGCCCCGGATGGGCCAAATTCGGAGATATCACCGCAATGTCAACAATTGGTCGCATTCACTCCTTTGAATCCTGTGGCACCGTCGATGGCCCGGGGATCCGCTTTATCACCTTCTTCCAGGGCTGCCTGATGCGCTGCCTCTATTGCCACAACCGCGATACCTGGGATACCCACGGCGGCAAAGAGATTACCGTTGAAGAGCTGATGAAAGAGGTGGTGACCTATCGCCACTTTATGAACGCTTCCGGCGGCGGCGTGACGGCATCCGGCGGCGAGGCTATCCTGCAGGCCGAATTTGTTCGCGACTGGTTCCGCGCCTGTAAGAAAGAAGGTATTCATACCTGTCTCGATACCAACGGCTTTGTGCGCCGCTACGACCCGGTTATTGATGAACTGCTGGAAGTCACCGATCTGGTGATGCTCGACCTCAAGCAAATGAATGATGAAATTCACCAGAATCTGGTTGGTGTCTCTAACCATCGGACGCTGGAGTTTGCCCGTTACCTGTCAAACAAAAACATCAACGTCTGGATCCGCTACGTTGTGGTTCCGGGCTGGTCCGACGATGATGATTCCGCGCATCGCCTGGGTGAGTTTACTCGTGACATGGGCAACGTCGAGAAAATCGAACTGCTGCCGTACCACGAGCTGGGCAAGCACAAATGGGTAGCCATGGGCGAAGAGTACAAGCTGGACGGCGTCCATCCGCCAAAGAAAGAGACCATGGAACGCGTGAAGGGCATTCTGGAACAGTACGGTCATAAAGTGATGTACTAAAATCCCCGCCCGGTAGAGATTGCGCTACCGGGTGTTTCCTCAACAAAATCAGCGTCAGGACATAAAATATTCCGACAGCTTATTCGCCACGCTCTCAATCGAGAAAATGCGCTTCTGATGCGCTTTTCGGTATTCCGCATAGCGTTCATCCTGCTCTTCCAGCGCGCTGAGGATCCGGTCGGCCACCATCATTGCGCCAGCGATTTCCGCAAACCCCGACTCCCCTTCCCCCTGTAAAGCCACCGCCGCCTGAAGATTCCAGTCAGATAAACGGGCCAGCGGCGCAAACGTCCCGCGGGTCAGCGATAAAATTTTAACGCCCTGCTGCTTTGCCAGCGACAGGGCCTGCATCATATCCGCCGACGCCTGTTCGCTATGCACCACAATAATGCCGGTTTTCTGGTTATCCGAAAGCAGCGGCATCGCCGCCGGATAGGAGCGATCGATAAAGCTGGCCGCCTTACCCATATTGATTAAATTCATCTGCAGGAACAACGCCACCGGCACCGCCGTGCCCACGGCATAGATAGCAATGCTGTTCAGGGTGTTAAGCCAGTCGGCCGCGGCTTTCAGCTCCTGGTTATCGACAATGGCATTACTGTCGCGAATGCTCGCCAGCACCGGCGCAATCTCTTCGCTCTCGTTGGTACCGTGGTCTTCCGAGCGCGCGGCGCCCTGCTCCATCGCCAGCGCGGTTCTGAAATCCGAGAAACCTTTAAAACCAAAGGCCCGACAAAAACGGGTGATACTCCCCTCACTGGTATCAATGGAGTCGGCCAGTTCTGAAATCGTGTGACGCATCACAAAGTCAGGATTTTCCGTAATAAAACGGCCAACTTTCTCCAGTATCGGGCTTAGCCCTGAAGCTCCGTTTCTTATGCTTATCAACAAGTTATTGTCTATCTGGCTCATGTTTTGCCTTATTTGCTCAAAATGCAAACACAGTCACATCTTTCGTCCTGCTGCAAAGATAATAATTATTATCTCATACAAATAAATAAAAATAATTATTTTTACAAACAGGAGAACATCGAATGAAAGGTCTCATAGTCTGTCGTACCGGTATGGGCAGCTCCTTAATGCTCAAAATCAAAGCACAAAAAATCATCGACAAGCACGGCTGGAATATCGAGCTGGAGCACGATGTCCTCTCAGGGTTACGCACCTGGCGAGATATTGATTTTGTCATCACTATGCGCGATCTCACCGACGAAGTCGAAGCCGCCGGATTCAGAGCGGTCGGCATCACCGACCTGATGAACAGTGAAGAGATGGAGTCTGCGCTCACCGACATCGTTCAAAGCAACTAACCTCTCCCGGAGGCAATATGGATTTCCTCAGATTTATTGTATTCGACATTCTGGGCGTAACCCCACTTTTAGTTGGCTTTATTGCATTAATCGGCCTGTTAATCCAACGCAAGCCGATTGAAAAAGTCCTTTCCGGCACCTTCAAAACCATCGTCGGCTTTCTGGTTTTTGCCGGCGGCGCCGGTCTGGCAGTCACTTCCCTGGGTAACTTTCAGACCTTATTCAGCGATGGCTTTGGCCTGAAGGGCGTCATGCCGCTGGCAGAAGCGCTAACCGGACTGGCGCAAACCAAATTCGCCATGTGCGTGTCGCTGATCATGGTGATTGGTTTTGGCTGGAACCTGTTTTTTGCCCGCGTGACGCCGTTTAAATACATCTTTCTTACCGGGCAACATAATCTTTATCTCTCCGCGCTGCTTACCGTAACGCTGAAGGCGCTGGGCTACAGCGACATGACGACCATCATTGTCGGCTCCGTGCTGCTGGGTCTCGCCGCCTGCCTCTATCCGGCCATTGCGCAGCCGTGGATGCGAAAAATTACCGGTAATGATGAGATAGCGATGGGGCACTACGTCACCCTGGCCTACGCCGCCTCCGGCTGGATTGGCGCAAAGGTCGGCGATCCGAAACAATCCACCGAAAAGCTGAATCTTCCCGGCTGGCTGGGGATCTTTAAAGATTACATCGTCTCGGTGTCGATCTCGGTGAGCATCTTCTACTACATCGCCGCGCTCGCTGCCGGAAAAGCCGCGGTCACCGCAGCGGCAGGCGGGATGCACTGGCTGGTTTATCCGCTCTTTCAGTCTCTGACCTTTACCGCTTCGCTGTACATCATCATTACCGGCGTACGCCTGCTGCTGTCAGAAATTGTTCCGGCCTTCCTCGGCATCTCGGAGAAGTTTATTCCTAACGCCAAACCCGCGCTCGACTGCCCGGTGGTCTTCCCCTACGCCCCGACCGCCACCGTGCTGGGGTTTATCTCTTCATTTGTCGGCGGGCTGGTGGTGATGGGCTTTCTGGCGATCCTTGGCCAAACCGTGATTATCCCGGTAGCCATTCCCTACTTCTTCATTGGCGCGACCGCAGCGGTATTTGGTAATGCCTCCGGCGGCTGGAAAGGCGCGATTGCCGGAAGCTTTATCACCGGGATCCTGATCGGCATCGGCCCGGCGCTGATTTACCCGATTATGGAATCCGTCGGTCTTTCAGGCACCAGCTTCCCGGAAACCGACTTCGTCGCTCTGGGTCTGGTCGTGTACTACATCGGTAAAATGCTGCCCTAAGAAGGAATGAACATGAACATTGATGAACTGAAATCCCACGCGCTTGCCGCCCGCCGCGAGATCGTCACCATGATTTACGAGTCCGGAATTGGCCATCCGGGCGGGGCGCTGTCGATAATCGACGTGCTTACCTGGCTCTATTACCAGGAAGTCGATCTGGCCGCCTCCCCCCGCTCGCGCGTGGTGATGAGTAAAGGCCACGCCGTCGCCGCGCAGTACGCCATGCTGTATCAACAAGGCAAGATCGAGCGCAGCGAGTTCAATACGTTCCGACAGATCAACTCGCGCCTGCAGGGGCACCCGAGCATTAAGTCGCTGCCGGAAGTCGATGCGACAACCGGACTGCTTGGCCAGGGGCTGTCGATTGCTTTTGGTATGGCGGTCGCCAAAAAGCGGCGCAACGATCCGCACCGGGTATTTGCCATCATTGGCGATGGCGAAATGCATGAAGGCCAAATCTGGGAAACCTTACAGCAGGCCGGGCATATGAAAATGGATAATCTGGTCGCCATCATCGATTACAACGGCTTCTCTTCCCACGATCCGGTCAATGACGTCGTTAATCTCGAGCCGCTGGCGGACAAAATCCGCAGCTTTGGCTGGCATGTACTGGAACTGCACAACGGCAATGATATGCATCAGGTTGCCGATACCCTGATGCTATCCCGTCACCTGAAAGGTAAACCTGTCGCCATCGTGGCGCGCACCACCAAAGGTTCCGGCGTCAGCTATATGGAAAACAACGGCGACTGGCACTCAAAAACCCCGAGCAAAGAACAATTTCAGCAGGCGATGGAGGAGTTACAGTGATGAAAGCACCCCGTGATGAGATCGGGCATGCCCTGATTGCGCTAAAAGAAAAGGGCTATCCCGTTGTTGTTATCGACAGCGATTTAGCCAGCTCTACCCGTACCGACCAGTTTCAGGCCGTCTATCCTGAGGCCTTTTTCGAAATGGGCATTGCGGAAGGTTCCGCCATGAGCTTCGCGGTCGGCCAGGCGCTGGAGGGCTTTATGCCCTTCTATGTTAACTTTGCGATGTTCGTCACCGGCACCGCCTGGACCCAGCTGCGGCAGGCCTGCTATGCCAAAGCCAATATTAAACTCGTCGGTAGCCACCCCGGTATGGATGATGGCCCGGACGGCGCTTCGCACCATGCGCTGGAGGATTTAGCGCTGACCCGCGTCCTTCCGGGATTAACCGTCCTGACCCCGGCAGATGCGGAAGAAATCGCCGAGGCTTTCGAGCAGGCGGCAAAAATAAAGGGACCCGTTTATATTCGCGTGGCGCGCGAGCCGATGCCGGTTCGCGACAAAAGCGTCGTTCCCCGGGTCAGCGATATCGCCGCCATCGCCGACAGCGGCACGGATTTTGCGATTCTGTTTGAAGGAACGGTACTGGAACAGGCTACCGACGGCTATGAAAAGCTGCTCGCCAGCGGCAAAAAGGGCAAGCTTATTCACGTTGCAACCGTCAAACCCTTCAACCAGCAGGCGTTTTATCGGCTGGTCGAAGGCTGCCCGCTTATCGCTACGCTTGAAAATCACACCGTCAACGGCGGCCTCGGCGGCCTGATCGCGGAAACCCTGGCGCAAAAGGCACATCCGGCGCGCCTTACGCGTCTGGGAACGCAGGACACATTTACCGAATCGGGTAATAGCAGGCAGCTAAAAGCGAAATATGGCATCTCGGGAGACGCGCTGTTTAACGCGCTACGCTAACCACCAGGCGAGCCGGTCAGTTGGCGGTCGGCTCGCGTTTAAGGGAACGTTTATGGAAGAGAGGCTATTTTCCGCCTGTCAGTTCACCAGCGACTGCCTGAGCTGGCGCAGCGCCGTTCATCTCGCCTGCCGCCCGCTTGAGGAGCAGGGAAAAATCACCGGGGGCTATGCCAGGGCTATTATCAGCGCCACGGAGCAGGATGGCCCCTGGTATATATTGAGCCCGGCGTTTGCGCTACCGCACGCGCGTCCGGAAGCCGGCGTGCTGAGCAGAAACAGCGCGCTTTCGCTGCTTTGCTGTAGCGAGGCCGTTGATTTTCCGGAGCATCCCGGCATTCGGCTGATAGTCGTACTGGCGGCGGCCGATAGTGAACAGCATATCCAGACTATCCAGCGGTTAGTCTGCTGGCTGGATGAGGGGGAAAGACTTCAGCGATACAGCACGGTGCAAAACCGGGCACAGTTTATTGCGCTTCTTGCGTCGCATTAATCTATAGCCAGGGTCGTGCCCTGGCTATGTTCTGAAAAATCAGGCGTGCGCCACCGGCGTAGGATGGTGCCCCGCTTTGCGCAGCAGCGTCAGCAGGTAGATGAATGACACGCTGGCAATCATGATAAACAACAGATTGTCAGAGAAGTTCTGCATCAGCATGGCGGTCAGCGTCGGCCCAAGCAGGCTGCCCACGGTATAGCTCATTAACAGCGCCTGGTTCATCGCCACCAGCTGATGACGCTCAACTTTTTCGCAGGCCCAGGCCATAGCCACCGGATAGAGCGTGAAGCCGGAAGCGCCCAGCACGAACAGCGCGGGCGCCATTGCGGCCTGGCTTAACATCGCCAGACAGCCGAGAATCACCACAAACACCTGAACGCGCAGGACCAGCAGACGGCCGTAGCGATCGGCGAGCCGGCCAATCGGCCACTGCCCCACGATACCCGCGCTCACCATCACCGCCATCCAGAAGCCGATGCCGGAATCGCTAACGCCCTGGTGGTTGAGCCACAGCGGCATCAGGCCATACAGCGAACCGAGCACAATGCCGGAAATAATGCAGCCGTTGACGCCATGACGGGCCTGACGCAGCCTTAACATTGGCCAGATACGCGCCGGTTCGTGCGGCTCATCGGCCTGAGTCGCCACGCGAGCAAACAGCAGCGGCAGAATGGCCGCCAGCGCCAGCGCCGTCACCCACGGCAGAACGCTCATCAGATCCGTCGGCAGCTTGCTGACCATTAACTGGCCCAGCACCGTGCCGACGTAATAAATCATCATATACGCCGCCAGCAGGCGACCCCGGCTCCGCGAAGTGCCGCTACAGACCAGCGCGCTCTCCACCACCACCCAAATCATCGCGCAGCCGACGCCGGCGATAAAGCGCCAGCTGAACCAGCTCCAGAAGCCCAGCGTAATACCAAGACCCACGCAGCCCACGGCAAAAATAACCGATGCCAGGTAATAGCTGCGGTTAAAGCCCAGACGCTTAATTACCCATCCGGCAAGCAATGTTCCCACCAGATTACCGGTAAAATAGGACGAGCCCACCATCCCGACCTGCCAGGTCGGCATATTTTCATGGGCGAGCCAAAGCGGGACGAGCGTATTTAAAACCGCTATCGCCAGGGTCAACAAAAGCAGGCCACAGAGCAGCATTTGCACTGGCCGGGTGTAGATGGTCATGGATATAAACCGTGATGGAGTTCAGATTTCGTGCGCATCATGCCACTGCTGCAAACATTGTCAATCCGCCTGAAATCAGGCGTGACGCGGTTTGCGGGGGAACGATAGAAGTTTTTTATCCAGCGGATCGACAACAGAATAGTTATTTATATTATTCCATTGTTTTTATTAATTTATTGGAAAATAGCGGTGGGAATATCGGTAGAAATATTTCATGAATCGACCGCACTTTTTATCGCGCCAGAATAAGGGTTTCTGGCGCGATAAAGGGCGATTAGCTGGCGATTGCCATTCCAACGGTCATATGCAGGCCGTAGAAGACGCCGCGGCCGATCGTCTCACCGATCAGCACCAGCACAAAAGCCAGCCCCAGCATCGGCAGCGCAGGCTGGTAGCCTTTGAGCTGGGGGGCAATCCAGCAGACCAGCGCCAACGCCAGCGCAACCAGGCGCCACGCCATCAGCGAGCCGTAGGCCGGCACCAGCGCCGAGGCCTGCTGAATAGAGCTATGGATTGTCGCCAGCTCGCTGCCTTGCATCAGCACCACGATGGCGCTAATCACCAGCGCCAGCAGGGTCACAGCCGGCAGCAGGCGCATCGCCCAGCCGTTGACATCGGCAACGCGCAGCAGCAGATATCCCAGCAGCGGACCACCGATAAACATCGTCAGGAAGAAGCTAAGCGGCGTCCAGACCGTATACCAGGTGGGTACCGTATCAATAGTGTTATAGACGCGGACCATCATCCAGACGAAGATAATCCCCAGCACCATGGTAATGACCAGCCAGAGATGACGCAGCCCCGCCGGTAGCTTATTGACCACCGCCAGCAGCCAGCCAATGCCGCCAACGGCGAAGAAAAGCGCCCCGCTGGCGATTTCGTTACTGAGCGACGAGGCGCCTACGCGATTAAGCGAGTTAAACGCGCGCATGGGCGACCCAAGATGCAGGGTTGAGGCAATAAAGCCCACGCCCATCAGCACCCACAGGCCAAACATGCTCCACACGACGCGCTGTTGCTGTTCACGCGATAAGTCGCCTTTTATTAGCGCCAGAGCCAGCACAATAAAGCCGCCCACCACGCACTGACCAAAGACCGTGAAAACAATCAGCGGCCATTCATGCCATCCACTCCCCATCTCACACCTCCTTCGGGTTGGCCAGGTAGCCGGTGGTATCTCCACACGGTCGGCTGTTGGCGTTAGGTTTAATCACGATACTCGGTTTAGTGAAGTGGGCCGAAGGCAGCGGCGCAACGGCGGCCAGCTGGCCGTGTTTTTGGCGCAGCTCTTCAATCGGGCCGAAATCTAACGCGCGCAGCGGGCAAGATTCCACGCAAATCGGCTTTTTGCCGTCGGCGACGCGCTCGTGGCAGCCGTCGCATTTGGTCATATGACCTTTTGTCGCATTGTACTGCGGCGCGCCGTACGGGCAGGCCATATGGCAATAACGACAGCCGATACAGACATCTTCATCGACAACGACAAAGCCATCTTCACGTTTATGCATCGCCCCGCTCGGGCAAACTTTGGTGCAGGCCGGATCCTCACAATGGTTGCAGGCAATAGAGAGGTAATAGGCAAAGACGTTTTGCTGCCAGACGCCGTTATCCTCCTGCCAGTCGCCGCCGGCGTATTCGTAGATACGACGGAAGCTCACTTCCGGCGTGAGGTTTTTATAGTCTTTACAAGCCAGTTCGCAGGTTTTGCAACCGGTGCAACGGGCGGAATCAATAAAAAATCCATATTGAGTTGTCATCGGTTACTCCTTACAGCTTTTCAACCTGGACGAGGTTGCTATGCGATGGATTGCCTTTCGCCAGCGGCGACGGGCGTTGGGTGGTCAGCACGTTAATGCAGCCAGCCTGATCCACGCGGCCTGCGTCCGGGTTATACCAGGCCCCCTCACCCAGCGCGACCACGCCCGGTATCATGCGCGGGGTCACTTTGGCCTCGATATGCACTTCACCGCGATCGTTAAAAATGCGGATCCGATCGCCATTGGCGATACCGCGCTTCTGTGCATCAAGCGGGTTGATCCACATCTCCTGACGGCAGGCGGCTTTCAGTACGTCAACGTTGCCGTAGGTGGAGTGCGTGCGGGCTTTATAGTGAAAACCGGTCAGCTGCAGCGGATATTTTTTCGCCAGCGGATCGTCATAGTTTTCAAACCCAGGGCTGTATATCGGCAGCGGGTCGATAACATCCTCTTCTTTCAGCTCCCAGGTCGCGGCAATTTCCGCCAGCTGCGCAGAGTAGATTTCAATTTTCCCTGACGGCGTCGTGAGCGGATTGGCGGCGGGATCTTCGCGGAAAGCTTTATAGGCAACGTGGTGGCCTTCCGGATCGCGCTGTTTGAAGATTCCCTGCTTGCGGAATTCATCAAACGGCAGCAGCGCCGGGATCGCTTTACGGGATTGCTCATAGAGGTGACGCAGCCACTCTTCCTGAGTGCGGCCTTCGGTGAAACGTTGCTCAACGCCCATGCGCTTCGCCAGCTCCGTGGTCATCTCATAGATGGTTTTGCATTCAAAACGCGGCTTGATGGCCCGATCGGCAAAAATCACGTATGACATGTTGCCGCAGGAGGCATCGAGGGCAAAATCCATCTGCTCCGAAGCCGTACAGTCCGGCAGCAGAATATCGGCATATTTCGCCGAGGAGGTCATATGGCAATCAATGACCACAATCATCTCGCACTTCTTGTCATCCTGAAGGATGTCATGGGTACGGTTAATCTCTGAATGCTGGTTGACCAGGCAGTTACCGGCATAGTTCCAGACCATTTTAATAGGCACGTCGAGCTTATCTTTGCCGCGCACGCCGTCGCGCAGTGCGGTCATTTCCGTCCCGCGCTCAATCGCATCGGTCCACATAAACATGGAAATACTGGTTTCCACCGGATTATCCAGCGTCGGCATACGTTCAAAAGGCAGGGAGTAAGAACCTTCACGCGCGCCGGTATTGCCGCCGTTAATCCCGACGTTGCCGGTTAAGATTGCCAGCATGGAAATCGCGCGGGAAACCAGCTCACCGTTGGCATGGCGCTGTGGGCCCCACCCCTGAGAAATATAGGCAGGTTTAGCGCTGGCGATTTCGCGCGCCAGCTGGACGATACGCGCCTGGGGAATGCCGGTAATCGTCGACGCCCACTCAGGGGTCTTCGCGATACCGTCTTTGCCCTGACCGAGAATATAGGCCTTATAGTGGCCATTGGCCGGCGCCCCTTCCGGCAGCGTTTTCTCGTCATAGCCTACGCAGTACTTGTCGAGGAAAGGCTGGTCAACGAGGTTCTCGTTAATCATCACCCACGCCAGCGCGGAGACCAGCGCGGCATCGGTTCCCGGGCGGATAGGGATCCACTCGTCTTCGCGTCCGGCGCCGGTGTCGGTATAGCGTGGATCGATAATAATCAGCCTGGCGTTGGATTTCTCCCGCGCCTGTTCCAGGTAGTAGGTCACCCCGCCGCCGCTCATGCGGGTTTCCCCGGGGTTGTTGCCAAACAGCACCACCAGCTTGCTGTTTTCGATATCCGACGGGCTATTGCCATCGGCCCAGCCGCCGTAGGTGTAGTTCAGTCCCGCGGCAATTTGCGCGGTGGAGTAGTCGCCATAATGGTTGAGATAGCCGCCGCAGCAGTTCATCAGGCGGGCAATCAGGGTTTTCCCCGGTGGCCATGAGCGAGTCAAGGTTCCGCCGAGGGTTCCCGTTCCGTAGTTCAGATAGATGGACTCATTACCGTACTCTTTTATCAGACGCTGCATATTGCTGGCGATAGTATCGAACGCTTCTTCCCAGCTGATTTGCTCGAATTTGCCCTCGCCGCGTTTGCCCACGCGCTTCATCGGATATTTCAGGCGGTCCGGGTTGTAGACGCGTCGACGCATCGAGCGGCCGCGCAGACAGGCGCGAACCTGATGCAGACCGTCGTAGCTATCGTCGCCGGTATTGTCCGTTTCAACATATTTTATCTCACCACCCACCACATGCATCCGCAGCGGGCAGCGGCTGCCGCAGTTCACCGTACAGGCGCTCCAGGTGACCGTTTCGCTGGCGGGGTTGAGGTTGTCTGCGGCTTGGGCAATGCGCGTGAAGGGTAAGGTAAAAGCGCTGCTGGCCATCGCCAGCCCGCCAATCGCCGTGGTTTTCATTAAACCACGCCGGCTCACCTCAGCAGCCAGTAAAGCATCGGAGGTTTTGGTTTTCATAGATACTCGCTTTGGTTGCTCACAATTAACTTAATGCCGTTATATAGTTATATATACAACGAAATTAACCTTTATTAGTTTTTTATCCTGTTTAATCCAAAGGGAGTATCTTCGTAATCGCGAAGGCGATTATTGCCCGGTATCAAGAAGGGGGTAAAAAAAAAAGCGCCCGCAGGCGCTTTTGAGAAGAGCGTTGAAAAATCAGCCGATAAATTCAAGGCCGCGCATATACGGGCGCAGAACTTCCGGGATCTCGATGCGACCATCCGCCTGCTGATAGTTTTCCATCACCGCGACCAGCGTACGTCCAACCGCCAGGCCAGAACCGTTCAGCGTGTGTACGAGGCGAGTTTTCTTGTCAGATTTGCTGCGGCAGCGTGCCTGCATGCGACGCGCCTGGAAATCCCAGACGTTGGAGCAGGAAGAGATCTCACGATAGGTATTCTGCGCCGGCACCCACACTTCCAGATCGTAGGTTTTGCATGCGCTGAAACCCATATCGCCCGTGCACAGAGCCACTTTACGATACGGCAGACCCAGCAGCTGCAGCACTTTCTCGGCGTGGCCGGTCATCTCTTCCAGCGCCGCCATGGAATCTTCCGGACGTACAATCTGCACCATCTCGACTTTGTCGAACTGGTGCATACGGATCAGACCGCGGGTATCGCGGCCGTAAGATCCGGCTTCAGAGCGGAAGCACGGCGTATGCGCGGTCATTTTGATCGGCAGATCGTCTTCATCAATGATTTCATCGCGAACCAGGTTGGTCAGCGGAACTTCCGCCGTCGGGATCAGCGCGTAGTTGCTGCTGTCGGCTTCTTCTTCCAGCGGACGGGTATGGAACAGGTCGCCGGCGAATTTCGGCAGCTGACCGGTACCATACAACGTGTCCTGGTTAACCAGATACGGGACGTAGTTTTCGCTGTAGCCGTGCTGTTCGGTATGCAGATCCAGCATAAACTGCGCCAGCGCGCGGTGCAGGCGTGCCAGCTGGCCCTTCATGACCACAAAGCGAGAACCGGTCAGCTTCACGGCGGCGGCAAAATCCAGCCCTCCGTGCATTTCGCCCAGCGTGACGTGATCGCGAACGTCAAAATCGAACTCGCGCGGGGTTCCCCAGCGGCTGACTTCAACGTTGTCGTTTTCGTCGCGACCGGCCGGAACGTCGTCGTGCGGGATATTAGGGATAGCCAGCGCGATATCGCGGATCTCCGCCAGCAGCGCGTCCAGCTCGGTCTTAGCGGCATCAAGCTGCTCGCCGAGTTTGTTCACTTCCAGGCGTAATGGCTCAATATCTTCCCCGCGCGCTTTCGCCTGGCCAATGGATTTCGATCGGGAGTTGCGCTCCGCCTGCAGGTTTTCAGTTTGAACCTGCAGAACTTTACGACGCTCTTCCAGAGCGCGAAGTTTATCTACATCCAGCTTAAAGCCCCGGCGTGCCAGTTTTTCTGCGACTGCGTCTGGCTCGGTACGCAGCAGATTGGGATCGAGCATGCTTATCCTGTGCTTATCGAATTAATAAAAGAAAAATGGCCGCAGAGCGCGACCACGGAAATAGTGTGACAACCTTACCGCAACGCCTCAATTATCGGTAGCGTTTTATCGGGCTATTTTGATCCTGTTCGGTTAACCAGGCGAGCTTTTCGCCTATTTTGCCCTCCAGCCCCCGGTTTGTCGGCTTATAATAGCGCGTTTGCGCCATTTCCTGCGGGAAGTACTGCTCCCCGGCGGCATAAGCATTCGGTTCATCGTGAGCATAGCGATACTCTTGCCCGTAGCCCATCTCTTTCATCAGCTTCGTTGGGGCATTGCGCAAATGAACCGGGACGTCGTAATCGGGACGTTCGCGGGCGTCGGCCATTGCCGCTTTAAACGCGGTGTAAACCGCGTTGCTTTTGGGCGCACAGGCAAGATAGACAATGGCCTGAGCAATCGCCCGTTCGCCTTCCGCCGGTCCGACACGGGTAAAGCAGTCCCAGGCGGAGATCGCAACCTGCATCGCGCGCGGATCGGCGTTGCCGACATCTTCCGAGGCAATCGCCAGGCAGCGGCGGGCAACGTAGAGCGGATCGCCGCCGGCGGTAATAATCCGCGCGTACCAGTAGAGGGCGGCGTCCGGGGCGCTGCCGCGAACCGATTTGTGCAGCGCGGAGATTAAATCGTAAAAGCGATCGCCTTTGTTGTCGAAACGCGCGCTGCGCTCACCGGCAATTTCAGTCAGCAGCTCAACTTTCAGCACGCGATTGCCGGAGGCGTCGGCTTCGGCCATATCGGCCATCATTTCCAGCGTATTCAGCGCCCGGCGCGCATCGCCGTTGACAAGGTCGGCGATGGCCTTGCGCGTCTCGTCCGGCAGGACGATATTTTGCCCGCCGTAGCCGCGCGTTTTGTCGCTCATCGCCTGGTTGAGCACCTGCTCGATGTCGTCGCTGGTCAGCGACTTCAGCAGATAAACGCGCGCGCGGGATAACAGCGCGGAATTGAGTTCAAAGGAGGGATTTTCCGTCGTCGCGCCGATAAAGGTGATGGTCCCGTCTTCAATATGCGGCAGAAAGGCGTCCTGCTGGCTTTTATTGAAACGGTGCACTTCGTCGACAAACAGGATCGTGCGGCGACCCGCGTTGCGGTTTTGGCGCGCGCGTTCAATGGCCTCGCGGATCTCTTTCACCCCGGAGGTCACAGCTGAAATACGTTCAACGTCGGCGCTGGCGTAGCGCGCAATCACTTCGGCCAGGGTGGTTTTTCCTGTCCCGGGCGGCCCCCAGAGGATCATCGAGTGTAGATGCCCGGCCTCAATCGCCCTCGGTAAGGGTTTACCCGGCGCCAGCAGGTGCTGCTGGCCAATGTACTGCGCTAAATTTTCTGGCCGCATACGGGCGGCCAGAGGTTGAAACGCGTTATCGGAAAAATCGAGCGACAGGTTGCTCACGTTCGCCTCTATTTACGTTGATCGTCCACCGTAACCCCTTGCGGCGGCGTAAAGGTGAACTTAGATGCATCCACGGCACCATTTTGTTGCGATTTCAGCTGATAGCTGCTGCGTTGATCGTCCTGTTCCACGGCGCTGAACTGATGAATCGTACCGTCGCGACCCACGTTGATGGTGAACTGCTTCAGATTACCGCTGCCGTTTTTCGGCGTCAGAACAAAATCGTCGCCGTTCTGCTTAATGTTGTAGTTCTGCCAGTCGCTGGCCTGATTGCGGGCAATCAGCATAAACGGCGTGTTGCTGGTCGCATCTTTCAGCCAGGTAGCGGTAGCCTGCTCAACAAACGGGTTGTAAAACCACAGCGTTTTGCCGTCGGACACCAGCACGCTTTCATCCGGCTGGGTCATATGCCAGTTGAACAGATTAGGCCGCTTGACCCACAGGTCTCCCTGCCCGTCCTGCACGGCATTACCGCTGCCGTCCGTCACTTTCTGCGTAAAGCTGGAGTGGAAGCTGCTCACTTTATCAAGGCGGCTTTTTAAATCGCTGGCGGCATCCGCCCATACCTGACTGACGACAAAACTGGACAGTAATGCACAGGTGATTGCGAGTTTTTTCATTGTTATTCCTTAATGTGCGTCACTCCCGACGCGGGAGCCTGGTCTGCTGCTAATGTAGAACGGCCAACGGCCGTAAAACAGCAGAACAGGCTGATTTTCACTTATTTACCCAACTTTGCGGTTACTCAAAAGGCGGCGGCGCCAGCACTTCACGGTTACCGTTATGCCCCTGCTCGCTCACGATCCCCTGAGCCTCCATTTGCTCAATGATACGCGCGGCGCGGTTATAGCCAATGCGGAACTGACGCTGTACCCCAGATATGGAGGCTTTGCGTTTTTCCGTCACAAAGTTGACGGCCTGATCGAACAGCGGATCGAGCTCTTCACCGCCCTCGTAGCCACCGCCGCCGCCTTCGCTTTCGCTATCGGAGGTGATGCCATCGACATACTGCGGACGCCCGCGCGCCTTCCAGTCCTGAACGACGGCGTGAACTTCCTCGTCGCGTACAAAAGCGCCGTGGACGCGCACAGGGATCGTCGAGTTAGGCGCGGAGTAGAGCATATCGCCCATTCCCAGCAGAGATTCCGCACCGCCCTGGTCAAGGATAGTACGCGAGTCAATTTTACTCGATACGGTAAAGGCGATACGCGTCGGGATGTTGGCTTTAATCAGGCCGGTGATAACGTCAACCGACGGTCGCTGGGTCGCCAGCACCAGATGGATCCCCGCGGCGCGCGCTTTCTGCGCCAGGCGCGCAATCAGCTCTTCCACTTTCTTGCCGACGGTCATCATCAGGTCGGCAAACTCGTCGACCAGCACCACGATGTAAGGCTCTTTTTTCAGTACCGGATGCGTCGCATCCATACTGTCGCCAGGCTTCCAGTAAGGATCCGGAATGGGCCGTCCCATACGTGCGGCTTCAGCAATCTTCTCGTTATAACCCGCGAGATTACGTACGCCCAGCGCAGACATGAGTTTATACCGGCGCTCCATCTCGTTGACGCTCCAGCGCAAAGCATTGGCCGCGTCTTTCATATCCGTCACGACTTCCGTTAACAGATGCGGTATTCCCTCATAGACCGACAGCTCGAGCATTTTCGGGTCAATCATGATGAATTTCACGTCTTCCGGCTGCGCTTTATAGAGCATGCTGAGGATCATGGCGTTGACCCCAACGGATTTACCGGAACCGGTGGTACCCGCTACCAGCAGGTGCGGCATCTTCGCCAGATCGGCAGTGACAGGTTCGCCCGCAATGTCTTTCCCGAGGACCACCGTGAGCGGTGAAGGATTATCGCGGAATTTCGCATTATCCAGCACTTCGCGCAGGTAAACGGTCTGGCGCTTTTTGTTAGGCAGCTCCAGGCCAACGTAGGGTTTACCCGGAATCACTTCCACCACGCGAACCGCCGCAGTGGACAGAGAACGGGCCAGATCGCGCGACAGGTTGGAAATGCGCGCCGCTTTCACGCCCGGCGCCAGGTTAAGCTCAAAGCGGGTAATAACCGGGCCAGGTGAGTAGTTCACCACATCGGCTTTAATGCGGAAATCGGCCAGACGAGCTTCAACCAGACGCGCCATTTGCTCAAGCGCAAAGGTATCGATCGGCTCAACTTCAGCCGGTGGCGGCGTGAGCAGGTCAAGCGAGGGCAGCAGCGTTGTCGGCTTCTGTAACGGGCGACTGTCGCCATTGCGCATCAACAGCGGGTGAATGAGACTTTCCTGCGGCTGCGGGATCGGCTGCTGCGGAGCCTGCTGCTGCGGATAGCTGCCAGGAGCCTGCTGCGGCATCGGCTGATGGTGAACCGGCTGCTGCGGCGCGGGTTGATAAGACTGCTGCTGCGCATGTTGCGGCGGCTGAGGCATCTGCGGGTGCGGCATCGGCTGCTGTACGGGCTGCGAATGCTGGGCCGGCTGCTGATTCTGCGGGGCAGGCTGCTGTACTTCCGGCAACGGCGTGAAGACAGGCTCGCTCGGCGTATCATCAACTAACGTTTTCATTGGCGAGAATTCATAATCCGCCGCAGAGAACGGATGCGATCCCGGCGGCTGCTCGCTGGCGTAGCGCTGCTGCTGGGAAGCGGCAAACTGACGGGCAAGTTCGGCTTCAGCGGCAGAATCCTCGTCTACATCAGCCTCTTCCGCAGCGTAGCTATCGCCATAGCGCTGATTTTGCGCAGCCGCGAACTGACGCGCCAGCTCACCCTGCTCAAGCTCTGCAACTTCCTCGTCCGTCAGCGCATCGTCATCATAGTGCTGATGCTCTGCCTGACGCGCACGTTCTTCAGCCAACCGCTGCGAAGGCAACTTAATGCCATAGGAAGCCAGCTCACGGCGCGTGGGCACGCGAACGCGGTTTGGACGCGGCAATTTCGGGCCTATGCCCTCTTTTACCTGCGCACGCGGGCCGCCCGACACCGGGCTAAACAGCGGCGCGGCGCTGGATGCGGCAGATGCGACGGAGGCCGCCCCGGTGGCCTGATGGACGCCAGACGCCAGCGCGCTCACCGCGGCAACATCAGCCGCCGGAGCAGGCGGAGGCGAGATCGGTTTTGTCGCAACCGGACTGACCGGCTCCGGAATCGGCTGATACCATGCGGCAAGCTGCTCGCGTTCACGCGCGCGTTTCTCTTCCACTTCTTCGAAGTAGTACATCGGCGGACGCTGAGGCTTCACCTCCTCTTGCGGAGGCTCAGGCTCAACGGAGGCGGCGTAAGGCTCAGGCTGCTGTACCGGGGCCTGTTCCGGCTGGTACGCATGCTGCGGCTGGTAAGCCGGTTCCGGCTGATA
>NZ_JBEAFQ010000045.1:0-95422 GCF_040062275.1 Klebsiella sp. GW_Kp182 | reverse complement strand
GACGCGCCTTGCCCGGGCTACAGGTTCACCGCCGTCTGTGGGCCGGTAGCCCGGATAAGGCGCAGCAGCGCCGCAATCCGGGACAGACAACAGCAATATTATTCGATACCTTTGCTGCGCAGATAATCTTCGTAGTTACCGGTGAAGTCCACAACGCGCTCCGGCGTAATTTCAATCACTCGGGTCGCCAGCGAGCTAACAAACTCACGGTCGTGGGAAACAAAGATCAGGGTGCCCTGATACATCTCCAGCGCCATGTTCAGCGATTCGATCGATTCCATATCCAGGTGGTTAGTTGGTTCATCCATCACCAGGATATTCGGTTTTTGCATCATCAGCTTACCGAAAAGCATGCGGCCTTTTTCGCCACCGGAGAGCACTTTCGCCGGCTTCTTGATATCGTCCTGACTGAACAGCAGACGACCCAGGATGCTGCGCACCGCCTGCTCATCATCGCTTTCCTGCTTCCACTGGCTCATCCACTCGAATACCGTCAGATCGTTTTCAAACTCATATTCATGATCCTGCGCGTAGTAGCCAATCTGCGCGTTCTCAGACCATTTAACGGTACCGTTATCGGGCGTCAGATCGCCGACCAGGGTTTTCAGCATCGTGGATTTACCCACGCCGTTGGCGCCCAGAATGGCAAGCTTCTCACCCACTTCCAGCAGCAGATTGACGTTTTTAAACAGCGGGCCGTTATCAAAGCCTTTCGCCAGCGCTTCCACTTCCAGGGCGTTACGGAACAGCTTCTTATCCTGCTCAAAGCGAATGAACGGGTTCTGACGGCTGGACGCTTTCACTTCGTCCAGCTTAATTTTGTCAATCTGACGGGCGCGCGAGGTCGCCTGGCGAGATTTAGAGGCGTTGGCGCTAAAGCGGCTGACGAATGATTGCAGATCGGCAATCTGCGCTTTTTTCTTGGCGTTGTCCGCCAGCAGACGTTCGCGCGCCTGGGTCGCCGCGGTCATGTACTCATCGTAGTTGCCCGGGTAAACGCGCAGCTCGCCGTAATCCAGATCCGCCATGTGGGTACAGACCATATTCAGGAAGTGACGGTCGTGCGAAATGATGATCATGGTGCTGTCGCGATCGTTGAGGGTCTGCTCCAGCCAGCGGATGGTGTCGATGTCCAGGTTGTTCGTCGGTTCATCAAGCAGCAGAATGTCCGGGTTAGAGAACAGCGCCTGCGCCAGCAGCACGCGCAGCTTCCAGCCGGGAGCGACTTCGCTCATCGGGCCGTAATGCTGTTCAACCGGGATGCCGACGCCGAGCAGCAGTTCGCCGGCGCGCGCTTCAGCGGAGTAGCCGTCCATCTCGCCGTACAGCACTTCCAGGTCAGCCACTTTGTAGCCATCTTCTTCGCTCATCTCCGCCAGGGAGTAGATACGATCGCGCTCCTGCTTCACTTCCCACAGCTCGCCGTGGCCCATAATGACCGTATCCAGCACGCTGAACTCTTCAAACGCAAACTGATCCTGACGCAGCTTACCGATACGCTCGTTCGGATCGAGGGAGACGTTGCCCAGCGTCGGCTCAAGATCGCCGCCGAGGATCTTCATAAAGGTGGATTTGCCGCTACCGTTGGCGCCAATCAGGCCGTAACGGTTGCCGCCGCCAAATTTGACGGAAATATTTTCGAACAGCGGCTTACTGCCGAACTGCATGGTGACGTTGCTGGATACTAGCACGGGGTTATCCTGAAAATAGAGAATGAGAAGTGTGATGAACCAGACATTATGCCAGCAAATGCTTCACTTTTCACGGGGCGTTATAAAATCATCAATGACGCCTGTGTTAGGGTCATGTCATATTGCGCGGTTACACTGCTTAATGCGTAATTTTTTACCTTAATCTGGAAGGAACCTATGACCACACTCTCCCGCCATCCGGCTTTCTTATCGCTGCAGGGCGGTATCAACTTTCGTGACCTGGGCGGCCAGCGTACCGCCGACGGCCGTCGCGTGCGTACCGGGAAATTATTCCGCTCCGGCTCGCTGCATATGATGACGGCAGATGACCTCACCCATCTGGACGCGATCCCGCTTAGCCGAGTGATTGATTATCGCGATCCGGGCGAAGTGAATCGCAGCCCCGATAAGCTGAACGAAGCGGCTCACTACCTCAACGCCCCGGCGAATCCGCACGTTCGCGACGTCAACGCCAAAGTCACCGAGCTCAACGCCGCCACCCTGAACGCCCTTAACGGCGAGCAGTTTATGCTGGCGCTCTACCGCCAGCTGCCGTTCAATAACGCCGCTTATCGCCAGCTGGCCGGTTGGCTGATGGAGCCTTTCGACGGCGCGCTGCTGCAGCACTGCGCGGTGGGAAAAGACCGCACCGGCGTTGGCTGCGCGTTGACGCTGTTCGCCCTCGGCTGCGATCGTCATACGGTCATGGAGGAATATCTGCTCACCCAGGGCATGCTGACGCAGGTCGAAGATTACATGCTCCAGTCCCTCGGTAATGCGCTGACCCCCCGCGGCCGGCAGAACCTGGCGGAAATGATGACGGTGCATGAGTCCTACCTTGCCGCCGCACTTTCGCAAATCGACGAACGCTACGCCAGCGTCGATGCCTGGCTGGAGAAAGAGTATCAGCTCACGCCGCAGGCGCGAGAAGCGCTCCAGTCGCGGCTTCTGGAGGGGTAATCCCCTCCCGTTTTCAGGCTGCAGAGCCCGCGTTGACGGGCTACACTCAGGGTCACAGGAAAAAAATGTGATTTCGTACACATCTCATTTACCTGTTTGCCGGAAAGCACATATAATGCGCTCCCATCGACTTCCTGTTTAAACTGACAAAGGCCTGTGCGGCATTAACATCGCCCACGACATAAAGATTATGAAATTATCAACACTCTTCGCGGCAGCCTTCGCCATCGTGGGCTTTTGCAACACAGCTTCTGCTGTAACCTACCCTCTGCCCACCGACGGCAGCCGTCTGATTGGTCAGAACCAGGTGATCACCATTCCGGAAGGCAACAAGCAGCCGCTGGAATATTTCGCCGCTGAATACCAGATGGGTTTATCCAACATGCTGGAAGCCAACCCGGGCGTGGACACCTTCCTGCCGAAAGGCGGCACCGTGCTGAATATCCCGCAGCAGCTGATCCTGCCGGACACCGTGCATGAAGGTATCGTCATCAACAGCGCGGAAATGCGCCTCTACTACTATCCGAAAGGCACCAACACCGTCATCGTGCTGCCGATCGGCATCGGCCAGTTAGGCAAAGACACGCCGATCAACTGGGTGACGAAAGTTGAGCGTAAAAAAGCCGGTCCGACCTGGACGCCTACCGCCAAAATGCACGCTGAATATGCCGCAGCCGGTGAACCGCTGCCGGCCGTTGTTCCTGCCGGCCCTGATAACCCGATGGGCCTGTACGCGCTGTATATCGGCCGCCTGTACGCTATTCACGGTACCAACGCTAACTTCGGCATCGGCCTGCGCGTCAGCCACGGCTGCGTGCGTCTGCGTAACGACGATATCAAGTTCCTGTTTGAAAACGTGCCGGTCGGCACCCGCGTTGAGTTTATCGATGAGCCGGTAAAAGCCACTACCGAGCCTGACGGCAGCCGCTTCATTGAAGTTCACAACCCGCTGTCCACCACGGAAGAGCAGTTCCAGGGCGGCGAAATCGTGCCGATTAACCTGACCAAATCAGTACAGGCGATTACCAGCCAGACTGACGTAGACCAGAGCGTGGTCGATCAGGCGATCCAGAACCGTTCCGGTATGCCGGTGCGTCTGAACTAAAACGCATCGCGCAGAGTGGCGGGCCCGGTGCCCGCCATTTTTTTATCCGTTATTGACCAGAATAATTCCGCCGTGGTCGTAGCGATAGTGGCAATGGGCATACTCCAGCGGGGTACCGTCCTCCAGATAGATCACCTGCTCCACCTCCAGCACCGGGTCGCTCGCTTCGCAGTTGAGATGCTCCCTGTCCAGCGCCTGCGGTTTCATCGCCCGCACCACCCGATACGATCCCATCATCTTCAGCCCCAGCGTCTCCTGCACGTAGCGAAATACCGAGCTTTCGAGATGCGTTTTATTCAGGCCAGGCACCAGCGCAACGGGCATCACGGTGAGGTCCAGCGACACGGGTTCCTCGTTGAGCAGCCGCAGGCGGACGAAATCATAGACCGGGGCATCGGCGTCAATCAGCAACGAGCTTTGCTCTTTTTCCGACGGAAAACGCAGCTCGAAGCGAATCACCCGGCTGGTCACTTCCCCTACATGCTCCCAGGTTTTGGTGGCGCCAAAATAGTCGCTGCCGGGCAGCTCCCACTGCGAAAGCTGGAGGAAGTTTTTGCGCACGAAGGTTCCCTGCCCCTTACGGGTGTAGATAAGGCCTTCGACAATCAGCTGGCGCATCGCCTGCTGGATGGTCATCCTGCTGGTGCTGAACTCCGCCGCTAAGGCGAACTGGTCGGGTAACGGCGCGCTGGCGGGATACTGCCGGCTGATAATACGTTTTTTGATTTCCCGCGCGATACTCAGATATTTGGCCGTCATTCCCGGATCCTTTTACGTGTCTGATAGTGGCTGGCGGGCAGAATATACCATCTGCCCGCGCGAGGCGCCGCTACATCTCTTCGCCGTGACTGCGGATGGCCCGCTTCAGCCAGGCATAGCTTTTCTTCGGGACGCGCTTAAGGTCCTTAAGGTCGTGGTTTTCACGGTTCACGTAGACAACCCCGTAGCGCTTGCGCATATCGCCCTGCGAACTGAGAATATCGATTAACCCCCAGCCCAGATAGCCAATCACCCGCGCGCCGTCCTCAAACATCGCCTCTTTCATGGCGTTGATATGGTCGCGATGATAGGCGATGCGGTAATCGTCAGCGACAGGATTTTCGCCGTCCCAGGACTCAATCACCCCGATGCCGTTTTCAATCGGGAATACCGGCAGACGCCAGTCGTTGTAGTAGCGGGTAATGATGGTGCGAAAGCCCAGCGGGTCAATCTGCCAGCCCCACTCGGTGGCCTGCAGAAAGTCATTCTTTTTATCGCCAAACCGCATGTAGTGGTTCACCGGCGTGCCCGGCGGGATCGGGTCGCTATCCAGCGCCTTGCTGGCGTAGTAGCTAAAGGCCAGATAGTCGATTTTAACCTGCGCCATCAGCGCCAGATCCTCTGCGCGGTAGATATCCGCAAAGCCTTCGCGGGCGACAACGTGCATGACCTCCGGGCTGTAGCCCTCTCCGGCGAAGGCGCGCAGCAGGTTCTGGTTTAAAAACTCATCGAGCTGCTGGGCGCAAAGGATATCGCGCGGTTTGCAGGTCGCCGGATAGACCAGCGCGTGGGCCAGCATGCCGCCCATCAGGCACTGCGGCTTCGCCTGGTGCAGATACTGCGTCAGGTGCACGTGGGCCATCATCACGTGGTGCTGGATCTGATACAGCTCGCGCAGGGTCTTCTCGCCGCGCATATAGCCTGAAATCAGAAACGCGTCCAGCATGTGGTAGAGGTTCTGTTCATTAAAGGTCAGCCACCACTTCACCTTGTCGCCAAAGCAGTCGATCATCTTCTGCCCGTAACGAATAAAGGCTTCCATCACCCGACGGTCGGTAAAACCGTTGTAGCGTTCAGCCAGCGACAGCGGCATATCGAAGTGATAGAGGCAGATCATCGGCTCAATGCCGCGGGCAAGCAGTTCATCGATAAACTGGTGATAAAAGGCGATACCTTCTTCATTGAACTCACCGTCGCCTTCCGGGCAAACGCGGCTCCAGGCAATCTGGAAGCGGTAGCAGTTCATGCCCAAATCCTGCATCAGGTCGAAGTCTTCCCGGTAGCGGTGGTACGAGTCGGTTGCCACCTTCCAGTCGGACGCAAATTCCGCCGGCTGGCGGATATCGTAAACCGACATCCCCTTCCCGCCCTCATTCCACGCCCCTTCGGTTTGCATACTGGAAACCGAGTTACCCCATAAAAAATCTGCCGGTAGTGTTCTGTTCATCGCTCGCACCTATGACTAGTCATATTAATTTCATGACTAGTCATATAAACGAAATTCTCCCGTCAGGCAAAGTCCAGGATCGCGTTTTGTGAGCGCAACGGATAAAAAAACCGGATCGCGAAACAGACGATCCGGCGTGCAAGAGAGGAAGTTACTGCTGGGCGAGCTGGTCGCGGCGGTATTCGCCCTGGCGCTCCAGCATCCAGCCCGGATACTCTCGCGGCAGCGCGCTGACCGCGTCAAGCCGCGCCAGTTCATCATCATTCAGGGCAATGCTGGTCGCCGCGAGGTTATCGGCGAGCTGCTCAGCGCGCTTCGCGCCAATAATCACGCTGCTTACCGCCGGCTGATGCAGCAGCCAGGCCAGCGCGATTTGCGCCACCGAAACACCCTTCGCATCGGCAATCTCGCGCATCACATCAATGCAGTCAAAAGCCCGCGCTTTATTCACCGGCGGGAAATCAAACTCCTGACGGCGGCCGCCGCTCGCCGAGTGCCCATCGCGATCGTACTTACCGCTGAGCAGCCCTCCCGCCAGCGGGCTCCAGACCATCAGGCCCAGGCCTTCGCTCTGCATCATCGGCACCAGCTCGCGCTCCAGATCCCGGCCGGCAAGAGTGTAGTAAGCCTGTAACGAGGCAAAACGCGCCAGCCCCAGACGTTCGGAAATGCCCAGCGCTTTGACTATCTGCCATGCCGCCCAGTTCGACACGCCGATATAGCGGACGTGGCCGTGCTGCACCAGGTTATCCAGCGCATACAGCGTCTCTTCGATCGGGGTCGCCGGATCGAAGCCATGGAGTTGATAGAGATCGATATGATCGAGCTGCAGGCGACGCAGGCTCTCCTTCACGCTGCCGATGATGTGATAGCGCGAACTGCCGCGCGAGTTCACGCCTGCGGTGCCGGTTTCGCCAAACACTTTGGTCGCCACGACGACGTTTTCACGCGGCACTTTCAGATTCTTCAGCGCCTGGCCGGTAATCTCTTCCGAGCGCCCTTCTGAATAGACGTCAGCGGTGTCGATGAAGTTGATGCCCGCATCCAGCGCGCTGCCCACCAGCTGCTCTGCCTCCGCCTGGCGCAGCTGCCCCACTTTCCCCCACAGGCCGCCTTCGCCGCCGAAGGTCATGGTGCCGAGGCACAGCTCAGAGACAAAAAGGCCGGTATGGCCCAGTTTTTGATAACGCATAGGACTCTCCTTCAATCAGGGTGATTCACCATCGTGAATAAAGTTATACCCCGGAAAAGGAGAGCGCGAATGTGGCGTTTCTGTCCGTTTCTTGCCCAATTCTCTGAAAATCAGAGCTGCAGCAATCCGTACCCTACCAGCGCGGCCCACAGCAGCATGGGCAGAGAGTAGATATGGAAACGCCACCAGATACGGCGATCGCCAGCCATGCGCAGCGCAATCAGGTTTGCCAGAGAGCCCGGCAGCAGGCCGAACCCGCCGACGTTTACCGCCCAGGCCAGCAGCACCGATGGTGGAACGTAATTGAGCAGCAAAATGGTCGCCGGGACGTTGCTGATAAACTGCGACAGGCCAATCGACGTCAGCCACAATCCGCCTGCCGAGAGCTGGCCGACGCCGTTAAGCGCATGCTGGAGAGCCGGTAGCTGGGTCAACAGGTGAACGTCAATAAACATCGCCATGAAGACCAGCAGCAGCGTCCAGTCGACGTGGATAATGACCGCCCGCGCCAGCAGCAAAAAACCCAGCGCGATCAGCGCCAGTCCCCACAGCTCCTGCTTCAGCTCTAAGGCGGCTAAAAAGACCCCATAAAACGCCAGGCAGCTCCAGACCAGCTTTGGCCGCCAGGAGGGCGCCCTGTCGCTACTCTGATAGTCGAGACGCTTCGCGGGGAAACAGAACCAGCACAGCGCCAGCAGGGTGAGCATCATCGCTGCCGCCAGCGGCAGCATCTGGCCGATAAAGGCCGGAAAGGAGAGGCCCGAGCGCCCCCAGAGAAGAATGTTTTGCGGGTTACCGATGGGCGTTAACAACGACCCGGCGTTCACCGCCAGCGCTTCAAAAATGATGAGACGGCTTGTCGGGATGGCGCACCATTTTTTTAGAGTCAGCGTGAGCGGCACGACGATGAACAGCGCCACGTCGTTGGTTAAGAAGGTGGATAGCAGCGCGGCCGCCAGCACCATAAAGATGGCCAGCTGGCGCTCGGTCACAAAGCGGCGCGCCATTTTGCGACCTATTACGTCAAAATAGCCGCTCAGTTCAATACCTTTGGTCAGTAGCATCAGCCCGCTAAGGGTGATAATCGTATGCCAGTCAATGGCGTGTAGCCAGCCTGCAGGGACAAACGGAACAAAAAAGCTTAAAACAACGCCGACGATCAGCAGCAGATGCAAAAAACGGTCGCGGATTAGCGACTGAACAAAGACGAGGTTCATTCTCCCGGTGACCCCTGCTTGAGGGTAAACTGTTTAAACATCGCCAGCGTCTCTTCGCTGACGTGGTGCTCCATGCCTTCGGCGTCGCGACGCGCAATTTCCGGGCTAACGCCGATCACCAGTAAAAAGTTCTCGACGATCTGGTGGCGTTCGCGGCTTTCATGCGCCAGCTTCTCACCTTCCGGGGTTAAAAAGATCCCCCGCCATGGGATCTGTTCGATCAGCCCGACGCTGGCCAGTCGTTTTAACATTTTCGCAACCGTTGGCTGCGACACCCCAAGACGCGCGGCCATGTCCACCTGACGGGCTTCCCCCACCTCCATAATCAGATCGGAGATCAGCTCCACGTAGTCATCAATCAGCTCCCGACGATGCGCCTCGCGCACCTGACGAAACCCCTCAACGTGTTCTTCGACATTCACTAGCTGCGTCACTTTTTTTGTTATTGGCTTACCTGCGCGACGGTTCATTGTGCTTCCTCATTCCTGTGACGCATCAAGCATCATATAAAAGGATCCCTATTGTAATGGATCGCGCACAGAGAACAAAAAATTAACGTTTTAGCCATAGCTATAAAATATAGCCTGTGCTATATCTGTATGTAATACACACATCCTTCAAGGAGTGAAGGACGAAGTTACAGGAGGTCGAGATGAATGAATTCAAGAGGTGTTTAAACGTGTTTACCCATTCTCCTTTTAAAGTACGGTTAATGCTTGTCGGTATGCTGTGCGATCTGCTCAACGGCAAGCCCCAGCAGGATAAATCCAACAACTAATGCGGCGTCGCGGTACGCCGCTTCATTTTTTTGTCATATTTCCCTGCCACACTGGCTGATTACTCAGCGCTTCAGCAACTTTTTTCAAGTTTTGTAAGCTTTCTCCCAAAACAATCCGTTATGGATAGTTGACCTTAACATTTGCAAGCCCTATCTTTTGTCAGCCCTGCCACTACTGCGGCTCGCAGAGACCCTCTTCACGCACTGTCCAGCAGGTTTTACCCCTTGATGCCAGGGGACGCACATGGCTCTTTTTTTGATTGTTTACTATGAATGTCACGCTGAAAGAAACGCTGGTCGCCCGCGGACTGGTACTGAACCCATGGACAGGATTCTACTTTTTACAATCGCTGTTTATTAACCTGGCGCTGGGCTACGACTTTAGCCTGCTCTATACCGTTGCTTTTACCTGCGTGCTGCATCTGCTGTGGCGCAGCTTTCCGCGCGCGCAAAAAGTGGCGATCGGCGCCTATTCGCTGCTGGCTGCCATGTACTATCCTTTCGGCCAGGCCTACGGCGCGCCCAATTTCAACACGCTGCTGGCGCTGCATGCCACAAACATCGAAGAGTCCACCGAGATCCTGACCATTTTCCCGTGGTACAACTATCTGCTGGCCGTGTTTATCTTTGCGCTCGGCGTGATTGCCGTACGGCGCAAGCCGGACGCGTCGGCGCGATGGGGGAAAATGGAGACGCTGGGGCTGCTGTTCTGCACCGCTATTTTCTTTCTCCAGCCGGTGCAAAACCTCGCCTGGGGCGGCGTCTTTAAGGTTATCGACACCGGCTACCCCGCCGTACGCTTCGTTAAAGATGTGGTGGTGAATAATAATGAAGTGCTGGATGAGCAGGCGCGAATGGCGCAGCTGGCGAATATGAAAGACAGCTGGCACGTGCTGGCGGTAAAGCCCAAATATCATCTGTATGTGGTGGTGATCGGCGAGAGCGCGCGTCGCGATGCGCTCGGCGCCTTTGGCGGCCACTGGGACAACACCCCGTTCGCCAGCTCGGTAAAAGGCTATCTGTTCAATGACTACGTTGCCGCCAGCGGTTCAACGCAGAAATCGCTCGGTTTAACCCTCAACCGGGTGGTCGATGATAAACCGCAGTTTCAGGATAACTTTGTCACCCTCGCCAACCGCGCCGGTTTTCAGACCTGGTGGTTCTCGAATCAGGGGCAAATTGGCGAATACGATACGGCGATTGCCAGCATCGCCAAACGCGCGGATGAAGTTCAGTTCCTCAAGAACGGCGATTTCGAGGCCAATAAAAACACTCAGGATGAGCAGCTATTAAAGCTGACCGCGCAGGTGCTTGCCACCCGCCGCACCCAGCCGCAGCTGATTGTCCTGCATTTGATGGGTTCGCATCCGCAGGCCTGCGACCGCACTAAAGGGAAATACGCGGTTTTTGTTCAGTCGAAAGAGACCTCCTGCTATCTCTACACCATGACGCAAACCGATACGCTGCTGAGCGATCTTTATACTCAGCTACAAAACTCGGGCGAAACCTTCTCGATGACCTATTTTTCCGATCACGGTCTGGCTTTTAAGGAGCGCGGGAAAGAGGTGCAGTATCTGGCGCACGATGATAAGTACCAGCAGAATTTCCAGGTCCCCTTTATGGTGATCTCCAGCGATGATAAAGCGCATAAGGTCATTAAAGCGCGGCGGTCCGCCAACGACTTCCTCAGCTTCTTTTCGCAGTGGACCGGCATCAGCGCTCAGGAGATTGCCCCGCGCTATCGTTTTATCTCGGAACAGAAGGCCGGCCCCATCTACATCACTAACTTCCAGCTGAAGAAAGTGGACTATACCCATCTGGGTACCGACGCGTTTACCGTCAATTAACACGGTTGCGTAAACCGCAGGCAAAAAAAATCCGCCCCTTGAGGCGGATTTTTTATATCACCGGAGTGATTAGAAGCGGTAACCTACGCCAGCAATCCAGGTGCCAACGTCAACGTTACGAATGCGAGACTGCTCGTAGGAGAAGTCCAGAGCAACGTTTTCGATCGGGTTGAACTGCAGACCAGCACCGTAAGAGAAACCGTAGTCGCTCATGTCAGATTTGTTCGGGTAGCTGTTGTCCTGGAATTTACCGTAACCAACACCCACTACGCCGTAGATGCTCGCCCAGTCATTCAGACGGTAAGCCGGACCTGCGGTGATGCCGTAGTACTGGCCTTTTTTGTAAACGCCAGACTCAGAACGATCTTTTTCGGTGTAGGTGAAAGAACCGATAACACCCAGCGGGTTGTTGTCTTGCTCGTAGCGGTACTTCAGGTTGAAACCGCCTGCTTTGTTCGCTTCACCCTGCATGTCGCTCTGCGCGTAGCCACCGGTAACGGTAGAAGTCGCGGCGAAAGCAGTGGTACCTACGGATGCAGCCAGAACAACGGCCAGTGCTGAAAAACGTGCAATTTTATTCATAACCACCTCAAATGTGTTTCTAATAAGTCCTAAGCCTTAAATATAACAAAAACTTTTGGGAAACTCTTTTCACTTTACATTGTCTAACGTACTTTTTCATGTAACTAAAGGTTTCTACGTTTCTATAACAAACTGGAAAACAAACCTTTTTTACAAATATACTCCTATTAAGGCTCATAAAGCGCCAGACGTGTATCCAGATTATTCCTAATCTTCTGGTGAAATTATCTTCAACCCCGCGCTATTGTACTGCTTTTACACCCCTTTTTTTCAACATTAGCTCAACCGGCGCGGGGTAATTCATTTACACTGGAACCTTTACCGCATTTGACAAAATTGACAGGAGAAAGGATGCCCGGCTCGTCCCGCAAAGTACCGGCATGGTTGCCGATACTGGTTATTTTAATTGCCATGATTTCGATCCAGAGTGGCGCCTCGCTGGCCAAGTCACTCTTCCCGCTGGTGGGTGCGCCAGGCGTTACCGCCCTGCGCCTCGCGCTCGGCACCTTCATCCTGGTGGTTATCTTCAAACCCTGGCGCCTGCGCTTTGCCCCGGAGCAGCGCCTGCCGCTGCTCTTCTACGGCCTGTCGCTCGGTGCGATGAACTACCTGTTCTATTTATCGATTCAGCGCATTCCGCTAGGCGTCGCCGTCGCGCTGGAATTTACCGGCCCCCTGGCGGTGGCGCTCTTTGGCTCCCGTCGCCCCCTCGATTTCGTCTGGGTGGCGCTGGCGGTGCTCGGGCTCTGGTTTCTGCTGCCGCTGGGGCAAAGCGTGGCGCAGATCGATCCCATTGGCGCGCTGCTGGCCCTCGGCGCTGGCGCCTGCTGGGCGGTCTACATTCTGACCGGCCAGCGCGCCGGCGAAGAGCATGGCCCCGCAACGGTCGCTATGGGGTCGCTGATCGCTGCGGTGGTCTTCGTCCCGATGGGGATGATCCAGGCCAGCGATACGCTCTTTCAGTGGGGGCTGCTGCTGCCGGGACTGGGGATCGCCATTTTATCGACCGCGCTGCCCTACTCTCTGGAAATGGTTGCCTTGACCCGCATGCCCAGCAAGACCTTTGGCACCCTGATGAGCATGGAGCCGGCTCTCGCCGCGCTTTCCGGAATGGTGTTTCTTGGGGAAACGCTAACCGCGACCCAAACGCTGGCGCTGGGGGCGATTATTCTTGCCTCGATGGGCTCCACGCTGACGATGCGTCGGGAAACGAAGATACAGAAGGTCGACATCAGCTAGCGAAAAGGAGCTGATTGACGAGAAACTCAATCATCTCCTTAATTTATAAACTATTTTTCCTGACTAACAGCCCTGCGCTATCAGACCGATAGAGACTACCGCCGCTGCAAAGCTCAAATCCGTTGCTATACTTAATTCCGCAAGTTATTGGGATGAGACGCTCCGAATAATTCGAATTTGAAGTATGACGAGTACAAATATCAAGAGGATATGACACTATGAGTACCGCAAAACTGGTTAAAACTAAAGCAACGAATCTGCTCTATACCCGTAACGACGTCGCTGATAGCGCGAAGAAAGCGACCGTTGAGCTGCTGAATCGCCAGGTGATCCAGTTCATTGACCTGTCTTTGATTACCAAACAGGCTCACTGGAATATGCGCGGTGCAAACTTTATTGCCGTTCATGAGATGCTGGACGGCTTCCGCACTGCGCTCGTCGACCACCTTGATACGATGGCAGAACGTGCCGTACAGCTTGGTGGCGTAGCGCTGGGTACGACTCAGGTCATTAACAGCAAAAGCCCGCTGAAAAGCTACCCGCTGGATATCCATAGCGTCCAGGACCATCTGAAAGAGCTGGCCGACCGCTATGCGATCGTCGCCAACGATGTGCGTAAAGCCATTGATGAAGCCAAAGATGAAGATACCGCTGATATCTTTACCGCCGCTTCACGCGACCTGGATAAATTCCTGTGGTTCATCGAAGCCAATATCGAGTAAGGCCAACTGCCGTCAGCCACGCTGGCGGCTTTTTTTCTTTCCACTTCCCCGCCGCGCACCACTTCAGTGCATGAGAATGTACAAAATACGCGCAAAAGTAAATCAATTGTAATAATCACCTCACACAATCGTTACGCCGAGATTGTTTTAACATCAGGGTTTGCGTTAAAAATGCTCTTGTTATGCGATGCCTTTATGACGCACCAAAACGGCGCCCTATATCGGTGCATTTAAAGTTATCCGTTATCAAAATTGTGCAACAGGCGCCTTCCTGCTTGTTATAAAACAACAGGTTGTAAAAGTGGCATGATTTTTTCATAAGGCAACTCGTTCTCGCAGGGGATCGTCCCGTGGATATAAAAGGAAATGCTATGAAGTCTGTATTTAAAGTTTCACTGGCTGCACTGACCCTGGCTTTTGCGGTTTCTTCTCACGCCGCTGATAAAACACTGGTTGTCGCGACCGACACGGCGTTTGTACCGTTCGAATTTAAACAGGGCGATAAGTATGTCGGTTTCGACGTTGACCTGTGGGCTGCCATTGCGAAAGAGCTGAAGCTTGACTACACCCTGAAGCCAATGGACTTCAGCGGTATCATTCCGGCACTGCAGACCAAAAACATCGATCTCGCGCTGGCGGGGATCACCATCACCGACGAACGTAAAAAAGCGATCGACTTCTCTGACGGCTACTACAAAAGCGGCCTGCTGGTCATGGTTAACGCGAATAATAACGATATTAAAGATGTCAAAGATCTGAACGGTAAAGTGGTTGCCGTGAAGGGCGGCACCGGCTCCGTTGATTACGCGAAAGCCAATATCAAAACCAAAGATCTGCGCCAGTTCCCGAACATCGATAACGCCTATATGGAACTGGGTACCGGTCGCGCTGATGCGGTTCTGCACGATACGCCAAACATCCTTTACTTCATCAAAACTGCGGGTAACGGCAAGTTCAAAGCGGTAGGCGACTCGCTGGAAGCGCAAAACTACGGTATCGCCTTCCCGAAAGGCAGCGACGAGCTGCGTGAAAAAGTGAACGGCGCGCTGAAAACGCTGCGTGAGAACGGCACTTACAACGAAATTTATAAAAAATGGTTCGGTACTGAACCCAAATAATAATTAGCGATACTCTCTTCCAGGCCTGCTGTGGTCTGGTAGACCTGGAGCTCTCCGGGCTACCCGTCAGCAGGCCTGAATAGTTTTCTCAGGGGGTTTTCCTCTGTTTTCGACACGGTAACAGGAACACATTATGCAGTTTGACTGGAGTGCCATCTGGCCCGCCATCCCAATTTTACTGGAAGGCGCCAAAATGACGCTGTGGATTTCGGTCCTCGGCCTGGTCGGCGGTCTGATAATCGGTCTGGTGGCCGGTTTCGCCCGCTGTTTCGGCGGCTGGATTGCCAACCACATCGCGCTGGTCTTTATCGAAATCATCCGCGGCACCCCAATTGTGGTGCAGGTCATGTTCATCTACTTCGCCCTGCCGATGGCGTTTAGCGATTTACGCATCGACCCGTTCTCGGCGGCGGTGGTAACCATTATGATCAACTCCGGCGCCTATATTGCGGAAATCACCCGCGGCGCGGTGCTGTCGATCCATAAAGGCTTCCGGGAAGCCGGCCTCGCGCTGGGCCTTTCTCGTCGGGAAACTATCCGCTACGTGATCCTGCCGCTGGCGCTGCGCCGTATGCTGCCGCCGCTGGGCAACCAGTGGATTATCAGCATCAAAGATACCTCGCTGTTTATCGTCATCGGCGTGGCCGAACTGACCCGTCAGGGCCAGGAAATTATTGCCGGTAACTTCCGCGCGCTGGAGATCTGGAGCGCCGTTGCGGTTATCTACCTGATCATCACCCTGGTGCTGAGCTTTGTTCTGCGTCGTCTTGAAAGAAGGATGAAAATCCTGTGATTGAATTTAAAAACGTTTCCAAGCATTTTGGCCCAACCAAGGTGCTGCATGATATCGATCTGAAGATCAACCAGGGCGAAGTCGTGGTGATTATCGGGCCGTCCGGTTCCGGTAAATCGACCCTGCTGCGCTGTATTAACAAACTTGAAGAGATTACCAGCGGCGATTTGATCGTCGACGGTCTGAAGGTCAACGACCCGAAGGTTGACGAGCGGCTGATTCGTCAGGAAGCCGGGATGGTGTTCCAGCAGTTTTATCTGTTCCCGCACCTGACGGCGCTGGAAAACGTGATGTTCGGCCCGCTGCGCGTTCGCGGCGCCAATAAAGCGGCGGCGGAAAAACTGGCGAAAGACCTGCTGGAGAAAGTGGGCCTCGCGGAACGTGCGCACCACTACCCTTCTGAGCTTTCAGGCGGACAGCAGCAGCGCGTGGCCATTGCCCGGGCGCTGGCGGTTAAACCCAAAATGATGCTGTTTGATGAGCCGACTTCCGCGCTTGACCCTGAACTGCGTCATGAAGTGCTGAAAGTGATGCAGGATCTGGCCGAAGAAGGCATGACCATGGTTATCGTTACCCACGAAATCGGCTTCGCCGAAAAAGTGGCGTCGCGCCTGATCTTTATCGATAAAGGGCGCATTGCGGAAGATGGCGATCCGCAGATGCTGGTGAATAACCCGCCCAGCCCGCGCCTGCGCGAGTTTTTGCAGCACGTAGCCTGATGCTCCCCGGCTCTCCCTTCGCGGGAGAGCCGCTTTCCAGAATCATCCCAACCTCGCTCTGCGGATCTCATCTTCTATACTTATTGGTTTGAGATGCAATGGAGGTGCCTGTGCCGCGGATTTTGTTACTGCTTGCCCTACTCTTCACCGCTCCGCTATGGGCCGCGACGCTGCCCGGCGTTCCGGCAACCACAGCGGACCCGTCCAGCAGCAGTGAACCCGATGTAGCGCAGAAGAAAGCGGCCTACGGCGCGCTGGCCGACGTGCTTGAAAACGCCGACGCCCGTCAGGAGCTTATCGAGCAGCTGCGGAAAGCCGCCGCCACGCCGCCGCCGGACAGTACGCCGAAGCTGACGCCGCCGGAAATAAAAGACGAGACCACGGTGCTGGAGAACGTCACTCACATCAGCCGCGAATACGGAGAGCAGCTCTCTTCGCGCTTCTCCCAGCTGTGGCGCAACATCACCGGTTCTCCGCACAAAGCGTTTAATTCTCAGACTTTCACCAACGCCGCCTGGCATTTCCTGCTGCTGGCGGGCCTGGTCTTTGCGTTCTGGTGGCTGGTACGCCTGGCGGCCCTGCCGCTGTATCGCAAAATGGGCCACTGGGGACGGCATAAAAACCGCGACCGCAGCAACTGGCTTCAGCTACCTGCAACGATCGCCGGCGCGTTTATTTTTGACCTGCTTCTGCTGGCGCTCACGCTCTTCGTGGGCCAGCTTTTAAGCGACCGCCTGAACGGTAACAACCCCACCATCGCCTTTCAACAAAGCCTGTTTCTCAACGCCTTCGCGCTGATTGAATTTTTCAAGGCCATTCTGCGGCTTATTTTTTGCCCCCGCATCCCGGAGCTACGCCCGTTCAACCTCAGCGATGAAGCGGCGAAATACTGGAACCTGCGTCTCAGCGCGCTGAGCAGCCTGATTGGCTACGGGCTCATCGTCGCGGTGCCGATTATCTCCAACCAGGTCAACGTACAGTTCGGAGCGCTGGCCAACGTGGTGATTATGCTGTGCATTACGCTCTGGGCGCTGTACCTGATATTTCACAATAAGAAATTGATTACCCAAGGGCTTATCCATCTCGCCGACCGCTCGCTGGCCTTCTTTAGCCTGTTTATCCGCGCCTTTGCGCTGATCTGGCACTGGCTGGCCTGCGCCTATTTTATCGTGCTGTTTTTCTTCTCCCTGTTCGATCCCGGCAACAGCCTGAAATTTATGATGGGCGCGACGCTGCGCAGCCTGGCCATCATCGGCGCCGCCGCGCTAGTCTCCGGTATTCTGTCGCGCTGGATTGCGAAAACCATCACCCTGTCGCCGGAAACCCAGCGCAACTACCCCGAACTGCAAAAACGGCTGAACGGCTGGATCTCCGCGTCGCTGAAAGCCGCGCGTATCCTGACGGTCTGCGTGGCGATCATGCTGCTGCTCAGCGCGTGGGGGCTGTTCGATTTTTGGCAGTGGATGCATAACGGCAGCGGGCAAAAAGCGGTCGATGTGCTGATTCGTATCGCACTGATCCTCTTCTTCTCGGCAATTGGCTGGACGCTGCTCGCCAGCCTGATTGAGAACCGGCTGGCATCGGATATTCACGGCCGCCCGCTGCCCAGCGCCCGCGCCCGAACGCTGCTGACGCTGTTTCGCAACGCGCTGGCGGTGGTCATTAGCACCATTACTATCATGATCCTGCTTTCGGAAGTGGGCGTGAATATCGCCCCGCTGCTGGCCGGCGCAGGCGCGCTGGGCCTGGCGATTTCGTTCGGCGCGCAAACCCTGGTCAAAGACATTATTACCGGGATTTTTATCCAGTTTGAGAACGGCATGAACACCGGCGACCTCGTGACGATTGGGCCGTTAACCGGAACGGTGGAGCGCATGTCGATTCGCTCCGTCGGCGTACGCCAGGATACCGGCGCCTATCATATTATTCCGTGGTCTTCGATAACCACCTTCGCCAACTTCGTGCGCGGTATCGGCTCGGTGGTGGCCAACTATGATGTTGACCGGCAAGAAGATCTGGATAAGGCCAACCAGGCGCTGAAAGACGCGGTCGCGGAAGTGATGGCGCAGGAAGAGATTCGCGGGCTGATCATTGGCGAGCCCTCTTTCGCAGGATTGGTGGGCTTAAGCAATACCGCCTTCACCCTGCGCGTCACCTTTACCACCCTGCCGTTGAAGCAGTGGACGGTAAGGTTCGCCCTCGACACTCAGGTGAAAAGGCATTTTGACCTCGCGGGCGTGCGGGCGCCGGTACAAACTTACCAGGTTCTGCCGATGCCGGCACCGGCGGGACCGCCGGCACCCGCCGAGCCCACGTTATAAAGCGCGGCGACGTTTGGCTTCGTCCATAAAGGTCCAGGCGATAAAGCGGCTCTGCTTATTTCCCTGGGCCATCTCTTTTTTCACTACTTTCACCGCGCCGACGTCGGTCAGCGCACGGTAGAGCGGCGGCAAATTGTCGCCGCGAGAAACCAGGGAGGTAAACCACTTCACCTGACGGCCAAACTGCTGGCTCTCCGCAATCATCTGCGTAATAAACGCAACCTCGCCCCCTTCGCACCACAGCTCCTGCTGCTGGCCGCCAAAGTTCAGCACGCTCTCCTCGCCCAGTCCCAGGTTGCGACGTTTACGTTCACCGCCCGCCTGCGCGCTGGCGGCGGAATCATGGAAAGGCGGGTTACACAGGGTCGCGTCGTAGGTCTCATTTTTATGAATAATGCCGGTCAGAATCGCTTTAGCGTCTTTTTGACGACGCAGGCGGATCTGGCGAGTCAGGCCGGGATTGCCGTTGACGATAGCCTGGGCGCTGGCGAACGCGTCGGCGTTCACTTCGCTGCCGGTAAAACGCCAGCCGTACTCGTGCACGCCAATGAGCGGATAGATGCAGTTTGCGCCAACGCCAATATCGAGAATGCTGGCGTTGGCCGGGATCGTCCCGCTATCCAGCGCCAGCAGATCGGCGAGATGATGGATGTAGTCAGCCCTGCCCGGCACCGGCGGGCAGAGAAAGCCGTCGGGAATATCCCAGTATTTCACCGCGTAGAAGTGCGCCAGCAGCGCTTTATTCAGCGCCTTCACCGCCAGCGGATTGGCAAAGTCGATGGTCTGCTCACCCACCGGGTTAAGGGTGATAAAGCCCTGGAGCTCAGGGTGGGCCTGGCACAGCGCGGGCAGGTCGTAGCGTTGTTGGTGACGGTTACGCGGGTGTAACCCCGGTTTCTGGGCTTTCATGGCAATCTCCTTTGAACAGCCGCGTAAGATACCCGTTGACGGCGGCGCGGTAAATAAGTGAGTCTGGTTATCTCTTTTTTGGTCACGGGTGTCGTATGTATTTCTACCAACCTTCGCACGGACACGGGCTGCCGCACGACCCGCTTAACGCCATTATCGGGCCGCGCCCCATCGGCTGGATAGCCTCCCTTGATAACAGCGGCCAGCGTAACCTCGCGCCGTACAGTTTTTTCAACTGCTTTAACTATCGGCCGCCGATTATTGGTTTTGCCAGCAGCGGCTGGAAAGATAGCGTACAGAATATCGCTGAGACTAAAGAGTTCGTCTGGAATCTGGCCACCCGGCCTCTGGCGGTCGCGATGAACGAAACCTCCGCCACCCTTCCCCATAATGAAGATGAATTCATCCGCGCCGGGCTGACTGCCGCTCCCAGCCGCATCGTCAGCGCGCCGCGGGTCGCCGAAAGCCCGGTAAACTTCGAGTGTCGCCTTTCACAATGCATCCAGTTAACAACCGCAGAAGGACGAGCGGTTGACACCTGGCTGGTGCTGGGCGAAGTGGTGGCGGTGCATATCGATGAATCGCTGCTGGAAGACGGAATTTACCAGACCGCCAGGGCCCAGCCGATTCTGCGCGCCGGAGGCCCCAGCGCCTATTATGGCATTGATGAAAGCCTGCGCTTTGACCTCGTTCGTCCGGACGCCCGCTAACCCTCCCACCCGGCCTGTACTAGCGCCGTTTTCCAGGCCGGGTAGCTGAATGCCATTTCCCGCGACAACCTCGCCTGCCCGGCGCGCCTTTATGTAGAAAAAATGCAGCCAATGTAAATAAATGTATTTATTTTTTTATAAATGAGTGATAGAAATTCGCCTGTTGTTTGATAATGATTATCACAATCATTATCAAACTCATTGCTTTTGTAAAAAATCACCTGCAGTGGTCGGGGCGAAGCAACGCTTCGTCTGCGGTCGTTATGGCCTAATTAAAATTATAAGTCACTTATTGATATGGAAAAAAATAACAATTTGCCGTTCAGCAGTTTTCACTCGCTCACTCTCTTCACCGGCTTATGCCTGAGTCTTTCTCCGACCGGCCAGCTGCTTGCCGCGGATAGCACTGAAAAAAATAGCGGCGAAACGCTGGTGGTCGAAGCGCAGACGCCATCGCTGTACGCGCCGACCCGCTCCGCCGATCCTAAATTTTCACGCCCGATCGCCGACACGACGCGGACGGTTAGCGTGGTCTCTGAGCAGGTGATGAAGGACCAGGGCGTCACTAACCTCACCGACGCGCTGAAAAACGTTCCCGGCGTCGGCGCTTTCTTTGCCGGCGAAAACGGCAACTCGACGACCGGCGACGCGATTTACATGCGCGGGGCGGACACTTCCAACAGCATTTACGTCGACGGCATCCGCGATATCGGCAGCGTCAGCCGCGATACTTTTAATACCGAGCAGATCGAAGTCATCAAGGGACCTTCAGGCTCCGACTACGGGCGCAGCGCGCCGACCGGTTCAATCAATATGATCAGCAAACAGCCGCGCCTCGATTCCGGCATCGACGCCTCCGCCAGCGCGGGCAGCGCCTGGTTCCGACGCGGCACCCTGGATATTAACGAGGCCATTGGCGAAACCAGCGCGGTGCGTCTGAATCTGATGGGCGAGAAAACCCACGATGCGGGCCGGGACAAGGTGAAAAACGAGCGTTACGGCGTCGCGCCATCGGCCGCATTTGGCCTCGGCACCGACAACCGCCTGTATCTTAACTATCTGCACGTAACCCAGCACAACACGCCCGACGGCGGCATTCCCACCATCGGTCTGCCGGGCTATTCCGCTCCCAACGCCGGCACCTCGGCGCTGAATCACTCCGGCAAGGTCGCCACCAGCAACTTCTACGGCACCGACTCCGACTACGATGATTCCACAACCGATACCGTGACGATGCGCTTCGAGCACGACCTGAGCGACACGACGACGATTCGCAACACCACCCGCTGGTCTCGCGTGAAGCAGGATTACCTGATGACTGCGGTGATGGGCGGCGCGTCAAACATCACTCAGCCAAACCCCAACGATGTCGGCACCTGGACCTGGTCGCGCCTGGCGAACACTAAAGATACCAGCAACAAGATCCTGACCAACCAGACTAACCTGACGTCGACGTTCTATACCGGGGCCATCGGTCATGACGTCAGCACCGGTGTGGAATTTACCCGCGAAACCCAGACCAACTACGGGGTATATCCGCTCACGCCTCCGGCGGTGAATATTTATCATCCGAACAGCGATATCTCCATCGGCGGCCTGAACCGCAGCGGCGCCAACGCTAACGGACAGACGGATACCGTCGGCGTCTATGCTTTCGATACGCTGCAGATAACCCAGGACGTCGAACTTAACGGCGGGATCCGTCTGGATAACTACCAGACCAAATACGATAGCGCCAGCCTGTGCGGCGGTACCGGACGCGGCGCCATCGCCTGCCCGACCGGGGTCGCGAAAAATACCCCCGTCACCACCGTCGATACCTCAACCAGCGGTAACCTGGTTAACTGGAAGGCCGGCGCGCTGTACCACCTGACCGATAACGGCAACCTCTACGTCAACTACGCCGTCTCCCAGCAGCCGCCGGGAGGGAGCAACTTCACCCTCGCGCAAAGCGGCACCGGCAGCAGCGCCAACCGAACCGACTTTAAACCGCAGAAGGCCAAAACCAGCGAAGTCGGCACCAAGTGGGAGCTGATGGATAAGCGCCTGCTGCTGACCGCAGCCCTCTTCCGCACCGATATTGAAAACGAAGTCGAGCAGAACGACGACGGCAGCTATTCGCAGTACGGTAAGAAGCGCGTTGAAGGCTATGAGATCTCTCTGGCCGGTAATATCACGCCCGACTGGCAGGTGATTGGCGGCTATACCCAACAGCACGCCAGCGTTCGTGAAGGCGCGAATACCGCCCAGGATGGCACCAGCGCGCTGCCGTATACGCCAGAGCACGCGTTTACCCTCTGGAGCCAGTATCAGGCCACCGATGCGATCGCCGTCGGCGCCGGCGCGCGATACGTCGGCAGCATGCATCGCGGCAGCGACGGTGCGGTCGGCACGCCTTCCTATACCGAAGGCTACTGGGTGGCTGATGCCAAAGTCGGCTATCGCATTAACCGTAATCTCGACCTGCAGCTGAACGTCTACAACCTGTTTGATACCGACTATGTCGCCTCGATTAACAAGAGCGGCTACCGTTATCACCCGGGCGAACCGCGAACCTTCGTGCTCACCGCCAATATGCACTTCTGATCCACACCGGGGCGGCTGCGCCCCGTTTTCTCCGGAGATAAAACGATGATGTATCATATTCCCGCCGTTCTCAGCTCTCAGGAAGTGGACGATTTTATCGCTCAGCTGCAGCAGGCGGAATGGGTCGACGGGCGCGTGACGACCGGCGATCTGGGCGCCCAGGTCAAAAATAACCAGCAGGTTGATACCCACAGCAATCGTTACGGCGAACTTCAGGGCAACGTACTGGCGGCGCTGAATCGCAGCTCGCTGTTTTTTGCCGCCGCGCTGCCGAAAGCGATTTCCAGCCCGCTATTTAATCGTTATCAGCAGAGCGAAACTTATGGTTTCCACGTCGACGGCGCGGTGCGCAGCCAGGCGCAGGGAGGCTGGATGCGCACCGATCTTTCCGCCACGCTCTTTTTAAGCCCCCCGGAGAGCTACGAAGGCGGTGAGCTGGTCGTGAACGATACCTACGGACAGCATTCGGTTAAGCTCCCTGCCGGGGACCTGGTGCTCTATCCTTCAAGCAGCCTGCACTGCGTCACCCCGGTGACCTCAGGCGTTCGCGTCGCCTCGTTCTTGTGGGTTCAGTCAATGATCCGCGACGATAAACGCCGCAGTATGCTGTTTGAACTGGATGGCAATATTCAGAAATTAAAAAGCCGCCACGGCGAAAGTGACGAAGTCCTGTCTCTGCTTAATCTGTACCATAACCTGCTGCGCGAATGGTCAGAGATCTGAGCCTTGTCTGGTCATTTTTTACCCCCATATTCTCTATACTAAAGAGAGGCGAGATAGCGAGGTGAACTATGGCATCAGGCTGGGCGAATGATGACGCGGTGCAGGAACAGATCGACAGCACCATCAACGACGCGATAGCTCGGGCGCGAAACGAACTGTCATCGGGGGAAAGCAACAAATTTTGTGAAGAATGTGGGGAGCCGATTCCTGAGGCGCGCCGACGGGCGGTGGCGGGGGTGAAATACTGCGTAAAATGCCAACAGGAGAAAGATTTACATAACAATACATTTTCAGGATATAATCGCAGAGGCTCCAAGGATAGCCAGCTTCGCTGACCAATATTTACCGTTCATTACGCACATCGCGTTATCTTTTCGCGCACGTTTTTTGGCAAACGGCGTGGCAAAATGTGCCCTTCCAGCCCCCCGTTCGTCGCCCCGACCTGTTTCGCCGCCGCCGGCTAAAATAATTTATTAATATTCAATAAATTAATAATCATTCAAAAAATTAGATTGAGACTGTTAATTTCCTTCGATTTTATCTCCCGCTAAAAACCGTGATACTTATCACATCGACGGAACATCGTCCCCTATACAGAACAACCTGCGAGAGATTAACTATGAAAAACATCAAATATGCTGCCGCCGCTATCGCCCTTTCCGCTCTGTCTTTCGGCGCGTTCGCCGCTCAGCCGGTGACATCGGCTCAGGCAGAGAGCATGAACAAAATTGGTGTGGTTTCCGCTGAAGGCGCGACGACGCTGGATGGACTGGAAGCTAAACTGGCTGAAAAAGCCGAGGCCGCTGGCGCAACCGGCTATAGCATTACCTCCGCTAACAGCAACAACAAACTGAGCGGTACTGCGGTTATCTATAAATAATCGTCAGTTATCCCTGTAGCAACAGCAACACCCTGTAATGCCACTGTTTTAACCCTGTAAGATCCTTTAATACCCTTGCCTTGCCCGTCCATGCCACTGGACGGGCTTTTTTTTGCCTGCGATCCTGCGATAGAGTTACCAGCTCTCAGCCACCTTCGCCAGCCCCTGCTCCAGAGACAAGACCACGCCGGTGGCCAGAAGACAGCAGGCCAGCTGAATTTTCAACGATGACGGCAGCGGTTCGCTCCCGACCATACAGCGCTCGATCCAGCGCGCGGTCACTTCGGGATCTTTTGACTCCGGCAGAGCGACTGCCTGCGCAGCGGCGCCATCCTGACGCTCGTTAACCACCCGCGTACCGGTCTCATCAATCAGGCTAATCTGCGGGCAGCGCTGCGGGTTAGCGTAAACTTCGCCTTCAGTACCGTGCATCAGCAGCGCCCGGCCGCCGATCCCGGCAAAAAATTTCGCGACCCGACCGACGTACTCAGGGTGCGAAACGCTCGACAGGCGCAGCGCCGCATCTTCGGCAAACGGCGTCGCCAGCTTGGCCAGGGTGTGGGCGCTGTTACGCACGCCCATGCGCCAGCGCATCGCCAGCTGTTTTTCCAGCGGCGGACAAAATACGCCGACCGGAACGTAAACCGGCTGGTGACTATCTAACCGCGCCTGTGCCTGGCCCGCGTGAAGCGTCGCCGGGATCCCCATCAGGTCAAAAATGGTTTCCGTCAGCACGCGGGTGGGATCGTGGCTCACGCCGTGAACGATGACCGGGAAGCCGAGCTTATGCAGCAGGACGGCCAGCAGCGGCGTCAGGTTAGCCTGTTTACGCGCGCCGTTATAGCTGGGGATCACAATCGGCATCGGTTTGCCGACCGGCGGCGTCAGCTTAATGGTGTGCTCCTGCATCGCTTCATAGAAGCCCTTCATCTCCGCTTCACCTTCGCCCTTGATGCGCAGGGCAATAAGAATGCCGCCGAGCTCAAGGTCAGGCACCTCGCCGTTAAGCATCCGCGAGTAAAGCGCGCGCGCCGTTTCCACATCCAGGTCGCGAGCGTGGTTTTTTCCGCGCCCGACTTCTTTAACGATCTTGCTGTAGTCCATTGCAGGCTCCTCTGAGCTTCTCACCGCGTCGACATTGCACCGCTAACGCCGTTTGCGACGCGTCTGTTTTATTTTAGTTTTTACTATAACCTCAGGGACGGCTGGCTGCTCTATCGGAAATATGGGTAATGCATTCAATAAACGCTTACCGTAGTTTTTGGTCAACAGGCGTTTATCATAAATTACCACCTCTCCCCAGCAGCTATGGCTACGGATCAGGCGGCCAACCTGTTGAATCAGGTTGAATGACGCGCTGGGCAGGCTCTGAACTTCGAACGGATAGCGGTTGAGGCTTTTGAGCCATTCGCCTTCGGTGATCACCACCGGGCTGTCAATCGGCGGGAAAGCGATCTTGTGGATATGCACCTGGCTTAACAGTTCGCCTTTTAAATCCAGGCCTTCCGCAAAGGATTGCAGCCCAACCAGTACGCTGCGCTCGCCGCCTTCAACGCGTTTACGATGCAGCTCGACCAGCCGGTAGCGAGGCTTATCCCCCTGAACCAGCAGCAGCAGGCGCAGATCGGTAACGTGTTCGAGAAACCGCTGCATCGCTCTTCCGCTGGCGAAGAGTACCAGCATGCCGAGATGCTTTTTGCTCTCGACCTGTTCCCGGAAATAGGCGGCCATCTCGGCAATATGCTGCTCTTCGTTATCGATAAGCGGTTCGTAATGCATCTGCGGAATGACGATTTTACCCTGTTCGACGTGATTAAAGGGCGAATCCAGCGCCACAAAGCGGTCTCCCGCTTTCTCTTTCAGCCCGCTCATCTCCTGCAGACGCGAAAAGCTATTAAGCGAGCGTAGCGTCGCAGAGGTAACGACAATATGCGCGACGCTGCGCCACAGCAGCCTCTCCAGCTGATCGCTGACGCGGATCCCCACGCAGTGGAACCAGATATGCATCTGGCCATCCCGCAGGTCGCGGGTGACCCATTTGGTCACTGGCGCGCCGGAGGACTGCGCCAGCGATGCCAGCCGCCACAGTTTACTTTGGCTTTCAAACATCCCCAGCGCGCGGTTCATCTGCAGCAGAACCCGATGCAAACGCACCACGTCGTGACTGCCGGTTTTTTCGCCCAGATCGTTAAGGAACAGCTCCGCCAGACCACGCAGCGTTTCGGTGAGCTTCGCCAGCCGCTGGCAAATCTCCATCACTTCCTGCGGCAGCTCCCCCATCGGGAAGCGGTGCTCCGCCTCCTGCCCGGCCGGCATGTACAGATTGAGGATATTATTCAGGGAGGAGATGAGCTCATAGAGCTCCTCGCAATGCCCATTCAGACGCTCGGGATTCGCCAGCGGCGGCGTGGTTTTAGGGCGAAACTGCTCCATGCAGGTCGCGACCAGTTTCGTAAAAAGATCCAGCTGCAGGCGGTACCAGGGGGCGGTGATTTCCGCGCTCATTTCCAGCGCATCGCGGGCCACCTCCGGAAGATGGTGGCCTTCATCCAGCACCAGCAGCAGATGCTTCGGTTCTGGCAGCACCGCTTCGCTTTCCATCGCCGCCATCACCAGCGCGTGGTTCGCCACCACCACTTCCGCTTCCTGGATTTCCCGGCGGGCGACAAAAAACGGACATTCGCGATAATAGTGGCAGTTGCGGTTCAGGCAGCTGGCTTTATCGGTGCTCAGGCGGCTCCATAATGAATCATCCACATTTTTATCGGTATGATCGCGCAGGCCGTCCCATTTGTAGCTATCAAGGTCCGCTTTCAGCGTCGCGCACAGCTTCTGTTCCGCCTGGTTGTTAGGCGTGAGTTCGTCATCAAGAAAGGCCAGTAAATCCTGCTGCGTTGGCTCGGTGCTGGCAAGCGCGGCCAGGTTACGCGGGCAGACGTAGCGCCCGCGGCCAAAGGCGGCGGTAAATCGCAGGTCGGGAATGATTTTGCGCAGCAGCGGCAGGTCTTTACTGTAGATTTGGTCCTGCAGAGCAACGTTGGCGGTACTGACCACCAGCGTTTTTTGTTCTTCACGGGCAATGGCGATGCCGGGAATCAGGTATGACAAGGTTTTGCCGACGCCGGTCGGGGCTTCTATCGCCAGATGTCGCCCCTCTTCCCCGGCGAGCGTCTTCGCCACATCGGCAATCATCTGCCGCTGCGGAGGACGGGGAATAAAGTCAGGGATTTGTTCCTGAAGCGCCTTATACCAGGCGGCGATTTGCGCTTTCAGCGCTGCGGTCAAAGCCATGAGAAAACCTGAATACTGTATAAACAGCCACTATTGTGCCATTTTTTAGCCGTCGGAAGGAACGTCTTTCTGAGCAAACTGGAATCACGCTCGAGGTTATGCTGAGCGAAGCGCGTCCGGGTAAGGAGTCTTACCCGGACAACCCATCAGTGGCTTAGCCGCGCGATTGCGACACTCGCCACAGGAGTGACGGGATAGCGTTACTCCGCCGCGGCGGGTTTGCGCGGGCGACGACGGCGAGGAGGCTTACCGTCCTGAGTTCGCGCTTTCGGCGCTTCGCCATCGGTACGACGCGGAGCGGACTGCTGACCGCGACCTTGCCCCTGGCCACCGCGGCCCTGACCCTGGCCACCGCGACCGCCGCCGCGCTGCTGCTGACGACCGTTCTGAATCGGCTCGGCTTTAATCGATGGATCCGGCTCGTAGCCCGCCAGGGCAATACGCGGGATCTCTTTTTTCAGCAAGCGTTCGATATCATGCAGCAGTTTATGTTCATCAACGCAAACCAGCGACAGCGCTTCACCCGTTGCCGCGGCGCGCCCGGTACGACCGATACGGTGCACATAGTCTTCCGGTACGTTTGGCAGCTCGTAGTTCACCACGTGCGGCAGCTCTTCAATATCCAGACCGCGCGCGGCGATATCGGTGGCCACCAGTACGCGAATGCCGCCGGATTTAAAGTCAGCCAATGCGCGGGTACGCGCGCCCTGGCTCTTGTTGCCGTGAATAGCGGCGCTGCGGATGCCGTCTTTATTGAGCTGTTCCGCCAGATGGTTTGCGCCGTGCTTGGTGCGGGTAAAGACCAGCACCTGCTGCCAGTTACCTTCACCGATCATCTGCGACAGCAGCTCGCGTTTGCGCTTTTTATCGACAAAATGCACCAGTTGGCTCACCTGCTCAGAGGCGGTGTTGCGGCGGGCGACTTCGATCTCCAGCGGGTTATGCAGCAGCTTTTCCGCCAGCGATTTAATGTCATCGGAGAAGGTTGCGGAGAACAGCAGGTTCTGACGTCTGGCCGGCAGCTTCGCCAGCACCCGGCGAATATCGTGAATAAAGCCCATATCCAGCATACGGTCGGCTTCGTCCAGCACCAGCACTTCGACTTTGTCGAGGCTCACGGCGTTCTGATGTTCAAGATCCAGCAGACGACCCGGCGTTGCCACCAGGATATCGACGCCGCTGCGCAGCTTCATCATCTGCGGATTAATGCTCACGCCGCCGAACACCACCAGCGAGCGAACGTTGAGGTATTTGCTGTAATCCCGGACGTTCTCGCCAATTTGCGCCGCCAGCTCGCGCGTTGGGGTCAGGATCAGCGCACGCACCGGGCGACGCCCTTTAGCATGCGGCTCCTGTTGGATCAGATGCTGAAGCAGCGGCAGCGTAAATCCCGCCGTTTTGCCGGTACCGGTCTGAGCGCTGGCCATCAGATCGCGACCCTGTAATACTGCCGGGATAGCCTGCTGCTGAATTGGGGTTGGCTCAACGTAGCCCTGCTCAGCGACGGCGCGCAGGATTTCAGGATTCAGGCCAAGGGAATCAAAAGACATAACAACTCCGAACCGCCCCGGCCCGTCACAGGCGTAGTTTTCAGGGAGATTATTGCGAAAGAGATGGCAAAAACCACAATGCCATGAAGCTGCGCAGTCTAGCAGATTTTGTGACGAACCGCATAAAATCTGCCGAAAAGAATCCTCCGGCTAACAAACCACTGCTCCCCGTCCTGTCGATGAGAAGCGGCGATGGCGCTTCGCGCCAGGCGTCCCCGAAATAGCCCGTTTAATGCCTCGACGGGGAAACCGCGAACAAAAGCAGAAAAACGCCGCCACAGAACGCGGCGGCGAAAGCGATTAACGCAGGCGATACTTAATTTTTTCGACCATCTTCGCGGTGGAGATGCCGTAGCGGTCGTGCAGCGTCGGAAGCGCGCCGGCCAGCAGGAATTCGTCAGGCAAACCGACGGTATCCAGCTCACAGCGTACGCCTTTACGCATCAGCAGCGCGGCAACCGCCTCCCCCAGCCCGCCGACCGACGTGTGGTTTTCCGCGGTCACCACCAGACGGCCGGGTTTCGAAGCCTGCGCAACGATCGTTTTTTCATCAAGCGGTTTGATGGTGGGGACATGCAGCACCGCCGCGCTGATATTATCGGCCCGCAGTTTTTCAACCGCCTCGAGGGCGCGCATGGTCATCAGCCCGGAAGAGATAATCAGTACATCGTTACCGTCCTCCAGCAGCTTCGCCTTGCCCAGCTCAAACTGATAATCATATTTATCGAGCACCAGCGGCACCTTACCGCGCAATAGACGCATATACACCGGACCGTCGTGGTCGGCAATCGCCGGTACCGCCTGCTCTATCTCCAGCGCATCGCAGGGATCGACGATGACCATGCCGGGAATGCCGCGCATAATCGCCAGATCTTCGGTTGCCTGATGGCTCGGCCCGTAGCCGGTGGTCAGGCCCGGCAGCGCCGCGCAGATCTTCACGTTCAGATGCTCTTCGGCAATCACCTGATGGATAAAATCATAGGCGCGACGGGTGGCAAAAGCGGCATAGGTGGTGGCGAAGGGAATAAATCCCTCCTTCGCCATTCCCCCGGCGGCCCCCATCAGCAGCTGCTCCGCCATTCCCATCTGGAAGAAGCGATCCGGAAAGGCCTGGGCGAAAATATGCAGATCGGTATACTTTGACAGGTCCGCGGTCATACCGACGATTTCCGGGCGCTGACCCGCCAGCTTCGAGAGCGCGACGCCAAACGGCGCGGAAACGGTCGCCTGACCTTCATCAGCAATGGAGGCGATCATCGCCGACGTTTTTAAGCGTGGTTTACTCTGGCTCATTACAGCACTCCTTCCGGTTTGTTGGCGTCCAGCACCGCAATCGCTTTTTGCCATTCGTCGGCATCGACGCGGATAAAATGGTTCTTATCGCGGGTTTCAAGGAACGGCACCCCTTTGCCCATCAGCGTGTCGCATAAAATGACCCGCGGCTGGTTGCCCGCATGATTTTTCGCGTTATCAAAGGCGGCCACCACCGCCGCCAGATCGTTACCGTCCACGCGCTGCACGTACCAGCCGAAGGCGGCCCATTTTTCATGCAGCGGCTCAAAGCCGAGAATTTTGCGCGAATCGCCGTCCGCCTGCTGTTTGTTCACGTCAACGAGGTTAATCAGGTTAGTCAGGCCGTAGTGGGCCGCCGACATCGCCGCTTCCCAGGTTGAACCTTCGTCCAGCTCCCCATCCGACATAGAGTTAAAAACCCAGGATGCGCTGCCCTTCTTCTTCAGACCGAGCGCCATCCCGACGGCGATGGAGAGCCCCTGCCCCAGCGAGCCGCCGGACATCTCCATTCCAGGCGTATAGGTCGCCATGCCCGACATCGGCAGGCGGCTGTCGTCGGAACCGTAGGTCTCCAGCTCCTCTTCCGGGATAATTCCCGCTTCCAGCAGCGCCGCATAATAGGCGATGGCGTAATGACCGTGAGAGAGCAGAAAACGGTCACGCCCTTCCCACTGCGGATCTTCCGGACGGTAGCGCATCGCGTGGCTGAAGGCGGTGGCCAGCACATCCGCATAGCCTAATGCCTGGCCGATATAGCCCTGCCCCTGGACTTCGCCCATTTGCAGGGCATAGCGACGAATACGCCACGCCGCCGCGGCAACTTGTTGTGTTTCTGTCATCTTCATCTGCTTGCCTCGCTTAGTGGATTAACATGCCGCCGTTCACGTCCAGGGTGATACCGGTCGAGTAGGAAGAGAGATCGCTGCCGAGGAACAGGGCGGCGCGCGCGATATCCACCGCATCGCCCAGACGGTTCATCGGGATCCCGGCGAGGATATTGGCCGTCATGTCGTCGGTCAGCTTGCCGGCGGTAATATCGGTCTGAATCAGCCCGGGCGTGATGCAGTTTACGCGGACGTTATCCGGGCCAAGCTCGCGCGCCATCGCCCGCGCCAGGCCGAGCACACCGGCTTTTGCCGCGCTGTAGTGCGGGCCGCCGAAGATACCGCCGCCGCGCTGGGCGGAAACCGAAGAGATACAGACAATGCTGCCCGATTTTTGCGCCCGCATCGCCGGAATAACCGCCTGCGACATCAGCAGCGTGCCGCGCAGGCTGACGTCCAGCACAGCGTCATAGTTGGCGCGCTTAATTTCCATCAGCTTCAGCGGCTGGGTAATGCCGGCGTTATTCACCAGCACATCGACCCGGCCATATTTCGCCAGAATCTGTTCGATTGCGGCCTGCACCTGAACTTCATCGGCGACGTTCGCTGCCAGACCAAGATGGCCTTCGCCCAGGGCCGCCGCTGCGGCTTTGCTGGCTTCGCCATTGAGGTCGATAATGACCACGCTGGCGCCGTTCTCGGCAAATAATTTGGCGGTGGCAAAACCCAAACCGCGTGCGGAGGCCGCGCCAGTAATAATGGCGACTTTATCTTTTAATAACATATTTTCACTCCATGACATGACGTCATATTAATTAACAGAAATATTGCCGTTATTGTGGCTCATCGAGGAAAAGAATCACCACCAGACCTATTGCGGCGCAGATACCAAAATAGGTGAATACAGAATTAAAGCTGCCGGTCTGATCAAGTAAAAAACCGGCGGCCATCGGGGCGACAAAGCCGCCAAGGTTGCCGCCGCTATTAATAATAGAAGAGGCAATCGGATAGGTTTTACTGTCCGAAACGGCCATTCCGTAGGCGGTAAAAGCCGGCCAGCCAATATTCAAACAAAAACCGACAAAGAATAATCCAATACATACCGCCAAGGTGCTTGCTGGAATGTTCAGCATAATGAGCATCATGACCACGGTTGAAATCGCGGTGAACATCATGGTGGGTTTACGCCGGCGGCCTAACACTTTATCCGAGATCCAGCCTCCACCAATCGCGCCAATAAAGCCGCCGATGCACGGCATACTCGCCACGAAGCCCATACTCATCACGTCAAAACCGCGCTCTTTCACTAAATACAGCGGGATCCACGTTAATAACCCGTACAACACGCTGACCATCATAAAATAGGCCAGACAGTCGCCAAGAATATTTTTCGAGGTAAATAATCCTTTCGCCGTATCGATAGGCGCCATCTTTTTCACCCGAATAATTTTATCCAGCCAGGTGAAGCGGTCGGCAATTAATATATTTTCGCGGACGGCGTTTTTATCGGTTTCACGCCCGGCATTAATCTCTTCCAGTTCGCGTTGCGAAACAAATCCGCTTTCCGCGGGCGTTGACTTAACCAACAGGTACCACGCGACCGCCGCCACAATCCCCGGTATCGCAAAGGAGAAAAAGACCCACCGCCAGCCCCAGGTAACCGCGATCCACACCGCCAACGGCGGTACGATTATCGGCGCAAACATGGTGGCGGCGATGTAGACGCCCGTTGCCGTGGCTTTCTCTTTCGGCGGGAACCAGTTATTAATGGTTGAAGCCAGCCCCACCGGGCACGGCCCTTCGCTAAGCCCCAGCCCCAGTCGCACCATCTTCAGGCCAAACACCGAGCTCACGGTGCCCATCAGCCAGGTAAAAGCGGAAAAGCCGAAAATAGACAGCGAGACCAGTCCCCGGGTGCCGCGTCTGGCAATAAAAAAACCGGCCGGGATCTGGCTTACCGCATAGCCGAGGAAAAACATGCTGGCGATGGCCCCGGCCTCAAAGTTGTTGATATGAAACTCGTCAATAATGAACGGCAGTACCGCACCGATATTCGTTCTGTCGGCGTAATTTATGGCATACACCAGGAAAATCATCGTCAAAACCACGAAACGATATTTTGTTTTTCTGGCGTCAGTACAGACAACAGTATCTATACGTGACATAGGGTATCCTCTTTATTTTTTTATGTTTTTTGTCGCGACCCTTACCGCATCGCGCCCTGTTATCAGGCCTGTAGTTGCAATATAACAATCCCAAAAAGAAAGGGTATTCAAAAAAGCTCAATTGCGCGTGAGAAAAATTTGCTTCGTGACTGCACTCAAATTCCTGTCAATTATTTTTTTCGAGAGTTGTGCATTTAAAAACTGTTAACTTCATCACGGATTGCGCCATCACTTATTTTCCGGCTGTGCTATGCTGACCATCATTTTCTGGGATAACGGCTGGACGTCCTTCTTTCTGAGTAAAAAAACCGCCTTGCGTTATTCCCCCCGCCGGAGGAAATCATGAACCAGCCGCTGCAGAATAAAAGCTTGCCGATGCCATCCTTACGTAATATTCAGGCCTTTATTGAAGTGGCTGATACCGGCAGCCTGAACCTGGCGGCAGAGAATCTTAATATTACGGCCTCCGCGGTAAGTCATCAGATAGCCAGCCTGGAACAGTATCTGGGAAAAAAAATATTTTCCCGTAGCAGTAAAGGGATGGTATTAACCACAATTGGCGAAAAATACCTTAAAGAGGTTTCCGGGGCGTTAAATATTATTGGTCAGGCCACTAACCAGGTGATTAATGATATCCACCAGGATTATTTACGGATTCATTCCGCACCGAGCTTTGGATTATTGTGGCTGATGCCCCGTCTGAATAAATTTCGCCAGGCCTGGCCGGAGCTTAAAATTAGCCTGACCTGCTCTTATGAAAGCATCCAGTTCTCCCGCGATAATATTGATATCGATATTCGCCACGGGCTCTCACAGTGGCCAACCCTGGTGGTCAAGACCATAAAAAATGAACGCGTGCTCCCCTTTAGCTCATCGACTTATTTAGCCGGCCGCGACGTTCAGTCCATTGAAGACCTGCTGGCCTGCGACCTTATTCATTCCGATAGCACGCTGATAGGCTGGAGCAACTGGCTGTCGTGGCATAAGGTTCGCGGCTGGAATAAAAACTTTATTTTTAATTTTGACCGCTCCTATATGAGTATTGAGGCTGCCCGGATGGGAATGGGGATTATTCTTGAGAGTAATTTGCTGGCCGGGCAGAGCGTGAGCCAACGCCACCTGGAACCCGTCTTTACCCGCGACGTCAGCATTCCGGTTAACGCGCATCACTTCGTTCTACCGCACCCGAATGAACAAAAAGAGAAAGTGAAGATCTTCTTTGCCTGGGTTGCCGAAGAGCTGAGTCGCGAAGGATTTCATATCTAGCAGCAAACGGTGGACAAACCGCCAACCTGCGCCTAGAGTTAATCAATCGATTGATTAACTTTTCTCGCGCGATGACAACCACTCCCACGACCAGTAAGGGCGAGCAGGCGAAAAGCCTGCTTATCGCCGCCGCAATCGCCCAGTTTGGCGAATACGGCCTGCACGCCACAACCCGCGATATTGCCGCCCAGGCCGGGCAGAATATCGCCGCCATTACCTACTATTTTGGTTCCAAGGACGATCTCTATCTCGCCTGCGCCCAGTGGATTGCCGATTTTATCGAGCACAATTTCCGCCCCCACGCGCAGGCGGCGGAAGCGCTGTGCGCTGAGCCTGTTCCGGATAAAGCCGCCATGCGCACCCTGATACTGGGCGCCTGCCAGAATATGATTTTGCTGCTGACCCAGGACGACACCGTCAATTTGAGCAAATTTATCTCCCGCGAGCAGCTGTCGCCAACGCCGGCCTACCGGCTCATCCACGATCAGGTGATTGCTCCGCTACACTGCTACCTGACCCGCTTAATCGCCGCCTATACCGGCCTTAACGCTGACAGCACGGAAATGGTCCTCCACACCCACGCGCTGCTGGGCGAAGTTCTCGCTTTTCGCCTTGGTCGGGAAACGGTGCTGCGCCGCGCGGGCTGGGCTGAATTCGATCGGGACAAAACCGCGCAAATTATTGAGGTTATCACCTGCCATATTGATTTCGTTCTGGAAGGATTATCGCAAAGGAGTCTGGAGTCATGAAAAAACCGCTCATCGTCGTTGTGCTGCTTCTCCTGCTGGCCGCTGTCATTGGCGGAGGCTGGTGGTGGTACCAGAGCAGCCAGCAGAAAGCGCTCACGCTGTATGGCAACGTGGATATTCGTACCGTCAACCTCAGCTTCCGCGTGGGCGGGCGGCTGGCGTCGCTCAGCGTCGACGAGGGCGATGCGATTAAAGCCGGGCAGACCCTGGGCGAGCTGGACCGAGCGCCCTACGAGAATGCCCTGCAGCAGGCTCAGGCCAACGTTTCCACCGCCCAGGCGCAGTACGACCTGATGATGGCGGGGTATCGCTCGGAAGAGATCGCTCAGGCCGCCGCCGCGGTCAACCAGGCGCAGGCCGCTTACGACTATGCGCAGAATTTTTACCAGCGCCAGCTGGGGCTGCGCAAAAGCAGCGCCATCTCCGCTAACGACCTGGAAAACGCCCGCTCATCGCGCGATCAGGCCCAGGCGACGCTGAAGTCCGCGCAGGATAAGCTGCGCCAGTACCGCGCCGGTAATCGTCCGCAGGAAATCGCCCAGGCCAAAGCCAGCCTTGAACAGGCGCAGGCCGCGCTGGCGCAGGCGAAGCTGGATCTGCACGATACCACGCTGGCCTCGCCGTCCGACGGGACGCTGATGACCCGCGCCGTCGAGCCGGGCAGCATGCTCAGCGCTGGCGGCACGGTGATGACGTTATCGTTAACCCATCCGGTGTGGGTACGCGCCTATATCGATGAAAAAAACCTCGGTCAGGCCCAGCCGGGTCGCGAAGTGCTGCTTTACACCGATAGTCGCCCGGATAAACCCTACCGCGGCAAAATCGGCTTCGTCTCCCCTACCGCTGAATTCACGCCGAAAACCGTGGAAACGCCGGACCTGCGCACCGATCTGGTTTATCGCCTGCGTATTGTGGTCACTGATGCCGACGACGCGCTGCGCCAGGGGATGCCGGTCACCGTCACCTTCAGTCACGGAAACGGCCAATGAGCGAGGACGTGATTACGCTGAGCGGCCTGACCCGGCGCTTTGCCGGCATGGATCGCCCGGCCGTCGCGCCGCTGGACTGCACCATTCACTCCGGCTATGTGACCGGTCTGGTGGGCCCGGATGGCGCCGGAAAAACCACCCTGATGCGCATGCTCGCCGGGCTGCTGAAGCCCGACGCAGGTAGCGCAAAAGTGATCGGCTTCGACCCGATTGCCGACGATAGCGCCCTGCATGCGGTGCTCGGCTATATGCCGCAGAAATTCGGCCTGTATGAAGATCTGACGGTGATGGAAAACCTGACGCTCTACGCCGATCTGCGCAGCGTGACCGGCGAGGCGCGGGAAAAAACCTTCGCCAGGCTGCTGGAGTTTACCTCCCTCGGCCCCTTTACCGGCCGGCTGGCGGGCAAGCTTTCCGGCGGCATGAAGCAGAAACTTGGCCTGGCCTGCACCCTCGTCGGCGAACCGAGAGTCCTGCTGCTGGACGAACCCGGCGTCGGCGTCGACCCTATCTCCCGCCGCGAACTGTGGCAGATGGTGCACGAACTGGCGGGCGACGGAATGCTGATCCTCTGGAGCACCTCTTATCTTGATGAGGCCGAGCAGTGCCGGGACGTTCTGTTGATGAACGAGGGCCAGCTGCTCTACCAGGGGGCGCCAAAAGAGCTGACGCAGACCATGGCCGGACGCAGCTTTTTGGTTTCCAGCGCCCGGGAGAATAACCGCCGCCTCCTCCAGCGTACGCTGAAGCTACCGCAGGTCAGCGATGGCGTGATTCAGGGTAAATCGGTACGCCTGATCCTTAAAAAAGAGGCCAGCATCAGCGATGTACAGAAGGCTGGCGATATGCCGCCGCTGGAGGTCGCCGAAACCGCGCCGCGCTTCGAGGATGCCTTTATCGACCTGCTGGGAGGCGCCGGTACTGCCGAATCGCCGCTGGGCAACATTATCCACACCGTGGAAGGCTCCCATGAGGACACGGTGATTGAGGCGCAGACCCTGACCAAGAAATTCGGCGATTTTGCTGCCACCGACCACGTTGATTTTCAGGTCAAACGCGGGGAGATTTTCGGCCTCCTCGGGCCTAACGGCGCGGGAAAGTCCACGACGTTTAAGATGATGTGCGGCCTGCTGGTCCCCACCTCCGGGAAAGCGCTGGTGCTGGGCATGGACCTGAAAGTCAGCTCCGGCAAGGCGCGTCAGCATCTGGGCTATATGGCGCAGAAGTTCTCGCTCTACGGCAACCTTTCCGTTGAGCAGAACCTGCGCTTCTTCTCCGGCGTCTACGGCCTGCGCGGACGGGCGCAGAACGACAAAATCGCCAGCATGAGCGAGGCGTTTGGCCTGAAAAGCATCGCCCGGCAGGCCGCCGACGATCTGCCGCTCGGCTATAAACAGCGCCTGGCGCTGGCCTGCTCGCTGATGCACGAGCCGGATATCCTGTTTCTTGATGAACCCACTTCCGGGGTCGATCCCCTCACCCGCCGCGAATTCTGGCTGCATATCAACAGCATGGTGGATAAAGGCGTGACGGTGATGGTCACCACCCACTTTATGGATGAAGCGGAGTATTGCGATCGTATCGGCCTGGTCTATCGCGGCAAACTGATCGCCAGCGGCACGCCGGACGATCTGAAGGCGCTGGCGGCGGATGATGAACAGCCTGACCCGACGATGGAGCAGGCGTTTATCACCCTCATTCACGACTGGGATAAGGAGAACGCCGGTGAGCGCTAAACTGCTATCGTGGCGGCGCGTACGCGCCCTGTGCGTGAAAGAGACGCGGCAGATTGTCCGCGACCCCAGCAGCTGGCTGATTGCGGTGGTCATCCCCCTGCTGCTGCTGTTTATCTTTGGCTACGGGATTAACCTCGACTCCAGCAAGCTGCGGGTGGGCGTGCTGCTGGAGCAGCAGAGCGAAGAGGCGCTGGATTTTGTCCATACCATGACCGGCTCCCCTTATATCGACGCCACCATCAGCGATAACCGCCAGGAACTGGTGCAGATGATGCAGGCGGGACGCATTCGCGCCCTGGTCACCCTGCCGGTGGACTTCGACCAGAAGATGGCCCGCCCCGGCGACGATGCGCCGATCCAGCTCATCACCGACGGCAGCGAACCGAATACCGCTAACTTCGCCCAGGGCTACGTCGAAGGCATCTGGCAAATCTGGCAGCAGCAGCGGGCGGAAGATCGCGGCGAAACCTTCGAGCCGCTAATCGACGTGCAGACGCGCTACTGGTTTAACCCGGCCGCGATCAGCCAGCATTTTATTATCCCCGGCGCGATTACCATCATTATGACGGTAGTCGGCGCGATCCTGACCTCGCTGGTGGTGGCCCGCGAGTGGGAGCGCGGCACCATGGAGGCGCTGCTGTCGACCGAGATTACCCGCGCCGAGCTGCTGCTGTGCAAGCTGATCCCCTACTATTTCCTCGGCATGCTGGCGATGCTGCTGTGTATGCTGGTGGCGGTATTTATTCTCGGCGTGCCCTTTCGCGGTTCGCTGGTGATTCTGTTTTTTATCACCAGCCTGTTTTTGCTGAGCACCCTGGGAATGGGGCTGCTGATTTCCACCATTACCCGCAACCAGTTTAACGCCGCGCAGGTGGCGCTGAATGCCGCATTCCTGCCTTCAATTATGCTGTCCGGGTTTATTTTTCAGATAGACAGCATGCCGGCGATAATCCGCGCGGTGACCTACGTGATCCCGGCGCGCTATTTTGTCAGCACCCTGCAAAGCCTGTTTCTGGCGGGCAACATCCCGGTGGTGCTGCTGGTGAACGTGATGTTTTTAATCGCCTCGGCGGTGATGTTTATCGGCCTGACGTGGCTGAAAACCAAACGGCGTCTGGATTAATTTGCCTGCGTGCCCCCCGGGTTGCGGCTAACGTCTTACCCGGGCTACCGTTTCTGCCAGATTGGGTAGCCAGGATAAGCGCAGTCCGGGAATACAAAGCAGTATAAAGAGAGAATATAAGATGTTTCATCGCTTATGGACGTTAATCCGCAAAGAGCTACAGTCGCTGTTGCGTGAACCGCAGACGCGGGCGATTTTGATTATGCCGGTGCTCATTCAGGTGCTGCTGTTCCCCTTTGCCGCCACGCTGGAGGTAACGAACGCCACCATCGCCATCTATAACGAAGACAACGGCAAGCACGCCGTGGAGCTGACCCAGCGCTTTGCCCGCGCCAAAGCCTTCACCCACGTGCTGTTACTGAAAAGTCCTCAGGAAATAAGACCGACCATCGATGAACAAAAAGCGCTATTGGTCGTGCGTTTCCCGGCGGATTTTTCGCGCAACCTCGACACCAACCAGACCGCCCCGCTCCAGCTGCTGCTGGACGGGCGCAACTCCAACAGCGCGCAAATTGCCGCCAACTACCTCCAGCAGATCGTCAAAAGCTATCAGCAGGACCTGCTGGAAGGCAAAGCCAAACCGAACAATAGCGAGCTGGTGGTACGCAACTGGTATAACCCGAATCTCGATTACAAATGGTTCGTGGTGCCGTCGCTGATCGCCATGATCACCACCATCGGCGTAATGATCGTCACCTCGCTCTCCGTTGCCCGCGAGCGCGAACAGGGGACGCTCGACCAGCTGCTGGTCTCGCCGCTGGCAACCTGGCAGATCTTTATCGGTAAAGCGGTCCCGGCGCTGATTGTCGCCACCCTGCAGGCGACCATCGTGCTGGGGATCGGTATCTGGGCCTATCAGATTCCCTTCGCTGGCTCACTGCTGCTGTTTTACTTCACGATGATCGTTTACGGTCTGTCGCTGGTAGGATTCGGACTGCTGATTTCGTCGCTGTGCTCCACGCAGCAGCAGGCGTTTATCGGCGTATTCGTCTTTATGATGCCGGCGATTTTACTCTCCGGCTACGTTTCGCCGGTGGAAAATATGCCGGTATGGCTACAAAACCTGACGTGGGTGAACCCGATTCGTCATTTCACCGATATCACCAAGCAGATCTATTTGAAGGATGCGAGTCTGGAAATCGTGTGGGGAAGTTTGTGGCCGCTACTGGTCATAGCGGCCACCACCGGCTCGGCGGCGTATGCGATGTTCCGAAGAAAGATCGCGTAATACTCGTCATCGTTCAAGCCGCAACTGTGCTGGCTCGCCTTGCTCCCCCCAGTCACATAGTTATCTATGCTTCTGGGGATTCGCTGCGTTGCCGCCTTGTTGTAGCCCGAACGATTTAGCGTATCTGTTTTTATCTTTCGCCAGCAGTGAAACCACCGCCGGACCGGCCAGTATTGCCAGCCCGGCGAGGGCCAGCAGCAGGTTATTGTGCAGCACGCGCGACAGCAGCCACAGCACGATCACCGCGGTACCGAAGTACCAGGTGGTGGTGAGTTCCTCAAGGAAATCACCGACGTCGCGCCAGCGCTCATCGTGATGGCGCTGCAAAAACAGCATCGACACTAACGTGACGCCGTACAGCACGCACAAACCTAATCCGACGCGCACCAGCGCGCCGCTCATCCAACCCATCACCAGTACTGCCACGACCAGTAGATGCAACATAATCTGCCAGCAACTAAGACCCGTTGCGACGCGTACACGTTGTTGCCACTTCATGGCTTCTCTCCTGAAGGATTTTTCTCTGCTACTCAGAGTACCGCACTTTACGGAAAATTCCGTATCACCGCATCTTTTTGTGACCTCTACTACACTATTTCCTACAGGAAAGTGACATTGCCCAGAGAAATAAGGACAAACAAATGCCGCGATTTTCGTTAAACGTGCTGACAATTAACACCCATAAAGGGTTTACTGCGTTCAATCGCCGCTTTATTTTGCCCGAATTACGCGAAGCGGTGCGCAGCGTCAGCGCCGACATTGTTTGCCTGCAGGAGGTGATGGGGGCGCACGAAATTCATCCGCTGCATATCGAAAACTGGCCGGATACCACCCACTATGAGTTTCTGGCCGATACCATGTGGAGCGATTACGCCTACGGCCGCAACGCCGTTTACCCGGAAGGGCATCACGGCAACGCGGTCCTCTCCCGCTTCCCCATCGAACATTATCAAAATCTTGATGTGTCGGTCGGCAACAGCGAAAAGCGCGGCCTGCTCTACTGCCGCATCGTCCCGCCGGAAAGCGGCATCGCTATCCATTTATTCTGCGTGCACCTGGGACTGCGCGCTCATCAACGTCAGGCCCAGCTGACGATGCTGGCAGACTGGGTGAACGGTTTACCCGCGGGCGAACCGGTGGTGGTAGCCGGTGATTTTAACGACTGGCGGCAGCAGGCGAACCGCCAGCTTAAAGCCCAGGCCGGGCTGGAGGAGATTTTTACCCGCGCCAGAGGGCGCCCGGCGCGCACTTTCCCGGTCAGCTTTCCGCTGCTGCGACTTGACCGCATCTACGTAAAAAACGCCCACGCCAGCCAGCCCAGAGCGCTGGCGTTAAAACAGTGGCGTCATCTGTCCGATCATGCACCGCTTAGCGTGGAGATACATCTGTGAAATGCAGCTGGCAGGAAGGAAACCGCATTCGGCTATTAGAAAATGGCGATAACTATTATCCGGCCCTGTTTGCCGCCATCGGCCGCGCGCAGCAGCGGGTGATCCTTGAGTCTTTTATCTGGTTTGAAGATGACGTCGGCAAACAGCTCCATGCCGTTCTGTTAAAAGCGGCCCAGCGCGGCGTGCGCGTCGAGGTCTTACTGGACGGCTACGGCTCGCCGGATTTAAGCGAAAGCTTTGTGGGCGAGCTGACGTCGGCTGGCGTGATTTTTCGCTATTACGATCCGCGCCCGCGCCTGCTCGGCATGCGCACTAATTTATTTCGCCGTATGCATCGCAAAATCGTGGTGATCGACGACGTTACCGCCTTTGTCGGCGGCATTAACTACTCCGCCGAGCACATGACCGATTACGGTCCGGAGGCCAAACAGGATTACGCCGTACAAGTCGAAGGGCCGGTGGTGCTCGATATTCTGCAATTTGAACTCGAAAACCTCCCCACCAGCGAAGCGACCCGACGCTGGTGGCAGCGGCGTCGGCATAAGCCTGAAATCAACCGCAACCCCGGCGAAGCGCAGGCGCTGTTTATCTGGCGGGATAATCAGGATCATCGCGATGATATTGAGCGTCACTATCTGAAGATGCTGACCAGCGCCCGCCGGGAAGTGATTATCGCTAACGCCTACTTTTTCCCCGGCTATCGGCTGCTGCACGCTATGCGCAACGCTGCCCGCCGCGGCGTGCGCGTTAAGCTCATCGTTCAGGGTGAGCCGGATATTCCGATTGTCAAATTCGGCGCGCGCCTGCTCTACCACTATCTGGTAAAAGGCGGCGTGCAGATTTTCGAATATCGCCGCCGTCCGCTACACGGCAAAGTGGCGCTGGCGGACGATCACTGGGCCACTGTGGGCTCCAGCAACCTCGACCCCCTGAGCCTGTCGCTGAATCTGGAAGCCAACCTGGTGATTCACGACCGCGAGTTTAACCAGACGCTGCGCGATAATCTCAATGGCTTAATCCTTAACGACTGCCGCGAGGTCGATAAGCGCATTTTGTCGAAACGAACCTGGTGGCGGCTCGGCATTAGCGTGCTGGCGTTCCACTTCCTGCGCCACTTCCCTGCCTGGGTCGGATGGCTACCGGCCCATACGCCGCTGCTGTCGCGGGTTCAGCCCCCGGTACAGCCAGAAATAGAAACCCAGGACCGCGTGGACCCGGAAAACCAGGAGGTGAAATCCTGATGGCGAAATCTCACCCTCGCTGGCGGATGGCGAAAAAAATCCTGACGGTGCTCTTTTTTATCGCCGTCGTCGTTCTGCTGGTGGTCTACGCGCAAAAAATCGACTGGCAGGACGTGTGGAAGGTCATTCGCGATTACAACCGTACGGCGCTGCTCAGCGCCATCGGGTTGGTTATCGCCAGCTACCTGATCTATGGCTGCTACGACCTGCTGGGGCGCGCTTACTGCGGCCACAAGCTGGCTAAACGCCAGGTGATGCTGGTGTCGTTTATCTGCTACGCCTTTAACCTGACGCTCAGCACCTGGGTGGGTGGGATTGGTATGCGCTATCGGCTCTACTCGCGCCTCGGCCTGAGCGGCGCAACCATTACCCGTATCTTCTCCCTGAGCATTACCACCAACTGGCTGGGCTATATTCTGCTCGGCGGCATTATTTTTAGCTCCGGCATGGTGAAGGTGCCCGAGCGCTGGTATATCAGCCAGTCGTCGCTGCAAATTCTGGGCGTCGTTTTACTGCTGATTTCCGCGTTTTACCTGTGGGCCTGCGCCTTTGCTAAAAAGCGCCATCTGACGATAAAAGGCCAGCGGCTGGTTCTGCCGTCCTGGCGCTTCGCGTTATTGCAGATGGCGGTTTCCAGCCTGAACTGGATGGCGATGGGGGCGATTATCTGGCTGCTGCTGGGCCCGCAGGTGGACTATTTTCTCGTGCTCGGCGTGCTGCTGGTCAGCAGCATTGCGGGGGTTATCGTGCATATTCCGGCAGGCATTGGCGTGCTTGAGGCGGTATTTATCGCCATGCTTTCCGGGGAAGAGATTTCGCGCGGCGCGATTATCGCCGCCCTGCTTGCCTATCGCGCCCTGTACTACTTCCTGCCGCTGCTGCTGGCGACCATCGGCTACCTGATTCTGGAGAGCCGGGCGAAGCATCTGCGGGAGAAAAACCAGCGCAAGCTGGCGGGCGAGTAGTCAAAAAAGCCCCGGTCGCGGATGCTGACCGGGGCTACAGGTTCATCGTTTTCTGCGGTCTGGTAGCCCGGATAAGGCGCATCGCGCCGCCATCCGGGAACGAGTTAACGACGGTTGCCGAAAATGCGCAGCAGCATCAGGAACAGGTTGATAAAGTCCAGATACAGCGTCAGCGCCCCAAGAATCGAGTATTTGCGCAGCGTTGACGCATCGCGAACGTCAATCTGCTCGCCGATGTTTTTCAGCTTCTGGGTGTCATAGGCGGTCAGGCCGACGAAGACGATCACCCCGATGTAGGTCACCGCCCACATCAGCGCTTCGCTCTTCAGCCAGAAGTTAACCAGCGACGCCAGCAGGATACCGATAAGCGCCATAAACAGCATATTGCCGAAGCCGCTCAGGTCGCGTTTAGTGGTATAGCCGTAAAGGCTCATCACGCCAAACATCCCGCCTGCCACCACGAAGGTACTGGCGATCGATGAGTAGGTATAGACGAGGAATATACTGGATAAGGTGAGCCCGGTTAGCGCCGAATAGAGCATAAACAGAGTGGTCGCCATTCCCGCGCTCAGCCGCTGCACCATGCCGGAGAGCACAAATACCAGCCCCAGCTGGGCGATGATCAGGCCGAAAAAGGTTATTTTGCTGGAAAAGACAAACATCATCACCGCAGGGGTGTTGGCCGCAAACCACGCGATAAACGCCGTGAGCAGCAGCCCGACCGTCATCCAGCCGTACACCTGCGCCATATAAGTTTGAAGTCCGCTGCGACCCTGTACGATCGACCCGGAACGAGGATATCTATCCATGACTGTCTCCTGATTAACGAAATTTATCTTCTAAGCGTACCACACTACCAGCGTTCTGCCGCTTCACGGTCGCTATCTCGCGCATCGACCCAGCGCTCGCCTTCCGGCGTCGCCTCCCGCTTCCAGAACGGCGCGCGGGTCTTCAGGTAATCCATAATAAACTCCCCCGCCGCAAACGCGCTACCGCGGTGGGCGCTGGTGACGCCGACAAAGACAATCTCCTCCCCGGGCCACATCTCGCCGATACGGTGAATCACCGTCACCCGGCCCAGCGGCCAGCGCTCGCGCGCCTGTTCCACAATCTCCGCCAGCGACTTTTCCGTCATCCCCGGATAGTGTTCGAGGGTCAGCGCTTTGACGCTGTCGCCAAGGTTGTGGTTGCGGACCTTGCCGGTAAACGTCACTACCGCGCCGTCTTCATCGCGCTCGGCCAGCCAGGGGTATTCGTCGCCGACCTTAAAGCGGTCATGGCTGACGATAATACGCGTCTGCGTCATGTTATCCCCCGGTAACCGGCGGGAAAAACGCCACTTCATCACCGGCCGCCAGCGGGTGATCAAACGTCGTCAGCGTCTGGTTTACCGCCGCTAGCAGCTTGCCCTCCTCCAGCGCCAGCGCCCAGCGGTCGCCGCGGGCGATCAGCTGCTGGCGAACGGCTTCAACCGTGGTCAGGCCTTGCGGATCGAGCGTCAGGGAGTCGGTGCCGAGCAGTTCGCGCACCTGGGCAAAAAAAAGAACCTTAATCATGGCTATCTTCCACTCTGAAATCGCCGGACTTGCCGCCGCTTTTCGCCAGCAGGCGCACCGGACCTATCACCATATCTTTCTGCACCGCTTTGCACATATCGTAAATCGTCAGCGCGGCGACGGAAGCGGCGGTCAGGGCTTCCATCTCAACGCCGGTTTTCCCGGTCAGACGGCACAGGGATTCGATACGCACCCGGTTATGCTCGGGCTGCGCCTGCAGATTGACTTCGACTTTGCTCAGCATCAGCGGATGGCAAAGCGGAATCAGCTCCCAGGTGCGTTTTGCCGCCTGGATCCCGGCAATGCGCGCGGTGGCAAAGACATCGCCTTTGTGATGGCTACCGTCGATAATCATCGCCAGCGTCGTGGCCTGCATTTCAACATAGGCCTCGGCGCGCGCTTCGCGAACCGTCTCCGCTTTCCCTGAGACATCGACCATGTGCGCTTCGCCGGCGGCGTTAATATGGGTCAGCTGCGTCATAAATTACTTCTTAAGATGAGAGATAAAGTTGCACGGGCGCGTGCGCGCATCGAGCTGCGGCGCAATAATATTGTCCCATGCGGTACGACAGGCTTTGGTTGAGCCGGGCATCGCAAAAATCAGCGTGCGGTTCGCCACCCCGGCAACGGCGCGGGACTGCAGGGTCGAGGTGCCGATCTCTTCGAAGGAGAGCATGCGGAACACCTCGCCGAAACCTTCCACTTCGCGGTCAAACAGCGGCAGCAGCGCTTCCGGCGCCTGGTCGCCGTCGGTAAAACCGGTGCCGCCGGTAATCAGCACCACCTGCACCTCATCGCCGGCAATCCACGCCGACACCTGGGCGCGAATGGCGTAGCGGTTCTCTTTCACAATCGCCTTATCGACGATGACGTGCCCCGCCTCCTCAGCCGCGTCGCGCAGCCAGTGTCCGGAGGTGTCGTCCTCTTCGCCACGTCGGCTGGAGACGGTGAGAATAGCAATACGGGTCGGGATAAACTCAGCGCTGGCCTGGCTCATCTGATCGCTCCTTAAAATGAATTATCCGCCAATATAGGACAGGTTCTGGGTAATACCGGTGTTGCCCTGATGCAGGAAGTGGGTCTGTTTTTTGTGCGTTAACGCCTCGGATATGCGCGCCTCCAGCGCCGGCTGCTGCTGCTCATCGGCGAGCAGATCGCGCAGATCGACGCCGCCTTCGCCGAACAGGCACAGGTGCAATTTACCCACGGAAGAGACGCGCAGACGGTTACAGGTAGCGCAGAAGTCTTTTTCATAAGGCATAATCAGACCGATTTCCCCGGCATAATCCGGATGGCAAAACACCTGCGCCGGGCCGTCGCTACGCTGGCGGATCTGATGGATCCAGCCGCGACGCAGCAGCTCATCGCGCAGCACCATGCCCGAGATATGATGGCGGCGGAACAGATCGCTGCCTTCGCCGGTTTCCATCAATTCAATAAAACGCAGCTGAATGCGGCGCGGCTGGATCCACGCCAGAAAAGTGTCGAGCTGGTGATGGTTAACGTCGCGCATCAGCACGGTATTGACCTTCACTTTTTCGAAGCCAGCGGCAAATGCGGCATCGATGCCGTCCATCACCTGATGAAACTTGTCCTGGCCGGTGATGGCGTGAAACTGACGCGCATCGAGGCTATCCACGCTGACGTTAATCGCCGTCAGCCCGGCATCGCGCCAGCTTTCAACGTCGCGCGCCAGCCGGTAGCCGTTGGTGGTGACCGCAATCTGGCGAATAGAAGGGTTTTCCCGCACCGCGGCGATGATGTCGGTAAAATCGCGACGCAGCGAGGGTTCGCCGCCGGTCAGGCGCACCTTTTCCGTCCCCAGGGCGGAGAACGCGCGCGTCACGCGGCGAACTTCATCAACGCTGAGAAAGCCTTTATTGGTGACGGCGCCGGGCTTATAGCCATCGGGGAGACAGTAGGTGCAACGAAAGTTGCATACGTCGGTAATTGATAAACGCAGATAGTAAAACTTCCGCGCAAATGCATCGGTAAGCTGTGAAGCCATAGACACCTTTCCAAATACGGGAGACGCGGTCATTTCTTTTCGCGCCCTGGTGGCAACCGAGGTTGTCACGGCCAAAGCACCATATCTTTCGACACAGGCACAGAGGCTAGAGTGTTAGTGGGTTACGCCGAATAGTAGCGCTTTAATAACGGTTATGCCATTTCCAGTTTCGTTATATAATAATGTATATATCGATACGATCGCGTATTTTCGCTACAGAATAGCTAAAAACCACGCTTTTGCATTGATGTCGGTCAGTTTGTCAGATTCAGCCCATCGTCTTTTAGGGGTAGATCGGTTACTGTGAGCCCGATAAATGGTTATAAGGGATTTTTATGCGCAATCGCACTTTCGCCGATCTGGATCGCGTGGTGGCACTCGGCGGCGGGCACGGGCTGGGCCGGGTAATGTCATCCCTCTCTTCGCTCGGTTCACGCCTCACCGGCATCGTCACCACGACCGATAACGGCGGCTCTACGGGGCGCATTCGTCGCGCGGAAGGCGGCATCGCCTGGGGCGATATGCGCAACTGTATTAATCAGCTCATCGCCGAACCCAGCGTGGCCTCGGCGATGTTTGAGTACCGTTTTAGCGGCAACGGCGAGCTTTCCGGGCATAACCTCGGCAATTTGATGCTTAAGGCGCTGGATCACCTGAGCGTGCGCCCGCTTGAAGCGATCAATTTGATCAGGAATCTTCTTAAGGTCGACGCGTTTCTGATCCCGATGTCGGAACAACCGGTCGATCTTATGGCCATCGACCATGAAGGGCACGAAGTTTACGGTGAAGTGAATATCGATCAGCTTGCCAGCGTGCCGCGCGAGCTTATGCTCTCCCCGCCGGTGCCCACCACCCGTGAAGCGATAGAAGCCATCGCCGAAGCCGATTTAATCCTGATTGGCCCCGGCAGCTTCTATACCAGCCTGATGCCGATTCTGCTGCTTGATGAGATGGCGAAGGCGCTGCGCCGCACGCCCGCGCCAATGGTGTTTATCGATAACCTTGGCAAAGAGCATAGCCCGGCAGCCAGCCTGACGCTGGCGGACAGGGTCGCCATTATGGAGCAGCAGATTGGTAAACGGGTGGTTGACGCGCTGGTTGTCGGCCCGAAAGCCGATATCGCAGGGATTAAGGATCGGGTCGTCATTCAGACGCCGCTGGACGCCAGCGATGTGCCCTATCGTCACGATCGCCAGCTGTTGCGCCGCGCGCTGGATAAAGCGATTCAGGCCTTAGGCTAATCCTCAACGTGGCCTTATCCTCGCGACAAAAACAGGCAGGCTTAAAATCTTAAGGTTGTCTTAAAAAAAAACGGGCAGCATAGCGAACATCTCTTTATATGGACTTCGCTATGTCGTTATTTTCTTTACGTCGGCCAATGCTTAACCGTACGGTCTATTTGATTCTGTTCGCCTGCTATATTGGCCTGGCGCTGAACATCGCTTTCTATCGCCAGGCGTTTACCCTGCTGCCGGTCAACGGCCTGCATAACTGGCTGGTGTTCCTCAGTATGCCGATAGTGGCTATCAGCGTGATGAATATCATCACCACGCTAGCGTCATTTCTTAAGCTTGACCGCCTCGTTATCAGCCTGTTTATTCTGCTTAGCGCCTCGGCCCAGTATTTTATCTGGACCTTTGGCGTGGTTATCGATCGGGCGATGATCACCAATATTCTCGATACCACTCCCGCCGAAAGCTTTGCGCTACTCTCCGGAAAAATGGTCCTGATCCTGGGACTCTCCGGCATTCTGGCGGTGGTCGTGGCCTGGTGGGTTAAAATCCGCAAACCGGCAACCCTGTGGCGCAGCGTGGCGGTAAGGCTGTTGAGCATCGTGGTTTCAGCGCTACTGATTATTCTGGTCGCGGCATTTTTCTATAAAGATTACGCCTCGCTGTTTCGCAATAATAAAGAGCTGGTTAAGTCCCTGAGCCCGTCAAACAGCATTGTGGCCGTGAACTCCTGGTATGCGCATAACAGGATGGATAATCTTCCGCTGGTCAAAATTGGCGAAGACGCGGTTCAGAAGCCGGAGATGCGCAGCGGACCGCGGAAAAATCTGACTATCGTGGTGTTAGGCGAAACCTCAAGGGCGGCAAACTTTTCCCTGAACGGCTACGCCCGCGAGACCAACCCGCGCCTGAAACAGGATAATGTTATCTATTTCCCCGACACCACGTCCTGCGGCACCGCGACCGCGGTTTCTGTACCGTGCATGTTCTCTAATATGCCGCGCGCCCACTATGATGAAGAGCTGGCGCACCATCAGGAAGGCGTGCTGGATATCCTGCAGCGCGCGGGAATTCAGGTTCAGTGGAATGATAACGACGGCGGCTGTAAAGGAGCCTGCGACCGGGTACCGCACCAGAACGTCACCGATCTCAAGCTTAGCGGCCAGTGCATCGACGGCGAGTGCTACGATGAGGTGCTGTTCCATAACCTGGAGAACTATATCGATAATCTGCAGCAGGACGGGATTATCGTTCTGCACACTATCGGCAGCCACGGCCCAACCTACTACAATCGTTATCCGGCGCAGTTTAAACAGTTTACGCCCACCTGCGACACCAACGAGATTCAGAGCTGCACCCAGCAGCAGCTCACCAATACCTACGATAATACGATTTTGTATGTCGATTATGTGGTCGACAAAGCGATAAAATTACTGCAGTCAAAGCAGGATAAATTTACCACCAGCCTGGTGTATCTCTCGGATCACGGCGAGTCGCTTGGCGAGGATGGGGTGTATTTACACGGGCTACCGTGGTCCATCGCCCCGGAGACGCAAAAACACGTCCCGATGCTGCTGTGGCTGTCAGCGGATTATCAACAGCGCTATGGCGTGTCCAGCCAGTGTTTGCAGCAAAAAGCGAAAACGCAAGCGTATTCGCAGGATAATCTTTTCTCCACCCTGCTCGGTCTGCTCGGGGTCAGCACCCGCGAGTACCAGGCAACAGACGATATTTTAACGCCATGTAGAGAGGCAGGCCGATGAAAATTTTAGTCATTGAAGACGATGCGCTCCTGTTACAAGGGTTAATTCTGGCGATGCAAAGCGAGGGCTACGTTTGCGACGGCGTATCAACCGCCCACGAAGCCGCCCTCTCTCTGGCCAGCAACCACTACAGCCTGGTGGTTCTCGACCTCGGCCTGCCGGATGAAGACGGTCTGCACTTCCTGGCGCGTATGCGACGGGAGAAGTTCAGCCAGCCGGTGCTGATCCTCACCGCCCGCGATACCGTGGATGACCGCATCAGCGGCCTGGATACCGGCGCGGATGACTACCTGGTAAAGCCGTTTGCGCTGGAAGAGCTGAACGCGCGCATTCGCGCCCTGCTGCGTCGTCACAATAATCAGGGCGATAACGAACTGTCCGTCGGCAATCTGCGCCTGAACGTCACCCGGCGGCTGGTCTGGCTCGGCGAGCAGTCCCTGGATTTAACGCCCAAAGAGTACGCTCTGCTTTCACGCCTGATGATGAAAGCGGGCAGCCCGGTGCATCGCGAAATTCTCTACAACGACATTTACAGCTGGGACAACGAACCGGCCACCAATACGCTGGAGGTGCATATCCATAATCTGCGCGATAAAGTCGGCAAATCACGCATCCGCACCGTCCGTGGCTTTGGCTATATGCTGGTTGATAACGCGGAGACCGAATAACGCTATGGCTTTTTTTGTCAGTGAAAACTGGACTATGCGTCATCGGCTGCTGCTGACAATTGGCGCTATTCTGGCCGTTTGTCAGCTCATCAGCGTGTTCTGGCTGTGGCATGAAAGTCAGGAGCAGATTCAGCTGCTGGTCGCCAGCGCCATTGAAGGGCATAACAATCAGAAGCATATAGAGCATGAGGTTCGCGAAGCGGTAGCCAGCCTGCTGATCCCAAGCCTGCTGATTATCGGCCTGGCGCTGTATATCTCCCTGCTGGCGGTGAAAAAAATCACAAAGCCGCTTTCCAGACTGCAGCTCGAGCTGGAAAGCCGCACCCCGGACAACCTGCAGCCTATCACGCTGAAGGAATCGGTTCCTGAAGTCACCGCGGTGACCACCGCGATTAATCAGCTGGTGTCCCGCCTGAATTTAACCCTCGATCGCGAGCGTCTGTTTACCGCCGACGTCGCCCATGAGCTGCGCACGCCGCTGGCCGGGCTGCGTCTGCACCTGGAGCTTCTGGCGAAAGTGCATGGCGTTAGCGTGGACCCGCTAATTCAGCGTCTCGATCAAATGACCAATAGCATTACCCAGCTGCTTCAGCTGGCGTGCGTTGGCCAGTCATTCTCCGCCGGAAGCTATCAGCAGGTTGCGCTGAAAGAGGATGTGATTGAACCGCTGCAGAGCGAACTTGAGACAATGCTGCAGCAGCGCCAGCAGACGCTGGCGATCAACGTCAAGGATGGAGAGGCAATCGTGTCGGGCGACGCCACGCTGGTGCAGGTTATTTTACGTAACCTGGTCGAAAACGCGCATCGTTATAGCCCGACGGGGTCGACGATTAAAGTGTCGATAGCGCCTGGCCCAACGCCCATTCTGGCCGTTGAGGATGAAGGACCGGGAATTGATGAGGCTAAAAGCGGTGAGCTAAGCAAAGCGTTCGTCCGCATGGACAGCCGCTATGGCGGTATTGGTCTCGGGTTAAGCATCGTCACCCGCATCGCCCAGCTGCACGACGCGCAGTTCTTTTTACATAACCGACAGCCCGGGCCCGGCGTTCGCGCCTGGGTACTCTTCCCTAAAGCTTCGCGTCAGAACGTCAGCACCCACTGATGGAAAAAGGCAACGACGATAACAAACGCGCAGGTGACTGCCAGGTATTCGCGGAAGGTTAATTTTTGCATGGCGCTATCCTCAGTAAAGTGAGGATAGTTTCGCCAAACAAGATTAAGCCAACATTAAGCATCACGGAAAATCGCGACAGAGGGGCAACAAATAACCAAAGCGTTCTGGCCACCTCGTTTTGGCTCATGTGCCCGCTTTTCTGTCGGGTGGCGGCTGGCGCCTTACCCGACCCACGAAAAACACATTCCGTCCATCGCCCCGAAGACCCGGTAAGGCCCGGGCGATATTTATCTGGCAACGCCGCTACGAAGCGGCGATAAACAGCTCGCGCAGCTGGTGAAGCTGGTCGCGAATTTGCGCCGCCTCTTCAAACTCCAGGTTCTGCGCGTGCTGCATCATCTGCCCTTCCAGTTCGTGAATCTTCTGCTGGAGCGCCTTCGGCGTTAGCGCGACGGCATCCGCCTCAACCGGTGAGCGAGACTTGCCGCGCCCCTTGGTTTTGGTTTTCGCGATATTCTGACCGAGGGCCAGAATGTCGACCACTTTCTTATTCAGACCCTGCGGAACGATACCGTGCTCTTCGTTGTACGCCTGCTGCTTCTCGCGGCGGCGCTCGGTTTCCCCGATCGCTTTCGCCATCGACGGGGTGATTTTATCGCCGTAGAGAATCGCTTTGCCGTTGATATTTCGCGCCGCGCGGCCAATGGTCTGAATCAGCGAGCGTTCAGAGCGCAGGAAGCCTTCTTTATCGGCATCCAGGATCGCCACCAGCGACACTTCCGGCATATCCAAACCTTCACGCAGCAGGTTGATCCCCACCAGCACGTCAAACTCGCCGAGGCGCAGATCGCGGATAATCTCCATGCGCTCCACGGTGTCGATGTCCGAGTGCAGGTAGCGCACCCGTTCGCCGTGCTCTTCCAGATATTCGGTTAAATCTTCCGCCATGCGTTTGGTCAGCGTCGTGACCAGCACGCGCTCGTTGATCGCGGTGCGGATGCGAATCTCCGAGAGCAGATCGTCGACCTGGGTGCCTACCGGACGCACTTCGATGACCGGATCCAGCAGCCCCGTAGGACGGACGACCTGGTCCACCACCTCGTCGCCGGATTTATCCAGCTCATAGGCTCCCGGCGTCGCCGAAACATAGATGGTTTGCGGCGCCAGGGCCTCAAACTCTTCAAACTTGAGCGGACGGTTATCGAGCGCCGACGGCAGGCGGAAACCGTACTCCACCAGCGTCTCTTTGCGCGCCCGGTCCCCGCGGTACATACCGCCGATCTGCGGGATCGTGACGTGGGACTCATCGATGACCAGCAGACCATCGGCCGGCAGGTAGTCAAACAGCGTCGGCGGCGGTTCGCCCGGCCCACGGCCCGACAGATAGCGCGAGTAGTTTTCAATCCCCGAGCAGTAGCCCAGCTCGTTCATCATTTCGAGGTCGAACTGCGTACGCTGGCTCAGACGCTGCTCTTCCAGCAGCTTGTTGTTCTCCAGCAGTCCCTTACGCCGCTCCGACAGTTCAACTTTAATCTCTTCCATCGCCTGGACGATGCGCTCGCGCGGGGTGACGTAGTGGGTTTTGGGATAAACGGTGAAGCGCGGGATCGTCGACTCAATATGACCGGTCAGCGGATCGAACAGCGACAGGCGCTCAACTTCCTCATCGAACAGCTCAACGCGCAGCGCGATATCGTCAGACTCCGCCGGGAAGATATCAATCACCTCGCCGCGCACGCGGAAGGTACCGCGCTGGAAGGCCTGATCGTTGCGGGTATACTGCAGCTCGGCCAGGCGGCGCAAAATAGCGCGCTGGTCGATAATCATGCCGACCGTCAGATGCAGCATCATTTTCAGATACAGATCCGGATCGCCCAGACCGTAGATAGCGGAGACCGAGGCCACCACCACCACGTCGCGACGCTCCAGCAGCGCTTTGGTCGCCGACAGACGCATCTGTTCAATATGTTCGTTCACCGACGCATCTTTCTCGATGAAGGTGTCCGAGCTTGGCACGTAGGCTTCCGGCTGGTAGTAGTCGTAGTACGAGACGAAATACTCCACCGCGTTCTCCGGGAAGAACTCTTTCATTTCGCCGTATAGCTGCGCCGCCAGGGTTTTGTTTGGCGCCAGCACCATCGTCGGACGCTGCAGGTCAGCAATGACGTTGGCGATGGTAAACGTTTTACCTGAGCCGGTGACCCCGAGCAGGGTTTGATGCGCCAGGCCATCTTCCAGCCCCTCTTCCAGGCGACGAATGGCTTCCGGCTGATCGCCGGAGGGACGGAAAGCAGAATGCAGCTTGAACGGTTTACTCATCAATCAGAACCTGAAGAAGGGTTGAACGGCAGGTGTTTAATTCTACTCGCCGGCTCAGCTTTTGCCAATAAAAAATACTGGATATAAAAACAGTGCCGTATTATCGTAGTCGGACTAATTAGCGCTTTTTACCGCCAACATGGACGAATAAAAACCGCTTTACGGGATAATCGACCACGCCTCAGGGTTATCCCCAAAAAGTATGACCATTTAACATTTGTCAAGCGAGGGGATGAATGTTTTATGGCAGTCGGTGACACTTTTCTTACAGGCATTGATTTTATTTAAATAATTGATATTTAATAGAATTTAATAAAAGACGGGTTTCGCGCCAATTCGGCCGCAGGCCGCGTACTCTCTAGCTTACCGCAAGTTTTCTAACTCTAATACACAAGGTTATCCACAGGAATAGTGGATAACTGTCTGCAGCCCATGACCTGAGCCACCCGAACAAAACCCGTCGCCCCGGCCAAACCCGCCGCGAAAAAAATTAATTGAATTTTTTTTGCTGTTTATTGGCGAAGAGTGGCTAGATTTTTTGTTATTTTTTGCACCACATTTCAGCGCGCGGGCACCGGGAAAGTGCAAGGTCGGTCCGCTTGTGCCCGGTCGCACCTGTATTGACCAGCAAATACCGAGAGTTCTTTTTCCTGGCAAGAGATTTGCAGAATCTTCTCGTCGCCTGCTATCCCAGGAAAGGAGAAAACGTCTATGTTGAGTCTACGCGCCGTGAACCACTATTACGGAAGCCAGCACACGCTGTGGAATGTTGACCTTGAGCTCAAACCCGGTAAATGCACTTGCGTCATGGGGCGCCAGGGAATGGGGAAAACCACGCTCGTCAACTGTATTACCGGTCATCTGCCGGTGGCCAGCGGCACTATCACCTGGCAGGACGGAGGATCGGCGCCCTATGACCTGATGCCGCTCTCCGCGCAGTCGCGCAGCGCCATCGGCATTGGCTATGTACCGCAGGATAAACGGATTTTTTCGCAGCTGAGCGTGGAGGAAAATTTGCACATTGCCCTTGCGGCGGGCGGCGAACCGGCGTCAGCGGTCGCCGGAGAGATTTACGATCTGTTCCCCGAGCTGTACGCTCTGCGCCAAAGTAAAGGGATTACCCTGAGCGCCGACGATCAGTACCAGCTGGCGCTGGCCAGGGCGCTGATAACCCGTCCGCGCCTGCTGATCCTCGACGAACCTTCGCGCGGCGGCGGCCAGCGCTTCCTGCACAAGCTCGGGGATTTACTGATGCGCCTGAACCGCGATATTGGCCTGACGGTGCTGATCGCCGAACAGCACCTGCCGTTTATTCGTCGGGTGGCGGATCGTTTCTGTCTGCTGCACTGTGGACGCAGCGTAGCCCAGGGAGACGTTATCCAGCTGGATGCCCCGCTGCTGGCGAAGTGGATGACGCCCGATCCAGCGCGCTGAGGTCGAGATACTGACCGAGATCCTCGCGCTGAGCCGCCTCCGCCAGCCACGGGATCTCGCCAAGAAACGGCGCGGGCAGCACGCGTTTCAGCGTTGCCAGATATTCAGGGTGGCGCCTGGCGGGCGGCTGGATATCGTTGGCTATCCAGCCCGCCAGCGGCAGTCCGGCCTGTAGCACCGCCTGAGCGGTCAGCATGGCATGGTTGATGCACCCCAGCTTAACGCCGACCACTAAAATCACCGGCAGCCGCTCTTCCTGTACCCAATCGGCAAAGGTCAGCGTTTCTGACAGCGGCGTAAACCAGCCCCCCGCCCCTTCCACCAGTAGCCAGTCGGACAGCGCTTCCAGCTCGCGCAGGCCAGCAGAAATCGCGGCGGCGTCAATCGGTCTCCCTTCATCAGCGCTGATAATATGCGGTGACGTCGGTTCAGCAAAGGTGAACGGATTGACCTGCTCGTAGCGCAGCGCCACGCGGCTATTGCGCTGTAAAGCCAGCGCATCCTCATTACGTAATCCCTGGGCCGTATAGTCGCTGCCGGAAGCCACCGGTTTGTAGCCCGCGCTCTTAAATCCCTCGCGATTGGCCGCCTGCAGCAGCGCGCAGCTGGCGACGGTTTTCCCCACCTCGGTGTCGGTGCCGGTAACGAAGAAACGTTTAGTCACGTTCGATAACTCCTGTAAAAAGATGATACGTCAGCGGGCACTGGCCCTGCTGCTGCGGCCAGGCGAGCTGGAGCTGCCGCAGCTTGCCGCGGCTGAGCGGCGCAGGGCTGCGTCCGTGGTGCAGATGGGTCGCGCCAATGCCTTTAAGCGACCGCATCGCGCCAAGCGCGTCGGGAAACGGCAGCGTGATGGCGTGGACGTGGCCGCTGGCGCGGCGACCGGCCAGCGCCTGACGCACCGCCTGCTCGCTGAGAAAACGGTTGGCGTGCGGCCGCTCATCGATGGCTCGCCAGGCCTGATTGAGCTCAGGTAACGAACCTGACAGCAGCGTACTAAACGCCACGCGGCCGCCGGGCCGCACGACCCGGGACAGCTCATCAATGGCGGTCGCGAGATTGTCGCACCACTGAACCGCAAGGTTGCTCCACGCCAGATCAACGCAGCCGTCCGCCAGCGGCAGCGCTTCGATGTCGCCCTCGACGTAGCGGTGCGCGCAGTTTCCGCGGCGGGCCTCCGCCAGCATGTCGACGGAAAGATCCAGCGCCGTCACCCGGCTCCCTGCATCGCGCCAGAAGCGGCTTATGCTGCCGGGGCCGCAGCCCGCGTCCAGCACCTCAGGAAAGGTCTTGATATCGAGCTGTTCCAGCAGCAGCGAGGCGCTAAGGCGCTGTAATTCGTCGTGCTGAGCGTAATGTCCCGCCGCGCGGCCAAACGCCGCCGCGACGGCGCGCTTATTCACCGCCGTCATGCAGCACCTCCAGCAGGCGGGCGATATCGGCAGACTCGTGCGCGGCGGTCAGCGTCAGGCGCAGCCGCGCGCTGCCGACGGGGACCGTCGGCGGGCGAATGGCCGTCGCCCAGCAGCCTTCCTCACGCAGACGCGCCGCCAGCCGCAGCGCGCGGGCGTTGTCGCCGACGATCAGCGGTTGGATCGCGCTGCCGGAATCAGTGAGCTCCCCGGGATAGTGGGACATTCCCCGGCGAAAGTCGGCGATATGGCCGGCCAGCGTTTCCCGCCGCTGCTGACCCTCGTCGCTGCGAATCACGGCCAGCGCGGCGCTCAGCGCCACCGCCTGCGCCGGCGGCATGGCGGTGCTGTAAATCAGATGGCGGGCAAACTGCAGCAGATAATCCGCCAGCGCCTCGCTGCACAGCACCGCCGCGCCGCTGACGCCAAACGCTTTACCGAAGGTGACGATAAGCAGATCCGGGCGTACCTGCTGCGCGTAGCAGCTGCCGCGCCCCTCTTCGCCGAGCGCGCCGATACCGTGCGCGTCGTCAACCAGCAGAAGCGCGCCGGCCGCCCGCGCCGCCTGAGAAACCTCAGCCAGCGGCGCGCTATCGCCGTCCATGCTAAAAATGCCTTCGGTCACCACCAGCTGCTGGCCGGATAGCGGTTTCGCCAGCAAATCGTCAAGATGGCGGCTGTCGTTGTGCTGAAAACGCCGCAGCTGCGCCGGGCTCAGGCTGGCGGCTTCCAGCAGCGAAGCGTGGCTGAGACGGTCGGCGACAATCCGATCCTCTTTGCCCGCCAGCGCGGCAATCACCGCCTGATTCGCGGCAAAGCCGGAAATAAACAGCAGCGCGCGCGGATAGCCCAGCCAGTCGGCCAGCTGCTCCTCCAGCGCGCGGTGCGCCTCGCTATAGCCGCTGACGTGGCCGGAGCCGCCGCTGCCGACGCCATAGCGATCCGCGCCCTGCTGCCAGGCCTTGACGATAGCCGGATGCTGGCTGAGGCCAAGATAATCGTTGCTGGAAAAATTGAGCCAGCGCCGCCCTTCGCGGCTGAGCCAGCGTCCTGCGCCCAGCGTCACCGGCAGGCGACTGCGCAAGGCATCCGCCGCCTGCCGTTCCGCCAGCGCCAGCTCGATGCGGTGCTGCCAGCTCATAGCGCCGCCGCGTTGTAATATTCCTCGGTATCCGGGTTCATCAACGCCTGCTCCAGCCGCTGCTGCTGGGCGTTATCGCCTTCCAGTACCTCGGTCTGCTGCGGATTAATCCCCAGCTTGCGGAACAGCTGCAGGTCTTTGTCCTCTTCCGGGTTTGGCGTGGTCAGCAGCTTGCAGCCGTAGAAAATCGAGTTCGCCCCGGCCATAAAGCACATTGCCTGGGTCTGTTCGTTCATCTGTTCACGACCGGCGGAGAGGCGCACGTGCGAGGTCGGCATCATGATGCGCGCGATGGCGATAGTACGAATAAAATCAAAGGCGTCCACGTCGTCGTTATCCGCCAGCGGCGTGCCTTTGACCTTCACCAGCATGTTAATCGGCACGCTTTCCGGCGGCGTCGGCAGATTGGCCAGCTGTAGCAGCAGCCCGGCGCGGTCTTTGACCGTTTCCCCCAGCCCGACAATACCGCCGGAGCACACTTTAATTCCGGCATCGCGCACTTTATCGAGGGTATCGAGGCGCTCCTGATAGGTGCGGGTGGTGATGATATTGCCGTAGAATTCCGGCGAGGTATCGAGGTTGTGGTTGTAGTAATCCAGACCGGCGCCGGCCAGACGCTGGGCCTGGCTATCGTTGAGCGTGCCAAGGGTCATGCACGCTTCCAGCCCCAGCGCTTTTACCCCTTTCACCATCTGCTCAAGATACGGCATATCGCGATCGTTCGGATTCTTCCACGCCGCCCCCATACAGAAGCGGGTTGAACCGGCTTGTTTCGCCTGTCGCGCCGACTCAAGCACCTGTTCAACCTCCATCAGGCGTTCGGATTCCAGACCGGTTTTATAGCGCGCGCTTTGCGGGCAGTATTTGCAGTCTTCCGGGCAGGCGCCGGTCTTAATCGACAGCAGCGTGCTGACCTGAACCTGGCGCGGGTCGAAGTGCTGGCGATGGATCTGTTGCGCTTCAAACAGCAGATCCAGAAAGGGTTTATTAAATAACTCAGTAACTTGCGACATTGTCCAGCGGGGGTGGTGAGCCATTAGCCTCTCCAAAGGGTTTTGTTAATTGTTGGTTCGGTTTATACTCGTAAACCTAAATGTTTTCAAAATGGTTTACAAGTCGATTATGACAACGGACGATCTCGCTTTCGATCGGCGCCACATCTGGCACCCTTACACTTCAATGACTTCGCCGCTGCCGGTCTATCCGGTCGTGGCCGCCCACGGCTGTGAGCTGACCCTCGCCGACGGCGGGCAGCTGGTTGACGGCATGTCGTCCTGGTGGGCGGCCATTCATGGCTACAATCACCCGCGCCTGAACGCGGCGATGAAAGCGCAAATTGACCAGATGTCGCACGTCATGTTCGGTGGGATTACCCACCCTTCCGCGGTCGCCCTGTGCCGCCAACTGGTGGCGATGACCCCGGAAAGCCTCGAATGCGTGTTCCTCGCCGATTCCGGCTCCGTCGCCGTCGAAGTGGCGATGAAAATGGCGCTGCAGTACTGGCAGGCGAAAGGCGACCCGCGCCAGCGCTTTCTCACCTTCCGCAACGGCTATCACGGCGATACCTTCGGCGCGATGTCGGTCTGCGATCCGACGAACTCAATGCACAGCCTGTGGCAGGGCTATCTGCCGGATAACCTCTTCGCCCCGGCGCCGCAGAGCCGCTTCGACGGCGACTGGGATGAGCGGGATATGGTACCGTTCGCCCGTCTGATGGCCGCCCACCGCCATGAAATCGCCGCGGTGATCCTCGAGCCGATTGTTCAGGGCGCGGGCGGAATGCGGATGTACCACCCCGAGTGGCTCAGGCGGATCCGCAGGATGTGCGATCGCGAGGGCATCCTGCTGATCGCCGATGAGATCGCCACCGGCTTTGGTCGAACCGGTAAGCTGTTCGCCTGCGAGCACGCAGGGATTGCGGCGGATATTCTGTGTCTCGGCAAAGCGCTGACCGGCGGCACCATGACCCTCTCCGCCACCCTCACCACCCGTCAGGTGGCAGAAACTATCAGCGACGGGGAAGCCGGCTGCTTTATGCACGGCCCGACCTTTATGGGCAACCCGCTGGCCTGCGCGGCGGCGACCGAGAGCCTGCGCCTGCTGGAAAGCGGCGAATGGCAGCAGCAGGTGGCAGCCATTGAAGCGCAGCTCAGCGCCGAGCTGGCGCCGGCGCGCGAATCCGCGCAGGTTGCCGATGTGCGGGTGCTGGGAGCGATTGGCGTTATCGAGACGCATCGGCCGGTGAATATGGCCGCCCTGCAGCGCTTTTTCGTCGAACAAGGCGTGTGGATCCGCCCGTTCGGTCGCCTGATTTACCTGATGCCGCCGTACATCATTACGCCGGATCAGCTGAGCCGCCTGACGCGGGCGGTAAACGCTGCGGTTCAGGAAGAAACATTTTTTAGCGAATAAGCGACGGTAATGGCGCCTCTCTCGCGCTACACTTTCTGGCTAATCAGCGGATGACTACGAGGAGAGACGATGAAATTAATCAGTCATGATTTACAGGATGGTGAGAAGCTGCCCAATCGTCATGTCTTTAACGGCATGGGCTACGATGGCGATAATATCTCGCCGCATCTGGCGTGGGACGATGTGCCGGCCGGAACCAAAAGCTTTGTGGTGACCTGCTTCGATCCCGATGCGCCAACCGGCTCCGGCTGGTGGCACTGGCTGGTGGCCAATCTTCCGGCCGATACCCGCGTGTTACCGCAGGGAGCCGGCTCCGGACAGGCGGAACTGCCCGAAGAGGCGATTCAGACCCGTACCGATTTTGGCCAGGCCGGATACGGCGGCGCGGCGCCGCCAAAAGGCGAGACCCATCGCTATATCTTTACCGTCCACGCGCTGGACGTCGAAAAAATTGCGGTCGATGAGGGCGCAAGCGGCGCGATGGTCGGCTTTAACGTCCATTTCCACAGCCTCGGCAGCGCGTCGATTACCGCCCTGTTTAGCTAATCCCCGGATGGCGGCGTAAACGCCTTATCCGGGCTACAGGTGAGTGCGATTGGGTAGCCCGGGTAAGGCGTCAGCCGCAACCCGGGTAAACCAAAACAATCACGACTCCGTCACCGCCTGCACGGCGTTTTTGCGCACCCGCGCAAACCACACCGCCGTCAGCAGCCCGAGCCATACCAGACCGGCGATAAGCGCAATCCGCGTCTCCTCCACCATCCCCAGCACCGCGATGACCAGTCCCATAAACAGCAGCGTCAGCAGCGGCGCCACCGGCCAGAACGGTACCGGGAACGTGATATTGCCGCGCTCTTCAGCGGACAGGCCGCGACGCATCGCAAAGTGGGCCAGCAGGATCATCAGCCAGACCCACACCGTCGCGAAGGCCGCCAGCGAGGCAATCAGCACAAACACCTGCTCCGGCATCAGGTAGTTCAGCACCACCGCCGCCAGCAGCGCTACGCCCATCACCACCACCGTCATCCACGGTACCCCGTTGCTGGCGATGCGCTGGAAGCTCTTCGGCGCCAGCCCCTCTTTCGCCATGCCGTACATCATGCGCCCCGCGCCAAAAATATCGCTGTTAATCGCCGAAATACTGGCGCTGATCACGATGATATTCAGGATGGTGGCCGCCGCCGGAATCCCCAGACCATCAAAAATCAGCACGAACGGACTGCCCCGCTCGCCGAAGCTGTTCCACGGGAAAATCGCCATCAGAATCGCCAGGGTGCAGACATAGAACAGCACGATTCGCAGCGGGATAGTATTGATCGCCTGCGGGATCACCTTCTGCGGATTCTTCGCTTCCGCCGCGGTCACGCCGATAATCTCGACGCCGCCAAAGGCAAACATCACGATACCGAGCGAGGCTATAATCCCCTCCCAGCCGTTAGGGGCAAAGCCGCCGTGGCTCCACAAATTCTCCAGCCCGGTTGCCGGAAAGGCGTTACCGAATCCAAAGAAAATGATGCTGCCGCCCGCCACAATCATGGCAATAATCGCCACCACTTTGATCAGCGACAGCCAGAACTCCATCTCGCCGAAAACGCGCACGCTGCACAGGTTCATGGCGCCGATAAAAAAGATAATGCTCAACACCCAGATCCAGCGGGGAACATCGGGGTACCACAGCCCCATATAGATGCCGAACGCGGTAACGTCCGCGAGGGCGACGATCACCATCTCAAAGGTGTAGGTCCACCCGGTAATAAAACCCGCCAGCGGGCCAAGATACTGGCGCGCGTAGCTGCTGAAGGAGCCGGAAACGGGGTTGCGTACCGCCATTTCCCCCAGCGCCCGCATCACGATAAACACCGCCGCGCCGCCGATCAGATAGGCCAGCAGTACCGCCGGGCCCGCGGCCTTGATCGCCGATGCCGAGCCGTAGAACAGCCCGGTACCGATGGCGGAGCCGAGGGCGATAAAACGAATGTGCCGGGCATTCAGCCCGCGCAGCAGGTGTGGCTTGTTTTGTTGTTGCATATGCAAGTGTCCTGATAGTTTTTATACGACGACAAATATGCGTGTAGGGTGGCCGGGAGGAAGAGATCCTCCCGGCGCAGGTACAGCGAACAGCGATGGTTTAGCGTTGGTCTCAGAGCACGGCAGGCAGCAGCCGCGTCAGATGACGCGCCGCCAGGAGCGCAATGGCGTTTTCGATGTCCGGAGCGAAGAAGCGGTCCTCGGTGTAATGGGTCACCCGTTCGCGCAGCAGGTGGCGCGCCTCTTCCAGCAGCGGGCTGCTGCTCAGGCCTTCGCGCATATCCAGACCCTGCACGGCGGCCAGCCACTCCACGGCCAGTACGCCGCGGGTATTTTCCGCCATCGCCCACAGGCGGCGGCCAGCGGCCGGGGCCATCGAGACGTGGTCTTCCTGGTTAGCGGAGGTCGGCAGACTGTCCACGCTGTGCGGGTGCGATAGCGCTTTGTTCTCGCTAGCCAGCGCCGCCGCCGTCACCTGGGCAATCATAAAGCCGGAGTTAACGCCGCCGTTTTTGACCAGGAAAGGGGGCAGCTGCGACATATGGCTGTCCATCATCAGCGCGATACGGCGCTCCGACAGCGAACCGATTTCGGCAATCGCCAGCGCGATATTATCCGCCGCCATCGCCACCGGTTCGGCGTGGAAGTTACCGCCGGAAATCACGTCGTTCTCGCTGGCGAACACCAGCGGGTTATCGGATACCGCGTTGGCTTCAACCAGCAGCACTTCCGCCGCCTGGCGAAGCTGGGTCAGGCAGGCACCCATCACCTGCGGCTGGCAGCGCAGAGAGTACGGGTCCTGCACCTTGGTGCAGTTATGGTGCGACTGGGAAATCGCGCTGTCGTCGGTCAGCAGATGGCGATAGAGCGCCGCGGCGTCAATCTGCCCGCGCTGACCGCGCGCTTCGTGAATGCGCGGATCAAACGGACGACGCGAACCGAGCGCCGCTTCGGTGGTTAACGACCCGCAAACCACCGCGGAAGCGAACAGGTCTTCGGCTTCGAACAGGCCGCGCAGGGCAAACGCCGTCGACGCCTGCGTGCCGTTGAGCAGCGCCAGCCCCTCTTTCGCCGCCAGAGTAATCGGCTCAAGCCCCGCCTGACGCAGCGCTTCCGTCGCCGGCAGCCACTCCCCGCCGCGCACGCGCGCTTTCCCTTCGCCAAGCAGGGTTAAAGACATATGCGCCAGCGGCGCGAGGTCGCCGGAGGCGCCGACCGATCCCTTCGCCGGGATCCACGGCGTCACGCCCGCGTTGACCAGGCCAATCAGCGCCTGAATCACGCTCAGGCGAATGCCGGAAAAGCCGCGCGACAGGCTGTTAATTTTCAGCACCATAATCAGACGCGCGAGGTCATCATCCAGCGGTTCGCCAATCCCCGCCGCGTGCGACAGCACCAGCGATCGCTGAAGGTTTTCCAGATCTTCGGTTGAGATGCGCGTCTGCGCCAGCAGGCCAAAACCGGTGTTGATACCGTAGGCGGTGCGGCCTTCCGCCAGAATCGCGTTGACGCAGGCAACGCTGTCATCAATCGCCGCGAACGCGCTTTCGTCTAGCGTAATGTTCAGCGGCTGGCTGTAGACGTCGCGCAGCTGCGACAGGCTGAGTTGACCCGGAATCAGTGTTAAAGCGTTCATTTAGCGTGCCCCTGCGTTGCTGCCACCATCGGAAGATTCAAACCTTGTTCTGTCGCGCACTCAATCGCGATATCGTAGCCCGCGTCGGCATGACGCATCACGCCGGTCGCCGGGTCGTTGTGCAGGACGCGGGCAATGCGCGCCGCCGCTTCATCGGTACCGTCGCAGACGATAACCATGCCGGAGTGCTGCGAAAAGCCCATCCCGACGCCGCCGCCGTGATGCAGCGACACCCAGGTCGCCCCGCTGGCGGTATTCAGTAAGGCGTTGAGCAGCGGCCAGTCGGAGACGGCGTCGGAACCATCGCGCATCGCTTCCGTCTCGCGGTTCGGGCTGGCGACGGAGCCGGAGTCCAGATGGTCGCGGCCAATGACGATCGGCGCGGAGACTTCGCCGCTGCGGACCATTTCGTTAAACGCCAGCCCCAGCTTCTGCCGCCATTCGAGGCCTACCCAGCAGATACGCGCCGGTAGCCCCTGGAAACTGATATGCTCGCGGGCCATATCCAGCCAGTGATGCAGGTGCTTATCGTCTTTAACGATCTCTTTCACTTTCGCGTCGGTTTTATAGATGTCCTGCGGGTCGCCGGACAGGGCAACCCAGCGGAACGGGCCGATGCCGCGGCAGAATAGCGGGCGGATATAGGCGGGAACGAAGCCTGGGAAAGCAAACGCGTTGCCAACGCCCATCTCCTGGGCCATCTGGCGAATGTTGTTGCCGTAGTCAAACGTCGGCACGCCCATTTCGTGGAATGCCAGCATCGCCTGCACGTGGTCGGCCATTGCGCGTTTCGCCGCCAGGATAGTGCCCTGCGGGTCCGACTCGGCCTTAGCCTGGTACTCTTCCCAGTTCCAGCCTTTCGGCAGATAGCCGTGCAGCGGGTCGTGGGCGCTGGTCTGATCGGTCACCATATCCGGGCGCACGCCGCGTTTGACCATTTCCGGCACGATCTCTGCCGCGTTGCCGCACAGTGCGATAGAGATCGCCCGGCCCTCGGCGGTGTATTTTTTGATGCGCGCCAGCGCGTCATCCAGCGACGTCGCCTGTTCGTCAACGTAGCGGGTACGCAGGCGGAAATCGATGCGGCTCTGCTGGCATTCGATATTCAACGAGCAGGCGCCCGCTAAGGTCGCGGCCAGCGGCTGCGCGCCGCCCATGCCGCCCAGACCGGCGGTCAACACCCAGCGCCCCTTCAGGCTGCCCTGGTAGTGCTGGCGGCCTGCCTCAACGAAGGTTTCATAGGTGCCCTGCACGATGCCCTGGCTGCCAATGTAGATCCAGCTGCCGGCGGTCATCTGGCCGTACATCGCCAGCCCTTTGGCATCCAGCTCGTTAAAGTGTTCCCAGGTTGCCCAGTGCGGTACCAGGTTGGAGTTGGCGATCAGCACCCGCGGCGAGTTTTCATGGGTTTTGAATACGCCCACCGGCTTACCGGACTGCACCAGCAGCGTTTCGTCGCTCTCCAGGTTTTTCAGCGCCTTCACGATAGCGTCATAGCATTCCCAGTTGCGCGCCGCGCGTCCGATGCCGCCATACACCACCAGCTCATGCGGGTTTTCGGCGACATCCGGGTCGAGGTTATTCATGAGCATACGCAGCGGAGCTTCGGTCAGCCAGCTCTTCGCATTTAACGTTGTGCCACGCGGTGCACGTACGTCCTGCTGGCGGTATTTGCTTTGCGACATCGGGGGTTTCTCCTGACAATTAACGTTGTGTACGTAGATACATATACTTGTCTATACAAGCATGCGCAAGCCAGGATTTAACACAAAAGATACATTTTTGTTATATTGCGTCAGCAATCACGTTTTGCCGACGCGCAGTAAGATCAGCAACCAAAATGGCCCTGCAGACGGTAGCGGCTGCCGGGGAAAATCAGGCGCGCGTGGGAAACGATATGGGTGGTGGACCAGGTGCGGCGGCGGATCAGCAGACACGGGTCGTGCGCGTGAATATGCAGCAGCGCGCACTCCTCCGCCGTTGCCTGCACCGCCTCAACAATGTGCTCCCCTTCGGTCAGAGGGGCGATCAGCGACAGATAGTCGTGGGGCGTGGTCGCGGTATAGTCCTGACGCAGATAGTCCGGCACCACGGAGGCGTTGACGCAGCGGTCCTCAATCTGTACCGGGACCTCATTTTCAAAATGCACCATCAGCGAATGGAAAATCCGCGTACCGGCGGCCACGTTGAGCGCCGCGGCCTGAATCAGATCCGCCTGCGTTTCCTCCAGCAGCACCACCTCGCAGCGGTGCTGATGATGACGAGAGGTAATTTCCTCCGCGATGCTGCGCACTTCAAACAGCGCCGACTGCCCTTTCGGCTCCGCGACAAACGTCCCCACCCCCTGTAATCGCACCAGCCGGCCTTCATCGGTCAGCTCGCGCAGCGCCCGATTGATGGTCATCCGGCTAAAGCCAAACTGCGCCACCAGCTCCGCCTCCGAAGGAATGCGATCGTGCGGACGCCAGACGCCGCTGTGGATCTTTTCGCTAATAGCCTGTTTCACCTTTTCATAGAAAGGCGCAGGCGCGGAACGAGGTTGCGATGAGAACATGGCCGGGCTTCCTTGTGCGAATGGGCGGCGAAACGTCCAGAATATACTGAATCGCTACTGCCACCAATGGGCGATTTGCCGCGCCTCCGCGCTGTGGTCGCGCCCCTGACAAATCCCGGCGGTCGTCGGTTGTCATAGCTTCACGCGATTTCTCCTCGCACCACGCGCTGCCAGAGCGGGCTGCGCCCCGGCTCGTAAACCATCTCAACCGGATGCTCCGCGTCCCAGATAGCAAAATCAGCAACGAAGCCCGGCGCCAGCCGGCCGTGGCTCGCCTGGCGGCCCAGCGCCTGCGCCGCATGACGGGTTACGCCTGCCCACGCCTCCTCCGGCGTTAAGCCAAATTTCACGCAGGCCATATTCATCGCCAGATGCAGGCTGGCGAAGGGGCTGGTGCCGGGGTTGTAGTCCGTCGCCACCGCCATCGGAACCTGATATTCGCGCAGCAGTTCAACCGGCGGCCTGCGGGTTTCGTTAAGGAAATAGAACGCGCCGGGCAGGAGCACCGCCACGGTGCCGCTGCGGCTCATCGCCGCCACGCCCGCTGGGGTCAGGTATTCAATATGGTCGGCGGACAGGCCTTTATAGCGGCTCACTAATTCGGCGCCGCCCAGCGAAGAGAGCTGCTCAACGTGACCTTTTACCGGGATACCTAATGCCTGGGCCGTACTGTAAACCCGTTCAGTCTGCGCGGGGGTAAAGCCGACGTTTTCGCAGAAGGCATCGACGCTTTCAAATAGCCCCTCTTCCCACAGCGTGGGCAGAATGATTTCGCATACCAGATTGATATAGCCGTCCGGGTCGCCTTTATATTCCGGCGGCGTGGCGTGGGCGGAGAGTAGCGTGGGGGAAATCTCAACGCTATGCGTTGCGGCAAGCTGTTGTACAACCCGCAGCATTTTACGTTCGTTTGCGAGATCCAGCCCGTAGCCGGACTTGATCTCCAGGGTGGTGACCCCTTCGCGCAGCAGACGAGCCAGCCGCTGCCGGGCCAGCGCCAGCAGCTCCGTCTCGCTGCTTTCCCGGGTGGCGCGCACGGTCGCGTTAATGCCGCCGCCGTTGGCGCTAATGGTCTGGTAGGAGACGCCGTTGAGGCGCTGCTCCCACTCCTGCGCCCGGCTGCCGCCGAAGACCAGGTGCGTGTGGCAATCAATCAGCCCCGGCGTGAGCAGCCTACCGCCGAGGTCAATACTCTGCCCTGCGGGCGCCTCGCTTTCGGGCACAATGGCTTCAATGCGTCCATCGCGCACCAGCAGCGCATGATGCTCCACGAGTCCATACGGCTGAGAGAAATGCGGATCGAGCGTGGCCAGACGGACGTTGCGCCAGATTAGGCGTTCGGAAGGTGTGTGTGTCATAGCGGTCAACTTGTCATGGGTTGTATAGACATTTATTTTGATTCCGCGAGAAATGTCAACTCAGCCCCCGGCAAATGTTACTTATTTGTGATCAAAAGCGGCTCGTTTCCGGCTCTTATTATGTAAAGAAGCAACTTTTTTGCGCTACGTCTTCCCGTTTCGCTTAAGTTGGTATAAAACAGCAGGCTTTAAAGGACCTATACCCTTAATTTATTCTTGCCCGGAGCAACATGAACACATATTCCGTTTCCCGCCTGGCGCTGGCGCTGGCCTTTGGCGTGACGTTGTCCGCCTGTAGTTCGACGCCTGCCGATCAACAGCCCTCAACGCAAACAGCGCCGGGCACGGCCTCTCGTCCAGTTTTAACCGCCGATGAGGCGAAAAACTTCTTACCGGCGAGCTATTTCCAGTCTCTCGATCCTAACGCCGCGGCGTGGAGCCCGTCCGCCATCAGCCTCCCGGCGCAGCCGGATTTTGTTGTGGGTCCTGCGGGTACCCAGGGGGTAACCCACACCACGATTCAGGCCGCGGTGGATGCAGCGATTACCCGCCACTCCAATCGTCGTCAGTTTATCGCCATCATGCCGGGTGAATATGCGGGCACCGTATACGTTCCGGCGGCGCCTGGCGCGCTGACCCTGTACGGCACCGGTGAGAAGCCGATTGATGTAAAAATCAGCGCAGCGATTGATTCAGAAATGGATCCGGTCTCCTGGCGTCACCAGGTTAATCCGGGCGGCAAATATATGCCGGGCAAACCGGCCTGGTATATGTACGACAGCTGCCAGAGCAGACGTGCCGCCACCGTTGGCGTGATGTGCTCAGCGGTATTCTGGTCGCAGAATAACGATCTCCAGCTACAGAACCTGACTATCGCCAACAACCTCGGCGACAGCGTAGACGCGGGCACCCATCAGGCCGTGGCGCTGCGTAGCGATGGCGATCGGGTACAGATTAACAAGGTGAATATCCTCGGTCGCCAGAACACCTTTTTCGTGACCAACAGCGGCGTACAAAACCGCCTGCAGGATAACCGTCAGACCCGAACCCTGGTCAGCAACAGCTATATTGAAGGCGACGTCGATATCGTTTCCGGTCGTGGGGCGGTCGTGTTCGACAATACCGACTTCCGCGTGGTCAATTCGCGCACCCAGAAAGAGGGCTACGTCTTTGCGCCAGCGACCCTGAAGAGCGTGACCTACGGCTTCCTGGCGATCAACAGCCGCTTTACCGCTTCCGGCGATAACGTCGCGCAGCTGGGCCGCTCTCTGGACGTTGACGGCAACACCAATGGCCAGGTCGTTATTCGCGATAGCGTCATTAATGAAGGCTTTAATATTGCCAAACCGTGGGCTGATGCCGTCGGTTCAAACCGTCCGTTTAGCGGCAACACCGGTACTGCGGATGCCAAAGGCAACCCGCAGCGTAACCTGAATGACGCTAACTTCAACCGCATGTGGGAATACAACAACCGCGGCGTGGGAAGCTTTGTCGTCGCTGAACCGAAGCAGTAACGCTTACGCCAAAAGGGGGAAGCTATTCCCCCTTTGTCTCTTTCTCTTCCCGCTGTGCCCTTCCCGCTTCTTCACCGCTATCCCCTCATCCTGTAGGTTATCCCTGTACAGACGCCGTTCTGTACAACTTTTTCACATTATCTTTACAAAAAATAACTATACAAAACAATATGTTATAAGTCAATGTTAAAAAAACCAACTAAATGTACAAAATTAATTCGGAAAAATTGTACATCCTGAAGATCGTGACTATAGTTATTACGTAAGTTTTAAATTCTGCATTACAGCATTCTTATGATTTAAAAAAATGCTCACCATTTCCTTTGAAATGGTGAAGAACCGTAGAGCAAAGATGATTTTTATGCCGCATCTTTGTTTGTTGATTTATTGTCTAACATAACCCGAGATATACCATGCAGATTAAAAATACTATTCCTGCAGAGTTTATTTCTAACTCTGCTTTGCTGAAAAATATCGAACACATGGTGCAGACCCAGACGGAGAGCGAAGCCGTTAGCCATGAGCGTTTAATCGTTGAGGTTCAGCGGCGCCTGAATCTCGAGAAAAATGAAATACTCGCCGATTTATATATCCAAACGCTGCATGTGCTACGTGGTAAAAACCATCACTAAGCATGATATGTGATTTGTTAAATTAAGCCATTATTAACACTTCTACCTCGGAGGACAAATGAATAACGACAAGCAAGGTCACTTTTTTAATCATTACGATCTTTGGATTAACAATAACCTTCTTCGTCAAGGATTACAGCTTGTACTCGATTCATTATCACCAGGCTGTTTTCATGGAAAATATGTCTTTTTCACCAGCGATAACTATTATGCGGTGCTTAATCATCATTACGATCGCAAAAGAGTTCGTTTTGTCCTGCTCACCGACGGTAATGATTTGAACTTCCTGAGCGAAATACCAATGTACAGAATCCCAGCGCGCTCAACGCCCGCTGAGATAAAATCGTTTATTCTCCGCCCCACCTTGTTCGGTAAGAAGCCTGACCGGGAATCTGAAAGTATCGTTTTTACCAATCGCGAAAAAGAAGTGATTCGCCTGATGAACGATGGTGAAGCGATGGCAAATATAGGGAAGTCGCTGAATTTACATATTAAAACAATTTATCAAATTCGCCTGACCTTAATCAAAAAGCTCGGCTGCTCGGGTCGGACAGATTTTTTTAATATTAGCCGCAGCGAAACGTTTAAAGCCTGGACCCAGCTCAATTTCTGATAATTTACCTGCCAGCGCATGTTGCCATGCTTCAGGAAGACAAGCGGCGGAATAACATCTCTAAAAATGTTCCGCTGCTAACCCTCTAAGACGCTTACTCTCCGTGAAACTCAATGGTGAAGCCCTGGCTTTGCCAGTGGCTAAGTAATTCTGCCTGCAAGGGGGTCAGCGCGCGGCCGGTCCAGACAAAAATGTGCTGACCAGGAAACAGTTCCGGGCGAGGAGAATCCAGCGGCTCCGCCAGCACGTTGACGTGCCAGGCGCGCTGCGATAAACGCCACGCTTCCAGCCACAGACGGGTACGGTCTTCATTACCCCACCCCACCAACAGCGTCTCTTTCCCCACCTTTTTGCGCGATTCCGCAAGAATGGACGCTACGCAATCAATCAGGATACCGTCCAGCATACTGATAATCGCCATGGAGGTGTTCGGATCGAGATTGAGCTTACTGCGGACGGGGACAAAGAGCCGGTCAATCAGTTTATCTACGGGATATTCATGGCTGAGGGACATGATGCGGGTGCGTAATTTTGAGGGCTGGACACCTCGCAGAAGCGTCATCATCTCTTCCTGGAGCAGGACGGCAGCGTCTTGCGTTTCAGGCTGATGGCCTTCCAGAAGCGCCTTAACCTTGCCAACGGAGACCCCGCGATCGATCCAGCGTTTGATTTCCTCAATGCGCTGAACGTCCTCCTCGTCAAACTGGCGGTGTCCTCCCTCGCTTCTCTGCGGCTTTAGCAAACCATATCTTCGCTGCCATGCACGCAAAGTCACGGGGTTGATTCCGCAACGTTCGGCAACTTCACCGATGCTGTAATATGCCATTAGCGCCCTCTAACCTGATAATACTTTACCGACTAAATTAACGAATTTAGCCTGGTTGTACAATTAACTTTTCTTGTACAGCTAAAATAAACAGGTCGGGCGCCGATATACTGGGCAAAAAAACAGGGCTTATTTTACCGTTATACACCGCTTTTTAACCTACACGCTGCGCTGAGCCGGGGTCAAAATTTAAAGAAGCTCACACGCTACTTTTTTCTCTGGCCATGCTACCGGCGGAATGCCTCCCAGACACGGACTGGCAAATAAATTTCCCTGGAAATGCGTAATCCCCGCTGACTCCAGCCACATCCACTCCTCCGCCTGCTCAATACCCACCGCTGAAATGGCGATTTCCAGGGAATGACAGCATTTAATAATCGCCTGAACGATTGCCTGTTTTGGGCCGTGCTTATGAATATCTTTGACCAGCTGGCGATTAATCTTGATGCGGTCCGGCTGAAACTGAGCCAGCAGCAATAGCCCGGCAAACCCGGCGCCAAAATGATCGATAGCCACGCGAATTCCCGCAGACTTGAGCTTACGCACGGAATCGGTGAATTCATCAAGACGGGAAATGGCTTCGCTTTCGGTAAATTCCACAATAATTTGCTCAGGGATCAAACCGCTGGCTTCAATTTCCGCTAACAGAAATTCGACAGCGTTGGGAACATTCACCAGCGTCATGGGCAGCAGATTAATCGACAACGTGCGTCCACGGAGGTGCAAAAGTCCCGCCATGGCGAAGGCAATGCGCTTGCTGTGGAGATCCGTCCAGTAGATTTCCTCTCGCGAAAGTCCGTTAAAATAGACCGCTGGCGAATCACCGGAAGTCGTGCGCAGCAGCGCTTCGTAGGAGACGACCTCTTTGGCAAACGGATCGATGACCGGCTGAAAAGCAAAGCTGCATTCGGCCTCTTGCAGCGGAGTTTCAGGGTAGCAGGCAGCGTCTTCTATCACAAACTCCCAGCTTTCAGCCGCAGGAATTTCGTAATAGTTTTCCTTTTCCGTGGCTTCGACGAAGGTACGGAAAAAATGGAGCGCTCTGTCGTCATAGGTGAGCTGATATTTTGTGGTCCCTTTATCCAGCACAGCCTGCAGCACTTCATCGCGGTCAAACTCTCGTAAATCAAAGAGTTCCATGCCAATTTTACCAAAGCGCCGCATCGGTCCATGATCCCTGAGCAGCTCCACGAGGTTATGGTGCCGCGGGTCTGCGCAGATAAGACGGTAAATTTCCTCGACCTTCTCTTCAGGTCCTTCTAATAGCTGAAAAAAGTGGGTGCCGTTAAAAAGCAGAATACCCGACACGTTTTCCTGACTATTTTTGACATTTGCTTCAGCAACCATGCTTTCGAGCGATTTAATTGACACGTTGTCGCAGATATGGCTGCGATAAATAATGGTAGTGAGCATGAAGTTTCCGACAGAAGAGATGAAAGCTAATAAGATATTACAGTAGCAGGTCTACCCGCATAAGTCCTGTAAAAGCGCCCGAGTCATTAACAAATAAATCACATTAACACCCTCTTTTCGCTGGCGTTCTTGCCTTCCTGTATACCTGTACAATTCGTACATCTCCACTCGATGTTTACCTTAAGATTTGTACAATTTTAAAACCATATAAATCAATACGTTATAAAAAACATTAAGAAAATTAACATATTTTTTCCATTTCCTATGTACAAGTTGATAAACATTGTATAACTTTAATCGCAACTTCACTGATAATTGAACTTACAGGAGCACATATGCAGCAGAACGGTTACATTCCTGACACGGCTAACGCTATTGCCCACTACTTCAATAAAGCGTCGTTACCTTCGCAGCAGGAGACGTTAGGGCAGATTGTAATGGATATCCTGAATGAAGGACGCAACCTGAATCGCAAATCCCTGTGTACGAAACTGCTGGGTCGCCTTGAAGTGGCTTCAGAACCTGAAGAAGAAAACCATTATCAAACGTTGATTGGTCTCTTGTTTGAGCATCAGTGATAAAAGTGGCTTCAGCTATCTGGTGATTTAAGTCGTTACTGAATGAGGAAATATAAGGGATGGGCCAGTATCTGACACGGATTACCGGCTTGCTACTAAATTCCCAGTCAAGGAGATGACAATGATCAGAGATACCGTTATGAATCGCAATGATTATGATCCACTAACCGATTTATTGATTGGAGAGGCTGTCCTCTCTCTACTCAAAAATAAGGGGCCTATTAGTAAACAAGCACTGATCGGGAAACTCCAGGCCATGCAGGCTGGGGAACAGGATAAAAAACGGCGGAATGCACTTGGGCGTATTATCGATGAAATCAGTAATATGGTAGCTCGCCGTGGAAAAAACAATACCGTGGGTACTTCAGGCGCTAAGCATAATTGGGATGAGCCGAATTCGTTATTAGGCTCTCCTCAGCAGCCAGGTACGAATAAAATACACTGACCACTACTGGTCTAATGTTTAACTTACAAAGTAGAGAATATGATGAGACAGACTATGCATCAGCAACCGGATATTTACGCAGGCCTGAACGATACCGCACTCTCTGAATATTTCCGCAACGCAGGCGACAGACTGATCGATGAATCAGCGGTGATGTCGCTGGCTATCAGCAGCATCCTTGAGTCTGAGGGTCACCTCAGCAACAAGGCGATTATTTTGTGGTTAATTACGGCGCTGGAAACCACCAGAGATGTCGTAACTGCAGACGTTATCCGCAAAACCCTGGAAATCGTCGTCAGCTACACCATGGATGATATCTGATTTATTAACCGGCTGTAATTAAACAGGGAAGTCACATATCGCTAAGCGAATGGTTATATTATTACAGAAGCCGTGGATATACGTTAAATCCAGGCGCGGTATCTCTCTTTTTAAAACTCTGCCCCTGTTGTCAGATGAATAATCAGGACGGGGCAGGTTTTCCAAAAAGATAATCATTGTCTGCAATATAATCCGGCAATGAATGCCATTAATCCCCTGCAAAATATTTCCCGTATTGCTGAGCTAAAACATCGCAGCCAGGCGGCGAATTCCCTCGGTCAACACCGCTGGGGTATGGTTTGCAAAACCGAATAAAACGCCCTCGCGCGACATCGGCCGCTGACAATAGCGCTCAAACGTCTGCACGCCGAAACCTTGCTGGCGCGCCTTAGCGACGACCTCTTCTGCCTTTAAACCCGCTGATAGCCAGCAGACTATGTGAATACCCGAATCCGTTGGATGTACGACCATGCGCCCGGCAAAGTAGCGTGCAATAGCCGCCTCCAGCGCGCTTTTTCGCTCAAAACAGGCTTTGCGAATACGACGGACGTGGCTGGCATAGTGCCCCTCGCTGATGAAACGGGCCAGGACGGCCTGTTCGAGATACCCACTACAGAGATCGGTGTAATATTTCGTCATGGCAAACTGTTCACGCAAATGCTCGGGGACCACTAAAAAGCCCAGCCGGAACTCCGGATACATCATCTTAGAAAATGTGCCCGCGTAGATGACCCGCTGATGATTATCTAACCCCTGCAACGCCTGCAGAGAGCGGGCGGCATAGCGGAATTCGCTATTGTAATCGTCTTCAAATATCCACGCCCGATGGGCTTCCGCCCATTCCAGTAAGGCGAGCCTTCTGGGCAGGCTAAGCGTTCCACTGAGCGGGAACTGGTGCGACGGCGCGGTATAGACCAGCTTAGCTTGCGGGTAATGGCGAATGCCATCCTGAATATCCATGCCCTCCTCGTCAACCCGAACGGGCCGGACCACCGCTCCCCTGGCGGCGAATGCGCCGCGGGCGCCGTTGTATCCGGGATCGTCGAGCCAGACTTCATCGCCCTTTTCCAGTAAAGCCTGAGCGGTGATGGAAAGCGCTTGCTGAATACCGTTGACAATGATCACCCGATCTTCGTGGCAATTGACGCCGCGCGTCGCCTGAATATAGCGACTAATCGCCTGGCGTAGAGGTTGATATCCATAGGGCGTGGCGTGCGCTCCCAGCTCACGACGCGATTGCCGCCAGACGCGCCCCAGCAGCCGCCCCCATAAAGCATGAGGGAAGAGATCGGTACAGCCGATACCGACGGCAAAAACCTGACGCATTTCGCCGCTGTCCTCTCTTTCTGACCATGATGACACCAGAGCGGCGACATCAGGATTAAGCGGCCCTGCGGCGGCTATTGCCGTTTCGGGCGGCGTCGACGCGTCATACTCGCTTATGAGGTTATCCGGGATATGCTCGCAGACAAAGGTGCCAGCCCCCTTGCGCGTGACCAGGTACCCCTCATCCATCAGGCGGTCAAAACCGGCAATAACCGAGTTTCGCGAGATCGCCATCATCTCAGCCAGCGCCCGGCTGGAGGGGATTTTTGAACCCGCCGACAATCGGCCATCCAGAATCGCCTGACGCAGGGCGTGGTAGACCTGATCTTTAATCACGCCGCGGGCTAATAACAGTTCCTGAAACAGAGGGGCAATGGGTTTTGGCATGAGCGGCAGCGGGCATCGACGGCATAAAAGTGGATCCTATAAATATACAGAAAGTGTCACTTTTTAGGAACCAGAACAGCACCTACCATAGCGCCAGGTCAAATCACCCGGTTGATAAAAATAAGGAACAGCCATGAATAGCAACAAAACCGACGTTAACCTCGCGCAGGTAACCCTCCACCCCGCGGCTGAAAGCGACTTTGCCCAGTGGCTGCCGCTGTGGAAAAGCTACCAGACGTTTTATCGCGTCGACATCCCGGAAAGCATCACGCAGCTCACCTGGAAGCGCTTTTTTCATCCCACCGAGCCGATGTTCTGCGCAGTGGCAAAACAGGAAGGCAGGATAGTGGGTTTCGTACATTATCTCTTCCACCGCTCCACCTGGGCCGAAAGCGACTACTGCTATCTGGAGGACCTCTTCGTTGACCCGGCCGTTCGCGGTCAGCATATCGGCAAGCAGCTGATTGAGTATGTTCAGCTGCAGGCGCGCAAACGTCACGCAGCCAGCCTGTACTGGCACACGCATGAGACCAACCTTCGGGGCCAGCGTCTGTATAACTGGGTCGCGGAGAAAAGCGGCATGATTGAGTATCGTATGCGGGTGAAGTAGCCCCTGCGCAGGCGTAAAAAAACCTCGCCGCGGCGAGGTTTCGTCACTGACAGAGAACTTAGCGAGCGTTGACCACGACCCACATCGGGCCCTGGCCTACGGCATAGCGCCCTTTTTCCTGGAGCAGCCCCTGCTCGCCTTTGATTTCATACACCGCGATATGATGCGATTTCTGACCGGCGGCGATCAGATATTTGCCGCTATGATCGAGGTTAAAGCCGCGCGGCTGGGTCTCGGTATTCTGATAGCCTTCGATGGACAGCACGCTGCCGTCTTCCGAGACGCTGAAGATAGTGATAATGCTGGCGGTACGATCGCAGGCGTAGAGATGACGGCCATCCGGGGTCAGATGGATATCCGCCGCCCAGCGCACGCCGGCAAAATCAGGCGGCATCATGTCCAGCGTCTGCACGCATTCAATTTTTCCGTACGGATCTTTCAGCTCCCAGACGTCAACGGAGCTGTTCAGTTCGTTGACGCAGTAGCCGTATTGCTGATTCGGATGGAACACCATGTGACGCGGGCCCGCGCCTTCAACGGTGGTCACTTCAGCCGGCTCCTGCTCTGCGAGGAAACCGTCGTCGCTCAGGGTAAACAGGCAGATACGATCCTGCTTCAGCGCCGGTACCCACAGGGTGCGATTATCGGGAGAGATATTTGCCGAGTGGCAGCCTTCCAGACCTTCAACCACCGCCACCGCTTCTCGCGGCAGGCCGTCCACCAGCGGCGTAACGCTCACGCAGCCCGCGTTATAGGAAGCGCTGAACACAAAGCGCCCCTGACGATCGGTAGAAATATGCGTTGGGCTACCCGGCAGCGCGGCTTCGCCGGCGAAAGTCAGGGCGCCATTATCGGGCGCAATGCGGTAGGCCAGTACGCGAAACTCCGGACGCACGCCGACGTAGAGAAACTCTTTGTTCGGGCTCACCACCATCGGCTGCACCTGGCCCGGGGCATCAACAACCTGCACCAGGGTCAGTTTCCCCTCAAGATCCAGATCCCAGACGTGAATCTGCTGGCTTTCCGGGCTGGCGGTATAAACGGTTTGTTTCATGAATACTCCTTCCTCACTGCACGTGGAAATTTCATTTTTCAGACTAACGACACCCTGAAAAACACAATATGCATACACAACGCTCTTCAGGTTGCCTCCTGGCAGCCTGAAAGATCAAGTGTATCGGCTCTTTAGCGGTAGATGCTGAAAAGTTTGCCGGAATGGCACAGCGGTGTACCATCATAGCCTGCTAACTTTTCATCATTAACCGGAAACAACCCATGACCTCACGCGTGATTGCCCTCGATTTAGACGGCACGCTCTTAACCGGCAAAAAGACCATCCTCCCCGCCTCGCTCGATGCGCTGGCTCGCGCCAAAGACGCGGGATATCAGATCATCGTCGTCACCGGCCGACATCACGTCGCTATCCATCCTTTTTATCAGGCGCTGGCGCTGGATACACCTGCAATTTGCTGCAATGGCACTTATTTGTATGATTATCATGCAAAAAAGGTGCTTGAATCCGACCCGATGCCGGTAGATAAAGCCCTGAGCCTGACGGAAATGCTGAACGAGCATGATATTCACGGCCTGATGTACGTCGATGACGCCATGCTGTACGAGCAGCCGACCGGGCACGTTATCCGCACCGCCAGCTGGGCGCAATCGCTCCCCGTCGAGCAGCGTCCGGTATTCACTCAGGTCGATTCTCTGGCGCAGGCGGCCCGCAAAGTTAACGCCGTGTGGAAATTCGCCCTGACCGATGAAGATACCGCCAAACTGCAGCGCTTTGCCCAACACGTTGGCCAGACGCTGGGTCTGGAGTGCGAATGGTCGTGGCACGATCAGGTGGATATTGCCCGGGAAGGCAACAGCAAAGGTAAACGCCTGGCGCAGTGGGTCGCGTCGCAGGGCCTGTCGATGCAGGATGTTATCGCCTTCGGCGACAACTATAACGACCTCAGCATGCTGGAAGCCGCCGGTACCGGCGTGGCGATGGGCAACGCGGTGGAAGAGGTCAAAGCGCGCGCCAACGTGGTGATCGGTGAAAACGAAACCACCAGCATCGCCGACTACATCTATCGCCACCTGCTGTAATCAGGCGGCTATCGACACGCTTTTTATCTGCGCATACAGCCGCTGGCCCGGGGTCACCCCCAGCTCATCGCGAGCCCAGGGGCTGATGCGCGCCCACAGGGTACGGCCGCTTATCTCCAGCCTGACCTCAACCTGCCCATGACTTTCAATACACTGCATGACCTGCGCGGGTAAAATATTGCGGATGCTGGTTTGCTGAGCGGGCTGCAGTACCAGAGAAACGTCCGAGGCCTGAATGCGGATCCGCGCGCTTTCGCCCTGCGGCCTGTCAAGACGGTTAACCCATATCTGCCGATCCCCCAGCGCCAGCGCGGTCATGGCATACTGCGGATGCTGAGCGGCAACGGTCACGTTCAGGATCGTGCTTTGCTGCTCCTGGGGAAGCCAGGGGTGCATCACGCTGCTGCTCCACACCTCTTCCAGACAGCCAAAGGCTTTCACTTTCCCCTCTTCCAGCACCAGCACGTTATCCGCCAGATGCTGGATTTCATCCAGAGAGTGGCTGACGTACAGCATCGGGATCTTGATTTCGCGCGCCAGACGCTGCAGATAGGGCAACAGCTCGCGCTTGCGCGGAATATCCAGCGATGCCAGCGGCTCATCCAGCAGCAGCAGCTCCGGCGCGGTAAGCAGCGCCCGGCCAATCGCCACCCGCTGTTTCTCCCCACCGGAGAGGCCGCCCGGCAGGCGGTCAAGCAGCGGCGCAATGCCGAGCAGCGCCACCAGCTTGTCAAACTGCGCCGCCATAGACTTCGCCATGCCATATTGCAGATTGCCGCGCACTTTATAGTGCGGAAACAGGCGCGCGTCCTGAAAAACGTAGCCAATGCGGCGCTTTTCCGGCGCCAGGCAGATACCTTTATCAACGTCGTTCAGCACTCTGCCGTTGAGGACGATGCGCCCCTGCTGCGGGCGCGTCAGGCCGCTAATGGCGTTAATCAGCGAGGTTTTACCCGCGCCGGAGACGCCGAACACCGCCGTAATGCCGCTGGCGGGAAGCGTCTCGCAAATTTGCAGACAGTGGGTACCCAGCGTCTGGGTAAAATCGAGCTCAAGCATGTTTATTTCCCCATCCGCTGACGGCTGAGGCGGGCCAGCCATTCGGAAATCAGCAGCGATACCAGCGCCAGCGCAATCGAAATCAAGCATAAACGCGCGGCCGCGCCTTCTCCCCCGGGGGTCTGGATCAGGGTATACATGGCCGAAGGGATGGTGCGCGTTTCGCCGGGAATATTGGAAACAAACGTGATGGTGGCGCCGAACTCGCCCAGCGAGCGGGCGAAAGCCAGCACGGTGCCAACGATAATGCCGGGTAGCGTCAACGGTAACGTAATAGTGAAAAACACCCGCCAGCGGCCAGCGCCGAGGGTACGCGCCGCCTGCTCGAGCTTGATGTCCACCCCTTCCAGCGCGAGGCGAATAGCCCGCACCATCAGCGGAAAGGACATCACCGCCGCCGCCAGTACCGCGCCGCGCCAGCTAAACGCAAAGCTCAGACCAAACCAGTCATACAGCCAGCTGCCGATAAAACCGCGTCGCCCCATCGCGATCAGCAAGAGATACCCTACCACCACCGGTGGCAATACCAGCGGCAGGTGGAGAATGCTATCGAGCAGCGCTTTACCGGGAAAATCTCGTCGCACCAGCAGCCAGGAGAAAAAGATGCCAAAAGGCAAGCTCAGTACCACCGCCAGGGAGGAGACTTTCAGGCTCAGCAGTACCGCCTGCCATTCAGGATCGCTTAAGAACATTAGTGGGTAGTAAATCCGTAACGTGTAAAGATGGCGGACGCTTCCGGCCCTTTTAAATAGTCATAAAACGCGCTGACCGTGGCATTTTTATGGCCGTCGACGATTGCCAGCGGATATTCCACTTTCTTATGCGAATCTTCCGGGAAGGTACCGACAACTTTTACCCCCTTGCTGGCGACCGCATCGGAGCCGTAAACGATCCCCAGCGGCGCTTCGCTGCGTTCAACCAGGGCCAGCGCGCCGCGCACGTCTTCTGCCGGCGCCAGCTTCGGCGACAGGGTTTCCCAGGCTCCCAGCTTTTGCAGCGCCTCTTTCGCATAGATGCCAGCAGGCACGTGTTCCGGGTCACCTACGGCCAGGCGGCCGCCTTTCAGCAGGCTGGTCCAGTCGGTTTTATCACTGATGTTTATCTCGCCCTGCGCGCTGGCTTTTGGCGCCACGACAACCAGGCTGTTACCGAGAAGGGTCGCGCGCGAGGCGGTATCAATGCTCTTTTTCTCGACCGCGTAATCCATCCATTTTTGATCGGCGGAGATAAACAGATCCGCCGGCGCCCCCGCTTCAATCTGCCGTGCCAGGGTCGATGAAGAGGCAAATGAAGAAACCACCTCCACGCCCTTCTCTTTTTTATACTCTTTGGCGATATCCTGCATGGCGTTGGTGAGCGATGCCGCGGCAAAAACCGTCACTTTGCCCTCTTCCGCCAGCGCGTGGCCCGCAACGGAGAGCGTTAATGTTGCTCCGGCAAAAAAGCGTAACCATTGACCTGTCATCTGAATCTCCCGTCGGTTCGTTATGTAATAGACAATATAACGATAGCGCCAGGTTTTTCCCAGCGAAAATTAGGGGTAATCAGCGTTCGAAAAATGGAGGGGGGGAAGAAATAAGGACGCCCGGCAGAACCGGGCGCGGGGGAAATCAGTGATTTTGCGGTCTGCTGTCTTTATGACCGGCTCCGGAGAAGAGGTTAAACACTTCGCCCAGCCCGTAAATCAGGCCCAGAATGACCGCCATCACCACAGGGACCATGACTACGGCAAAAACCAGACTTTTCAATAGCTCTAACATGGTTGGCTCCAGAAAGTACGAATAGTTTATTGTAACCAATTCAGCCGGAAAAACACGCCCCATTTGTGCGGTGCCCCGCAGGCCACCGTGAGAGATGCATCTTGCAAGATGACCGCTATCGGTCACAATATCCTTTTTCATCAGGATATGATTATGCAGGCTGAAATTCTTCTTACCCTCAAATTACAGCAGCGCCTGTTCGCCGATCCTCGCCGTATCGCCCTGCTGAAACAGATTGAACAGACCGGCTCGATTAGCCAGGGGGCAAAAAACGCGGGCATTAGCTATAAAAGCGCCTGGGATGCGATTAATGAAATGAATCAGCTCAGCGAGCAGACCCTGGTTGACCGGGCGACCGGTGGCAAAGGCGGCGGCGGCGCGGTCCTCACCCGCTACGGGCAGCGGCTGATTCAGCTCTACGACCTGCTGGCGCAGATTCAGCAGAAAGCATTCGATGTCCTGAGCGATGATGACGCCCTTCCCCTCGACAGCCTGCTGGCTGCCATTTCGCGATTCTCTCTGCAGACCAGCGCGCGCAACCAGTGGTTTGGCACCATTACCGGCCGCGACCATCAGCAGGTCCAGCAGCACGTTGACGTTCTGCTGGCCGACGGCCAAACCCGCTTTAAGGTCGCGATTACCGCCCAAAGCGCCGATCGTCTGGGCCTTGAGGAAGGCCAGGAGGTACTGGTGCTGCTGAAAGCGCCGTGGGTTGGCATTACTCAGGATGCCGCACAGGCGGAACGGGCCGACAACCAGCTGGCCGGACGTATCAACCACATCGAACGCGGGCCGGAACAGTGTGAAGTGCTGATGGCGCTCCCGGATGGGCAGAGCCTTTGCGCCACCCTGCCGGTGGAACAGACGCGCGATCTGGCGGAAGGGGCGGAGGTGATAGCATATTTTAATGCCGATCGCATCATTCTTGCCACGTTGTGCTAACGGCATTGACATTGCGCTCGCGAAGACGTATCCCTGAAACAAATCGCTGCAAAAAGTGGGATACACAATGTCATTGTTGCAAATTTCGCAAGGCACGTTTCGTCTTAGCGATACAAAAACGTTAAATATTGAACACCTCCGCGTGCAGGCTGGCGAGAGCTGGGCTTTCGTCGGCAGCAACGGCAGCGGGAAATCGGCGCTTGCGCGGGCGCTCTCCGGCGAGCTGACCCTGCTAAGCGGGCAGCGTGAGTGCACCTTCTCGCGCATCACCCGTCTCTCTTTTGAGCAGCTGCAAAAGCTGGTCAGCGATGAGTGGCAGCGCAATAACACCGATTTGCTCAGCCCGGGAGAAGAAGACACCGGCCGCACGACGGCGGAAATTATCCAGGATGAGTTTAAAGACCCCTCCCGCTGCGCTCGCCTTGCTGAACAGTTTGCAATTAGCCACCTGCTCGAACGCCGTTTTAAATATCTCTCTACCGGCGAAACGCGCAAGACCCTGCTGTGCCAGGCGCTGATGGGCGATCCCGACCTGCTTATTCTTGATGAGCCGTTCGACGGTCTTGATGTCGCCTCGCGCCAGCAGCTCGCCGGGATGTTGGCCGCGCTGAACGGCGAAGGTATCACCCTGGTGCTGGTCCTCAATCGTTTTGACGAGATCCCGGCGTTCGTTCAGTATGCCGGGGTACTGGCGGACTGCGTGCTGAGCGAAACCGGCGAAAAGCAGGCCCTGCTGCAGCAGGCGCTTATTGCCCAGCTCGCGCACAGCGAAAAGCTTGACGGCATGACGCTGCCGGAGCCGGACGCACCGGCAGCGCGTCTTGCGCTGGACGCCGAAGCGCCGCTCATCGTGCTGAACGACGGCGTGGTTTCGTACAACGATCGTCCGATCATTAACCGCCTGAGCTGGACGGTGAACCCTGGCGAACACTGGCAGATAGTCGGCCCCAACGGCGCCGGTAAATCCACGCTGCTCAGCCTGATCGCCGGCGACCATCCTCAGGGATACAGCAACGACCTGACCCTGTTTGGCCGCCGCCGCGGCAGCGGTGAAACCATCTGGGATATCAAAAAGCATATTGGCTACGTCAGCAGCAGCCTGCACCTTGAATACCGCGTCAGCACCAACGTGCGTAACGTGATTCTCTCCGGCTACTTCGACTCAATCGGCATCTATCAGGCCGTATCTGACAAGCAGCATAAGCTGGTGCAGAACTGGCTGGATATTCTGGGTATCGACAAACGCACCGCCGATGCGCCGTTCCATAGCCTCTCCTGGGGGCAGCAGCGGCTGGCGCTGATCGTCCGCGCCCTGGTCAAACATCCCACTCTGCTGATCCTTGACGAACCGCTGCAGGGGCTGGACCCGCTCAACCGCCAGCTGGTGCGCCGCTTCGTTGATGTGCTGATTGGCGAAGGGGCGACGCAGCTGCTGTTTGTCTCTCATCACGCCGAAGACGCCCCGGACTGTATCACCCACCGACTGGCCTTTGTGAGTAGTGGAGACGGTTACACTTGCCAGCTGGATCCGCTGTAAAATTAAGCCTGTACAGGGGTCTGCTGATCCCTGTTTTTTTCAGAATAATAGCTACCAGACATAACATCACCCTGTTTTTAAAACAAAAAAACTCAAATGGGCTGTTTAAAAATTTTAGTGTAAACGATTCCACCAATTTGGCCTGTGTCACACTTTTGGCTTCTTTGGTATGCTATCTTCTTCTCACACGATAAGCCTATTGGAGCGAATCATGAAAGTACTGGTTACAGGTGGTAGCGGTTACATTGGAAGTCACACCTGCGTTCAACTGCTACTGCAGGGACACGAAGTGATTATTCTCGACAATCTCTGCAACAGTAAGCGCAGCGTATTGCCAATCATTGAACGTCTCGGCGGGAAAAGCGCCACCTTTGTCGAAGGCGACATTCGTAACGAAGCGCTGATGACGGAAATTCTCCACGATCACGCCATTGAAGCGGTGATCCATTTCGCCGGCCTGAAAGCCGTCGGAGAATCCGTCGCTAAGCCGCTGGAGTACTACGACAACAACGTAACCGGCACACTGAAACTCGTTTCCGCCATGCGCGCCGCGGGCGTGAAAAACTTTATTTTCAGCTCCTCCGCGACCGTCTACGGCGACCAGCCCAAAATCCCTTACGTCGAAAGCTTCCCGACCGGTACACCTCAGAGCCCTTACGGTAAAAGCAAGCTGATGGTTGAGCAGATCCTGACCGACCTGCAAAAAGCACAGCCGGACTGGAGCATCGCGCTGCTGCGCTACTTCAACCCGGTCGGCGCGCATCCGTCGGGCGATATGGGGGAAGATCCGCAGGGTATTCCGAACAACCTGATGCCGTATATCGCGCAGGTCGCGGTTGGCCGCCGTGAATCGCTGGCGGTATTCGGCAACGACTACCCAACCGAAGATGGCACCGGCGTACGCGACTACATTCACGTGATGGACCTGGCAGACGGCCACGTCGCGGCGATGGAAAAACTGGCCGATAAAGCCGGCGTGCATATCTACAACCTTGGCGCAGGCGTCGGCAGCAGCGTGCTCGACGTGGTCAACGCATTTAGCAAAGCCTGCGGCAAACCGATTAACTACCACTTCGCACCGCGCCGCGAAGGCGACCTCCCGGCCTACTGGGCGGACGCTGAAAAGGCCGATCGCGAGCTGAACTGGCGCGTGACGCGCAACCTTGACGAAATGGCGCAGGACACCTGGCACTGGCAGTCCCGTCATCCGCAGGGTTATCCCGACTAAGGAACCTTCATGAGCGTATTTAACCCCGTCGACCATCCACATCGTCGTTATAACCCGTTAACCGGGCAGTGGATTCTGGTTTCTCCGCATCGCGCCAAGCGCCCCTGGCAGGGGGCGCAGGAAACGCCGGCAAAACAGACCTTGCCCGCGCACGACCCGGACTGTTTCCTGTGCCCGGGTAATACCCGCGTCACCGGCGACAAAAACCCGAACTACACCGGTACGTTTGTTTTTACCAATGACTTTGCGGCTTTGATGACCGATACCCCTGACGCCCCGGAAAGCGACGACCCGCTTATGCGCTGTCAGAGCGCCCGCGGTACCAGCCGGGTCATCTGCTTCTCGCCAGACCACAGCAAAACGCTGCCGGAACTGAGCGTGGAGGCGCTGGAAGGCGTGGTTAAAACGTGGCAGGAGCAGACCGCCGACCTCGGAAAAACCTACCCGTGGGTGCAGGTCTTTGAAAATAAAGGCGCGGCAATGGGCTGCTCCAACCCACATCCGCATGGCCAGGTGTGGGCAAACAGCTTTCTGCCTAACGAGGCGGAACGCGAAGATCGTCTGCAAAAAGCGTACTTCACCGGGCACGGCGCGCCGATGCTGGTGGATTACGCGCAGCGAGAATTAGCCGACGGTAGCCGCACCGTCGTCGAGACCGAACACTGGCTCGCGGTGGTCCCTTACTGGGCAGCGTGGCCCTTCGAGACGCTGCTGTTGCCGAAAGCGCACGTACAGCGCCTGACTGATTTAACCGATGACCAGCGCAGCGACCTCGCGCTGGCGCTGAAAAAGCTGACCAGCCGTTACGACAACCTGTTCCAGTGCTCATTCCCCTACTCTATGGGCTGGCACGGCGCGCCATTTAACGATGAAGAGAATAATCACTGGCAGCTGCACGCGCATTTTTATCCGCCGCTGCTGCGCTCCGCGACGGTGCGTAAATTTATGGTCGGCTATGAAATGCTGGCTGAAACCCAGCGTGACCTGACGGCCGAGCAGGCCGCCGAACGTCTGCGCGCTGTGAGCGACGTCCATTTTCGCGAATCCGGAGTATAACCATGAGTCTGAAAGAGAAAACCCAAGCCCTGTTTGCTGAGAAATTTGGCTATCCGGCCAGCCATGTTATCCAGGCCCCTGGCCGCGTTAACCTGATCGGCGAGCATACCGACTATAACGATGGGTTCGTGCTGCCCTGCGCCATTGATTACCAGACGGTCATCGCCTGTGCGCCGCGCGACGATCGTACCGTGCGGGTGATTGCCGCCGATTACGACAATCAGACCGATGAATTCTCTCTCGACTCGCCGATTATCAGCCACGATGCCCAGCAGTGGTCAAACTATGTCCGCGGCGTGGTGAAGCATCTCCAGCAGCGGAATAACGCTTTCGGCGGCGCGGATCTGGTCATCAGCGGCAACGTGCCGCAGGGCGCGGGGTTAAGCTCTTCGGCTTCGCTGGAAGTCGCCGTCGGCACCGTGTTCCAGCAGCTGTACCATCTGCCGCTCGACGGCGCGCAAATCGCGCTGAACGGCCAGGAAGCGGAAAACCAGTTCGTCGGCTGCAACTGCGGCATTATGGACCAGCTGATCTCCGCGCTCGGTAAAAAAGATCACGCGCTGCTGATCGACTGCCGCTCCTTGGGGACCAAAGCGGTCTCGATGCCGAAAGGCGTCGCGGTGGTGATTATTAACAGTAACTTTAAACGCACTCTGGTCGGCAGCGAATACAACACTCGCCGCGAACAGTGTGAAACCGGCGCGCGTTTCTTCCAGCAGCCGGCCCTGCGCGACGTCACGTTGCAAGAGTTCAACGCCGTCGCCCACGAGCTTGACCCGGTGGTCGCCAAACGCGTTCGCCACGTGCTGACTGAAAACGCCCGTACCGTAGAAGCCGCTGCGGCGCTGGAAAAAGGCGACCTGCTGCGGATGGGCGAGCTGATGGCGGAATCCCACGCCTCCATGCGCGATGATTTTGAAATCACCGTCCCGCAGATTGATACCCTGGTGGACATCGTCAAGGCGACCATCGGCGATAAAGGCGGCGTTCGCATGACCGGCGGCGGTTTCGGCGGCTGTATCGTCGCCCTGGTGCCGGAAGATCTGGTCGAGACCGTACAGCATGCCGTTGCCAAAGAGTATGAAGCGAAAACCGGTATCAAAGAGACCTTTTACGTCTGCAAACCGTCGCAGGGAGCTGGACAATGCTAAACCCAACAACGGAGCTGGCGCCGGACGGCCAGCCGTGGAATCTCCACACCCTGCGTAACGACGCAGGCATGACGGTCACCGTAATGGACTGGGGCGCGACGCTGCTCTCCGCGCGCGTGACGCTGGCCGACGGCAGCGTACGCGAAGCGCTGCTCGGCTGCGCGACCCCTGGCGACTATACGCGCCAGGCCGCCTATCTCGGCGCTTCCGTAGGCCGTTACGCGAACCGTATCGCCAACAGCCGCTTTTCCCTTGATGGCCGTAGCGTTAATCTGACGCCCTCCAACGAGGCCGGCCATCAGCTGCACGGCGGTCCTGAAGGTTTTGATAAGCGCCGCTGGCAGATTGTCAGCGCCGACGATCGTCACGCGCTGTTTTCACTCTCCTCCCACGATGGCGATCAGGGGTTCCCCGGCAATCTGACGGCTACGGCGCACTACCGCCTGACCGACGATAATCGTATCGCCATCGAGTATCGCGCCACCGTTGATCAGCCCTGCCCGGTAAACCTGACCAACCACGTCTATTTCAATCTTGATGGCGTGCAGAGCGACGTGCGTAGCCATAAGCTGCAAATCTTTGCCGATGCGTATCTGCCCGTTGAGAGCGACGGTATTCCGGGAGGCGATTTGCAAAACGTCACCCTGACCAGCTTCGATTTCCGCACGCCGAAGATGCTGGCGGACGATTTCCTGCGCGATGAAGACCAGCAAAAGGTTAAAGGTTACGACCACGCCTTTCTGCTCCAGGCGCTGGGCGATGCCAAAAGCCCGGCGGCTCACGTCTGGTCGCAGGACGAAAAGCTGCAGATGACGGTCTATACCTCCGCTCCGGCGCTGCAGTTCTACTCCGGCAACTATTTGGCCGGCACGCCGTCGCGCACGGCGCAGCCTTACGCTGACTGGCAAGGTCTGGCTCTGGAGAGCGAGTTCCTGCCGGATTCACCGAACCATCCGGAATGGCCGCAGCCGGACTGCGTACTGCGCCCCGGCGAAGAGTACGTCAGCCTGACGGAATATCAATTTATTGCGAAATAATACCCAGCCCTCCTGATGGAGGGCTTTTTTATCCTTTCGCTGAAAAATACGCCACTTACAGACAAAAATATAACCTCTGTTTTACAAGCACCTTACACTGAGCGACTATTTTCGCTATGGTTAGGGATAAGCATTGCCGTGAGGTAAGTCGCGGCAATATAATGAGAATAGTTATCAATCAATAAATATACACACTACAGATTTCGGGTCGCATCAAGGCGGCGCGAAAGATGACGTGTATTGAGGAGTAAGTGTATGGCTGTAACTAAGCTGGTACTCGTTCGTCACGGCGAAAGCCAATGGAACAACGAAAACCGTTTCACCGGTTGGTATGACGTTGACCTGTCTGAAAAAGGCGTGGGTGAAGCAAAAGCGGCCGGTAAGCTGCTGAAAGAAGAAGGCTTCAGCTTCGACTTTGCTTATACCTCTGTGCTGAAACGTGCCATCCACACCCTGTGGAACGTGCTGGACGAACTGGATCAGGCCTGGCTGCCGGTAGAAAAGTCCTGGAAACTGAACGAGCGTCACTACGGTGCGCTGCAGGGCCTCAACAAAGCGGAAACCGCTGAAAAATACGGTGACGAGCAGGTTAAACAGTGGCGTCGCGGCTTTGCGGTAACGCCGCCAGAGCTGACCAAAGACGACGAGCGCTACCCGGGTCACGATCCGCGCTATGCAAAACTGACCGACGCTGAGCTGCCTACCACCGAGAGCCTGGCGCTGACCATCGACCGCGTCGTACCGTACTGGAATGAAACCATTCTGCCGCGTCTGAAAAGCGGTGAGCGCGTGATTATCGCCGCTCACGGTAACTCCCTGCGCGCGCTGGTGAAATACCTCGACAACATGGGCGAAGCAGAGATCCTCGAACTGAACATCCCCACCGGCGTACCGCTGGTGTATGAGTTCGACGAGAACTTCAAGCCTATTAAACATTACTATCTGGGTAACGCCGACGAGATCGCCGCGAAAGCCGCTGCCGTAGCGAACCAGGGTAAAGCGAAGTAATTTTCGCGGGATGTAAAAAAAGCGTGGAACCCTCCACGCTTTTTTATTTTGAGACTCGCCGTAAAACCTAACCGCGGCGCGCTTTTACCGCATTCGCCAGCTGGCGAAGCAGCGTATCGGTATCTTCCCACCCGATACAGGCATCAGTAATGCTTTTACCGTAGGCCAGCGGCTCACCGCTGTCGAGGCTCTGATTGCCTTCCACCAGATGGCTTTCGATCATCACTCCCATAATCGCCCGCTCGCCGCCGGCAACCTGCTGGCATACGTCTGTGCCGACATCCATCTGCTTTTTAAACTGTTTGCTGGAGTTGGCATGGCTGAAATCGATCATGATCTGAGCGGGCAGGCCTGCTTTCGCCAGACCCACCTTCACTTCTGCCACGTGCTGCGCGCTGTAGTTCGGCTCTTTACCGCCGCGCAGGATAATATGGCAATCGCTATTGCCGCTGGTGTTCACAATCGCCGAATGTCCCCATTTGGTCACCGACAGGAAACAGTGCGGCGCGCCGGCGGCATTGATGGCGTCGATAGCGACTTTAATGGTGCCATCTGTGCCGTTTTTAAAGCCTACCGGGCAGGAGAGGCCGGAAGAGAGTTCGCGGTGCACCTGTGACTCGGTGGTACGCGCGCCAATCGCGCCCCAGCTCATCAGGTCGGCAAGATACTGCGGGGTGATCATATCGAGGAACTCCCCGGCCGCTGGCAGTCCGCTGTCGTTAATATCAAGCAGCAGCTTGCGTGCAATCCGCAGACCATCGTTGATGCGGAAGCTGTTATCCATATGCGGATCGTTGATCAGCCCTTTCCAGCCCACGGTGGTGCGCGGTTTTTCAAAATACACGCGCATCACGATTTCCAGCTCGCCTTTAAGTTCTTCGCGAAGCGCGAGCAGACGCTCGGCATACTCTTTTGCCGCCGCCGGATCGTGAATGGAGCATGGACCGATCACAACCAGCAGCCGATCGTCATGACCTTTCAGGATCTGGTGGATCGCTTTGCGCGCATGCACAACGGTGTTGGCGGCGTTTTCGGTAGCGGGGAATTTTTCCAGGAGCGCAACGGGAGGTAATAATTCGTTGATCTCTTTAATGCGTAAATCGTCGTTCTGATAATTCATCTTATTTCCAGCGTTGCCATACTTATCTAGTTAAATGCAATCCCTCCAATCTATCTCTTCACTCAAAAAGTGTAAACGTGATTTTACAGTAGCGGCAGAATATTCCTGGAAATAGGCTAAAAAACGCCATAAAGTCGCGGAATAGTGGCCACAAGCTATAATTTTTAACTGTTAGAACTTAATTTTCTTTAGCATTCAGCATTATATATTAATGCCGCTCGCTAACAGCGAAGCTTTAACCACAACGAGTAGAACCTCCGGCAATGCACTGTTGGAAGAGGTAATTCGGTAAATCGATATAACAGGAGCATCCAATGAAAATGAACAAGCTAACCAGTCTTCTCCTCGCAGCAACCCTGGGCCTGGCCAGCGGCGCGGCGCTGGCCGCCGATACCGGCGCGCAGTCGAACAACGGGCAGGCCAATTCGGCAGCCGACGCGGGTCAGGTTGCCCCCGACGCGCGTGAAAACGTGGCGCCAAACAACGTGGACAACGGTAAAATTAACGCCGGTTCCACCGATACCGGCGGCACCATGCTCCACCCCAACGGCTCCACCATGAACCACGACGGGATGTCGAGCGATGAAGTCCACAAGAACTCAATGTGCAAAGATGGCCGCTGCCCGGATACCGATAAAAAGGTCGGCCAGGACGAGGCGACGAAAACCGACGGTACCACCCAATAATCTGCGCGGTATCCGCCCGGAAGGAGAGCTAAGGCTCTCCTTTTTTCATTTTTTCACCCCAAGAGGTGAATCATGTCATAAAGTAATCATCAAAATAATAATGTAGGGATGGCACCATGGGGCAATCACACTCGCATAATTCTCCGCAATCCACCGAAGATAATAATGCCCGTCGGCTGCTGCTGGCGTTCTGCGTCACGGCCGGATTCATGTTGGTTGAGGTTGCAGGCGGACTCATTTCAGGTTCGCTGGCGCTGCTGGCCGATGCCGGGCATATGCTGACGGACGCCGCAGCGCTGCTGTTCGCCTTTCTGGCCGTGCGTTTCGCCAGTCGCCCGCCTAATGCTCAACACACCTTTGGCTGGCTGCGGCTGACCACGCTGGCGGCCTTTCTCAATGCTATCGCCTTAGTGGTCATTACGATATTAATCGTCTGGGAGGCCATTCAGCGTTTTCATCATCCGCAACCGGTAGCCGGTAAAACCATGATGATCATCGCCGTTGCCGGCCTGCTGGCCAATATTCTGGCCTTCTGGATCCTCCATCGCGGCAGTGAAGAGCGTAACCTCAACGTGCGGGCCGCCGCTCTGCATGTGCTGGGGGATCTACTCGGTTCGGTTGGGGCCATTATTGCCGCAATCGTGATCATCACCACCGGCTGGACGCCTATCGATCCTATTCTGTCCGTGCTGGTATCGTGCCTGGTTCTGCGCAGCGCATGGCGTTTGCTGCAGGAGAGCGTTAATGAGCTGCTGGAGGGCGCGCCGCGTTCGCTTGACGTCGACGCCTTAAAGCGCGATTTGCGCCGCTCGATACCTGAAGTTCGCGACGTACACCACGTTCATGCGTGGCTGGTTGGAGAAAAAACGGTGATGACGCTGCACGTGCAGGTGGTACCGCCGCACGATCACGACGGCCTGCTTGAACGAATCCAGGGCTTCTTACAGCATAAGTATGAAATTGAACACATTACGGTTCAGATGGAGTATCAGCCCTGCAGCGGCCCGGAGTGCCGTCTGAACATGACGCACGCCGGGCATGGACATCATCATCACCATTAGCGGGAAAACGCGTGAGAGCCGCGCTCACGCGCGCTGTTAATCCACATACGGCTGCCGTTGAGGGCGATGAAGGTCAGCAGCAGATATTCGAGCGACATCGCATAAACGCCCTGCAGGGCGAAAATAACCACGCTGATGACGTTGATAATCACCCACAGCAGCCAGTTTTCGACGTATTTGCGCGTCATCAGGATCATCGCCGCAACCGAGAGAACCATCATGCAGGAGTCCCAGAACGGGAACGCGTCTGGCTGCAGCGCCGGCATAGCAACCTGCAGGCCCAGGGTGTGCATCAGCGCGACGGCAATCCTGGTCAGAAACGCAAAAACCGGATCGATAAATACCGTCATCAGGCCAATCGCCACCACGCAGGCCGCCAGCCAGCCTAACGCTTTCGGCAGCGGCAGCCAGCGGATTTGCAGTTCCGCCTGGTTATCGCTGGTTTGTCGTGACCAGGCGTACCAGCCGTAGACGTTGGCCGCGAAGAAAAAGATCTGCAGCAGAAGGCTGGCGTAGAGCTGGATCTGAAAGAAGATAATGGCAAACAGCGTGACGTTGATCAGCCCAAAGACATAGTTGGCAATCTTCTCCAGGCTCGCCAGCCAGATGCACAGCAATCCTGCGACGGTGCCTACCGCTTCAATCCACGACAGGTCATATCCTCCGGCGCCAATGGGTATATGCACTAATATGTTCTGCGTACTAAAAAAATCCATCTTATCCCCAGAGCGTTCTGTGACGCAGTAATGAGCTATCCCCGAAGTGTAGCCGCAAAATCGAGCATTCTGTTTAGCGGAACCAGCGCCCCGGTTCGCAGCTGTTCATCAACGTGAATTTCATGTTCAACGCCTCCCTTTTCCAGCCCTTCCGCAATCGCCTGCAGGCCGTTCATCGCCATCCACGGACAGTGGGCGCAGCTGCGACAGGTTGCCCCTTCGCCTGCCGTAGGCGCTTCCAGCAGCTCTTTTTCCGGTACCGCCTGCTGCATTTTGTAGAAAATGCCGCGGTCGGTGGCGACGATGAGCTGCTTGTGCGGCAGCGTTTTAGCGGCATTGATCAACTGGCTGGTTGACCCCACCGCGTCAGCCATATCGACAATCGCCTGCGGTGATTCCGGGTGAACCAGCACCGCGGCCTGCGGATAAAGCGCCCGCATTCTCGCCAGCGCTTGAGTTTTGAATTCATCATGAACGATGCAGGCGCCCTGCCAGCACAGTACGTCGGCGCCGGTCTGTTTCTGCACATAGCTACCTAAATGGCGGTCCGGCGCCCAGATGATTTTTTCACCCATGCTATCAAGATGCTCAATGAGTTCCACGGCGATGCTCGACGTCACAACCCAGTCGGCGCGCGCCTTTACCGCCGCTGAAGTGTTGGCGTAGACCACGACCGTACGATCCGGATGCGCATCGCAGAAAGCGCTAAACTCCTCGATCGGGCAGCCCAGATCGAGCGAGCACTCCGCGTGGAGCGTGGGCATCAGGATGGTTTTTTCCGGGCTGAGGATTTTCGCCGTTTCTCCCATAAAGCGCACGCCGGCAACCAACAGCGTCGAGGCAGAATGTCGGGCGCCGAAGCGCGCCATCTCCAGAGAATCGGAGATACAGCCGCCGGTCTCTTCGGCCAGCTGCTGAATTTCAGGGTCGGTATAGTAATGGGCCACCATCACCGCATCGCGCTCGCGCAGCAGGCGTTTAATTTTTTCGCGATAAAAGTGCTTCTCATCGCGGTTTAACGGCATGGGCTTCGGAGGAAAAGGATAAATCGCCGCTTCCGGGTCAAACATTACGCTCATCTTGCAGTCTCGTTTCACTGGCTTAACTTTCAGACCGTAATAATGCCTGAAGAAAGGTATTAACCGGTCGTGGTGTTTTATATGCTAAACAAGATAGCCGATTGTGCAGAAAATGTCGTGAGGAATTTTTCCCACAGGGAGCATTTCCCGGAGGCGATGCTGCGCATCTGTCCAGGCTGCCAAACCTGCAGAACGCACGAATCTGTAGCCCGGGCAAGGCGCGTCAAGCGCCGCCCCCGGGACGAAGCCACGCAAAGGCATCAGGCCCGGCACATTTCCCGGAGGCGATGCTACGCATCTGTCCGGGCTGCTAAACCTGCAAAACGCACGAATCTGTAGCCCGGGCAAGGCGCGTCAAGCGCCGCCCCCGGGACGAAGCCACGCAAAGGCATCAGGCCCGGCACATTTCCCGGAGGCGATGCTACGCATCTGTCCGGGCTTGTATGATTACTCCGTCAGAAAGAACCGGCCAGTTCTCT
>NZ_JBEAFQ010000044.1:0-100107 GCF_040062275.1 Klebsiella sp. GW_Kp182 | reverse complement strand
ACAGCGACTCGGACTCGGATAGTGACTCGGATTCGGACAGCGATTCGGACTCCGATAGTGACTCCGACTCTGACAGCGATTCGGACTCCGACAGTGATTCGGATAGTGACAGTGATTCGGATTCCGACAGCGACTCCGACTCCGACAGCGACTCGGATTCTGACAGTGACTCGGATTCTGACAGTGACTCGGATTCCGACAGCGATGCCGATTCCGACAGCGATTCGGACTCGGACAGCGACTCGGACTCTGACTCTGACAGTGATTCGGACTCCGACAGTGACTCGGATTCTGACAGCGACTCGGACTCCGACAGTGACTCCGATTCTGACAGCGACTCTGACTCTGACAGCGACTCCGATTCCGACAGCGACTCGGATTCTGACAGTGACTCGGATTCCGACAGCGACTCCGACTCTGACAGCGACTCGGATTCTGACAGCGACTCCGATTCAGACAGCGATTCGGATAGTGACAGCGACTCTGACTCCGACAGTGATTCGGATTCAGACAGCGATTCGGACTCTGACAGCGACTCGGATTCCGACAGCGACTCGGACTCCGACAGCGATGCCGATTCAGACAGCGATTCGGATTCTGACAGTGATTCAGACTCTGACAGCGATTCGGATTCGGACAGCGACTCGGACTCCGACAGTGATTCCGACTCTGACAGCGACTCTGACTCCGACAGTGATTCGGACTCTGACAGTGACTCGGATTCTGACAGCGATTCTGATTCGGACAGCGACTCGGACTCTGACAGCGACTCGGATTCGGACAGCGATTCGGACACTGACAGCGATGCCGATTCCGACAGTGATTCGGACTCCGACAGCGATTCGGATTCTGACAGCGATTCGGACTCTGACAGTGACTCGGATTCCGACTCAGACAGCGACTCCGACTCAGACAGCGACTCCGATTCCGACTCCGACAGCGATGCTGACTCCGACAGCGATTCCGATTCTGACAGCGACTCGGACTCGGATAGTGACTCGGATTCCGACAGCGATGCTGACTCTGACAGCGATTCGGATTCCGACAGCGATGCCGATTCCGACAGCGATTCGGACTCCGACAGTGATTCGGATTCTGACAGCGACTCGGACTCCGACAGCGATTCCGACTCTGACAGTGATTCGGATTCGGACAGCGATTCGGACTCTGACAGCGATGCCGATTCCGACAGTGATTCGGATTCTGACAGCGATTCGGATTCTGACAGCGATTCCGATTCTGACAGCGACTCGGACTCGGATAGTGACTCGGATTCGGATAGCGACTCCGATTCTGACAGTGACTCGGATTCCGACAGCGACTCGGATTCCGACAGTGATTCGGATTCTGACAGTGACTCGGATTCTGACAGCGATTCGGACTCTGACAGCGACTCCGATTCCGACAGCGACTCGGACTCTGACAGCGATTCGGATTCTGACAGCGATTCGGATATCCCGCAGGCCAATGCGGATACCAATACCGCGCTGATCTCTGAGAACCATGACAATCTCGACGGGGTAAACGGTACGATTACCCAGCTGACAGGCGTGAACCTGCTTGGCGTGGTCGATGTTTCGCTGCTTAGCGGTAATAACTTTGACTTTACTGTCGCGAGTGGAACGACTCAGGATGTGGCACTGGATATTTCCGGCGGCACCACGCTGAGCTCGGCGGCGCTGATTAATACGCTACTGCTGCTGCTGGGTGGAACGAATACCTTCCAGGCCGATCTCGCGGTGGTGAATACGGTGACCGGAGAAGTGGTTGCGCTGGCGTCGAATGCGGTGACTATTACGGCGGGAGGCGTCAGCCTGGATTACAGCGGTAGCGCCAGCTTCAGCGACCTGCCGGAGGGGAACTATACGGTAGTGATTTCGTCGCCAACGAATACCGGGCTGCTGCCGACGCTGGTGAATTTCCTGGCGAATCTCAGCGTAGCGACCGCGGTGGATGTGGCGGTAACCGACTCCGTAGGATACGAGTCCGCGATTATCAGCGGTAACGTACTGCAGACGGATGCGGGTGGGGACGTCGGCGATACCGGTACGGATATTACTGTGACCAGCATCATTGTGACCTCGGTTCCGGGGGCAACGGCGGAACCTGTTAGCTCGGGGGGGACGATCGTTGAGGGCGCCTACGGTACGCTGGTGATCTATGCCGATGGTTCTTACACCTATCACGCGACCGGAGACGCTGACTCTGTCGGTCAAACGGAGGTCTTTACCTACACCATTACGGATGCGGATGGCGATACGGCAACGACGACGCTGACCATTAATATTGGCCTGGCCGATGATACGGATAGCGATGCTGATTCCGACTCCGACAGTGATTCAGACTCTGACAGTGACTCGGATTCTGACAGTGACTCGGATTCCGACAGCGATTCGGATTCTGACAGTGATTCCGACTCCGACAGTGATTCGGATTCCGACAGCGACTCTGACTCCGACAGTGACTCAGATTCTGACAGTGACTCGGATTCCGACAGCGATTCGGACTCTGACAGTGATTCCGACTCCGACAGCGACTCGGACTCCGACAGCGACTCCGACTCCGACAGCGACTCCGACTCCGACAGCGACTCTGACTCCGACAGTGATTCGGACTCAGACAGCGACTCCGATTCCGACAGCGACTCGGATTCTGACAGCGATTCTGATTCCGACAGCGATTCCGATTCTGACAGTGACTCGGACTCAGACAGCGACTCGGACTCTGACAGCGACTCGGACTCTGACAGCGACTCGGATTCTGACAGTGACTCTGACTCGGACTCAGACAGCGACTCGGACTCTGACAGCGACTCGGATTCTGATAGTGATTCCGACAGCGACTCCGACTCTGACAGCGACTCGGATTCTGATAGTGATTCCGACTCCGACAGCGACTCGGATTCCGACAGCGATATCGAGGCCATCCCCGATAGCAACAGCCCGGACGTTGTCGCGCTGGAAGGTAACCTGAACAACGTCAGCGGTACCAGCGGTCAACTGGTTGGCCTGACGTTACTCAGCACCGTCGATGTCTCGCTGCTGTCGGGCAATAATCTGCGCTTTAGCGTGGGTTCCGGAACCGTTGAGGATATGACGGTATCGGTGAACGGCAACTCGCTGCTGACGGCGAGCGGATTGCTGACCACTATCGTCAACCTGCTGGGGGCAGGAAATACCCTGACGGCCGATCTGTCGGTGGTGAATACGGCCACCGGCGAAGTCGTGGCGATTGCGGAAAACAGCGTCTCTATCTCGGCGAGCCTGCTTGGCGGGCTCTCCTATAACGGTACGGTCTCCTTCGCCAATCTGCCGGCGGGCGACTACACCATGGTTATCTCTGCGCCGGAAAGTAACGGCCCCCTGGTATCGTTGATCAACGCGCTGGCGGCGGCCCAGGTGGCAAGCTTCGTCAACGTGGACGTGACGGATTCGGTTGGCTACAGCGTCGGCGCCATTGAAGGTAACGTGCTGGATACCACCGCCAGCGGCGATATGCAGGATAGCGGTCAGGGCATCTCGGTCACCAGCGCGGTATCGGACTCCGTCGACGGATCGACCCCGGTTAACGTGACCAGCGCTGGCGTCAATATCACCGGGGCTTATGGGGTACTGACGATTCACTCTGATGGCAGCTATAGCTACCAGTTGACCAAAGGCGGGGCCGCTATCGGTCAATCGGATGTCTTTAGCTATACCATTACCGATGAAGCGGGCAATACCTCGACGACTAACCTGACGATTAATATCGGCGGCAACATCGAACCGGCGCAGGCCAATCCGGATGCTCAGGAAACGGATCTGACCGCGACGTTCGATACGCTCAACGGAGAAAGCGGTACCGTTGGCCAACTTGTCGGCGTCTCGTTACTCGGTTCCGTCAACGTTGGCTTACTCAACGGCAATAGTTTTGACTTTGACGTCGCCGCGGGGGCAAACGAAAAAGTGCTGCTCGCTGTCTCTGGGACCACCGGCCTGAGCCTGGGCGCGGCCCTGAGCACGTTGCTGAGCCTGCTGGGTGGCGCATCGTCCTTTACGGCGGATCTCTCTATCGTCGATAAGGCGACCGGCGAAGTGGTGCAGGTTCTGACCAACGCCGTCAACATTAATGTTAATGGACTCGGTCTCAGCCTGGGCTATAGCGGCGGCGGCTGGTCCTCAATGTTACCTTCAGGGTCGTACACGGCGGTGGTCTCTTCACCGAATACCGGCGGTCTGTTGGGCGCGCTGCTGGACCTGAACCTGGGCACCTTTGTCAACGTGTCGGTCACCGACTCTGAGGGCTATCACACCGACAGCCTGACGGGGAACGTCCTGCAAAGCGATGGCGACGGCGATGTGGCGGACACCGGGGTAAATATTAAGGTGACGAGCGTCACCGCCACCTCGGTGACCGACGCCGATCCGGTATCGGTCACCAGCAGCGGAACGACGATAGCCGGTGCCTGGGGATCGCTGACCATCCATAGCGACGGTAGCTATACCTATCAGCCGTACGGCGGAGTGAATAGTGTCGGCCAATCGGAGGTCTTTACCTACACCATAACCGACAGTCTGGGCCACACGGCGAGCACGACGCTGACGATCGATATCGACAGCCCGGCTTCGCTGGCGGTGAATGATGTCGTTGCGCTGAACGTGGCAACGGCGCTGGCAACGGTGAATGTTCCGGCGATTGACACCGCGGGGCTGAACACAAGCGGTAAGTCGACAACGGGCGGAGTATCAGCGAGTAAGTCGATTAACTTTAGCGTGGGGGCCGATCGCGAAATGGATACCCTCTCGGTGAATGTGAACTACACCGCGAGTGGATCGGTGGTCAATACCGTCAGGATTGACAGCACGGTCAGCATTTATCACGTACTCAGCGACGGCAGTAAGGTTCTGGTGTGGCAGGGGGCACCGACAGAAAATCTGACCACGATTATCGGCGCAACAGCCAGCGCTACGGATACGCTAACGCTAACGGGTGTGGCATTGAGCGAAGGAAATTACGAGATGGTCCTGGCTTCGAAAGCCACCGCCACTCTGGATTCTTTCTTAACGCCAGCGCCGAATTATACGGTTGGAGCTTCTATCACCGGTACGACGTTCGATACCGCAACGCACTATACGGTGGCAGGAACCAACGTCAGCGGGAATATCCAGAACGGAAACAACTCGGGCGGTACGGAAGATTTCCATGGCGTGCTGTATGCCTCATACACCGTCGCCGGACATACTTCCACTGGCAGTGCCGAATCCTGGACCTTCAACAGCAATGGCAGTATCACCACCAGCAACGGTAGCGCAGTAACCGGAAGCAGCGTCACAATTTACGGTGACTATGGCACCCTGACGATGGCGAATAATGGTTCTTATACCTACAGTCTGAAGGCAGGGATGGATGTGTCGACAATCACGCACAAGGAGGTCTTCGCCTACACGGTAAACGACAGCAATGGCGTTTCTTCCGCGGCGACGCTGACCATCGATCTGCATCCGCAGATTACCGGCAGCGTGAACGGCGACGATATCCACAGCACCGCTTATGACGATACCTTCACCCTGGGTATCGGGGCCGACACGGTGGTTTACAACCTGCTGGCCGATGACAATACCGGCGGCAACGGCAGCGATACCTGGAAGGATTTCTCGGTTGCGCAAGGGGATCATATCGATGTGTCGGCGCTGCTGGTTGACTGGGATGGGAACAGCAGCAGTCTGGGCAACTATGTGACCCTGAGCTACGTTGGCAATAACACGGTGGTATCCATCGACCGCGACGGCGGGGCCGGTGACCATCAATCAACAACCTTAATTACGCTGGAAGGGGTGCATATCAATTCGCTCAACGAGCTGCTTGATACAAATAACTCCAACTAATCGGCGTTATAGTGAACGGCACACGGAAGTGCCGTCCAGATTATTTATTGCGGAGGAATGAATCGGGCAGCGATCCGGGAGATAGCAGACCGTTATTTAATAAAAATAATGATGCGGAAATTATTATATCCGTTTTTTCAGTGCGTGAATTCTGAAGGGTAAATTTGATGCGTCTATTTAAACAAAAAAGGAATGTCATAACCTGCGGCTATACCGCTCTCTTTATTGCTTTGAATCCGCCGTTTTCAGGTCATGCGGAAAATTCATACTTGATGCCGAATGATATTAGCAGCCAGCGTTTAACCGATAGCCAACAGGTCGCGGGGTACAATGAAGAGATTATTAATAGCCAGACCCGAATATCCGGCCCGCTGGATATTAAAAAAGCGGTAAAAAATGCGGTCAACTGGCATCCGGCGATTACCCAGGAGGTCAGCAAACTCCAGGAAATGGCGCAGAAAGTTGACGTGGCGAAAGCCAAATATTACCCGCAAATTAGTGCGGGTATGAATAATGGTTATAGTAATACTTATTCTGATGCCGGATATACGCCATCGCTGGTCGTCTCGGTATCGCAAATGCTTTACGACTTCGGCAAAGTGTCCAGTTCGGTCAGAGCCGCCGACTCCGGCGTGGCCCAGCAGCAGGCCACCGTCATGCTGAATATCGACCAGGTCGCTCACGACACCGCCGCGGCGGTAGTGCAGGTGCAGGGCTATCAAAAGCTGGTCGACATCGCTAAAGCGCAGGTCGATTCGCTTAAACAGATTGGCGATCTTATTCGCCAGCGCAACGATGCGGGGGCGTCATCGTTATCGGACGTTGTGCAGACCGATACCCGCGTGGAGGGCGCGCAATCTACGCTCCTGCAATATCAGGCGGCCCTTCAGCGCTGGAAAGCCACGCTCGCGACCTATATCGGCATCGGCGGCATTGCCACGGTGACGGATGACCTTCCGCAGGGGATGGACGCCGCCTGCGCGGTATCCAAAATCGATTACCGCTCTGTTCCGGCGGTATTAGCGGCGCTGGCCCAGGCCGGCCAGGCTCAGGCTCAGCTGGATAACGCCAACGCGCAAATGCTGCCGACGATTTCCCTTGAGCCGGAAGTCACCCATTACCTCAACGATAACTACGCCAACAGCGCGGTACTGAATAAAACGCAATACTCCGCCTGGGTGAAAGTGCAAATGCCCATCTATCAGGGCGGTGCGATGACCGCCTCCCGCGACGCCGCCCAGCAAAGTCTGGCGGCGGCGAATGCGGCGATAAAAACCGCCCAGTTGGACGCCAGCCAGAAGCTGAACGCCTCTCGCGATGAAGCGGTTAATCTTGCCCAGTCGCTGGGGATTCAGAAACGTCAGCAGCAGCTGGGTGAGCAAACCCGGGCGCTGTATCAGGATCAGTATCTTCAGCTCGGCTCGCGGCCGCTGCTGGATCTGCTCAACGTCGATCAGGAAATTTACCAGGCCAGATTTAGCCAGGTCCTGACGGAATCACAACTGCGTTCGCTGGAGCTGGACTGCCTGTTCAGCACCGGCAAGATGCGCTCGGTGTTCGCGCTGGAAAAACAAAATATCCAGGGCGTGGAGATCCGCCCATGACCTCACAAAACGAACGCGCCGGGATACCGCATTTGCTCGATTGGTCTAATGCGATTGCTTTTATTGCCAACCACTATCGACAAAGCTTTTCTCCCGGCACGCTGCATGCCGCCGCCGAGTGGGCGACGCAGAAAACCCTGCCGGAGGCGCTCCGGCACCTGGCGCGCCACGCCGGGCTAAACTGCCAGTTTTTATCTCCGGGCGATGAGAAAATGTCGGCCTGGCGGCTACCGCTGGTCGTCCAGCTGCGCGACGGGCAAGTCGCCGTGCTCGAAAGCTTTGACGTTAATAACGCCGTCGGGGTGCGGTTTGTGAAGGAGCTCGCGCTGCTCAGCTACTGCCCGCTGGAAACCCTGCTGCCGGAAATTGAAAAGACCATTGCGTTTCGCCCGTCAGCGCCGGAAAGGGATATTCGCACCGAGAGCTACCTGGCCCGCTTTCAGCCGGACTGGCTGCGTAAAATTGTGCTGAAAGATATTCGCCCCTACCTGCACGTGATGCTGGCGTCTTTTGCCATAAACGTTCTTGCGCTGAGCGGTATTCTGTTTTCGATGCAGGTTTACGATCGGGTGATCCCGGCGCAGTCTTATCCCACTCTGTATGTCCTGTTCAGCGGCGTATTGCTGGCGGCGGTATTTGCTTTTGTGCTGAAAATTATGCGCGGGCACGTCACGGATCTGCTCGGCAAACGCGGGGATATTCGCGTTTCTGACCGGGTCTTCGGCCACGCGCTGCGCCTGAAAAACAGCGCGGTACCGCGCTCGACGGGGAGCTTTATTTCGCAAATCCGCGAGCTGGAGCAGGTGCGCGAAATGATGACCTCAACGATGATGACCATCGTAGCGGATTTACCGTTCTTTTTGCTGTTTCAGGTGGTGCTGTTTATCGTCTCGCCGTGGCTAAGCTGGATTGCGCCGGTGGCGACGATTCTGATGATCCTGCCCGGCCTGCTGCTGCAGCGCAAGCTCGCGGCGCTGGCCAATAAAAACCAGCATGAAAATACCTTGCGTAACGCCATTCTGGTGGAAAGCATTCAGGGGTTGCAGGACATCAAAATGATGCAGGCGGAAAGCCGCTTTTTGCATCAGTGGAATAGCTATATTGCCATTACCGCCGAGTCGGGGGTCAAAACGCGCAGGCTCACCCACGGCCTGGTCAGCTGGGGAATGTCGGTGCAAAACCTGCTCTATGCCACGGTGGTGGTGGTCGGCGCGCCGCTGGTGATTAATGGCGACATCACCACCGGGGCGATGGTGGCGGCATCAATGCTCTCGACCCGCATGGTGGCGCCGATGACCGCGCTGTGCGGCGTACTCGCTCGCTGGCAGCAGGTGAAAACGGCGAAGGCCAGCCTCGATAACCTGATGGCGCTGCCGGTCGAAGGGGGGCAGGACGAAACCCGGGTTCACCGCGCCGTGCTGCACGGCAATTACGAGTTCCGGCAGGCGGAATTCCGCTACGGCCTTAACGATGCCGCGATCCCGCTGCGTATCAACCAGTTATCCATAAAAGCCGGCGAGAGAATCGCCATCCTTGGGCGAATCGGCGCCGGTAAATCGACCCTGCTGCAGGCGATGATGGGCAACGTCGAGCTGGTTTCGGGCGAGCTGCGGCTGGATGATTTAAGCCTGCCGCAGCTCGACCTCGCGGATATTCGCCGCAACGCCACCTTGCTGACCCAGGAGGCGCGGCTGTTCCACGGCACCCTGCGCGAGAACCTGATCCTCGGGCGACCGGCGGCGACGGATGATGAAATCTTCTCGGTGCTTACCCTGTGCGGCGCGCTGGAGTTTGTGCGCAAACTGCCCCTCGGTCTTGAACACGTCATTATGGAAGGCGGGCTGGGGCTTTCAGGCGGCCAGCGGCAGTCGCTGCTGCTGGCCAGGACGCTGCTGCGCGATCCGAACATTATCCTGCTCGATGAACCGACCTCGTTTTTCGACGAGCGAACGGAAAAGGCCTTTGTGGAACAGCTGGCGCAGTGGGCCGGCGATCGAACGATGATCATCGCCACGCATAAAGCGGCGGTGCTTAATATCGTCGACCGGATCCTGGTTATCCAGGACGGGCAGCTGGCGCTGGATAAACCCAAAGCAACGGTTTTTGAGCAAGAGAAAGCCCGCGGCCAGGTGGTGAATATATGAATAAAATCCCCCTGATGGCCGATCACGACCCGGTGGCGCTGCTGCCGGATAGCGAAGAAGACGAGGCGAAAATTGTTAAATCGCGGCGGCTGATTCTCCTGCTGGCCGTTATGCTGCTGGTGGGCGGCGTCTGGGCATGGTTCGCGGTACTGGACGAAGTCTCAACCGGTACCGGAAAAGTGATCCCCAGCTCGCGGGAGCAGGTGATACAAACCCTCGACGGCGGTATTTTAACCGAGCTGAACGTACGAGAAGGCAGCAAGGTACAAGCCGGACAGGTTGTGGCGCGCCTCGATCCCACCCGCAGCGAATCTAACGTCGGCGAAAGCCAGGCGAAATATCGCGCCTCGCTGGCGGCGAGCATTCGCTTAACCGCCGAGGTGAACAATCAGCCGCTGGCGTTTCCCGACTCCCTGAAAGCCTGGCCCGCGCTGCTGGCGGAGGAGACGCGTCTGTACCATAGCCGCAAAGAGCAGCTGAGCAAATCGACGCGCCAGCTCGACGAGTCGTTAAAACTGGTGAATAGCGAACTGGCCATCACCGAAAGGCTGGCGAAAACCGGGGCGGCGAGCAATGTCGAAGTGCTGCGTCTTCGCCAGCAGGTCGCGGATATTAGTTTTAAAAAGATCGATCTCAATACCCGCTATTTTGTTGACGCGCGTGAACAGCTGTCAAAAGCCAATGCCGACGTGGCCAGCCTGGCGGAAGTGATAAAGGGGCGCGCCGATTCGGTCACGCGCTTAACCGTCCGTTCGCCGGTGCAGGGGATCGTTAAAAATATTAAGGTCAATACGATTGGTGGGGTTATTGCGCCCAACGGCGAGCTGATGGAAATTGTTCCGGTCGATGGCCGGTTATTAATCGAAGCGCGGATTTCACCTCGTGATATCGCTTTTATTCATCCTGACCAGCAGGCGCTGGTGAAAATTACCGCCTATGATTATGCCATCTATGGCGCGCTGAACGGCGTGGTGGAAACCATATCGCCGGATACCACTCAGGATGAAGCTAAACCGGATGTTTACTACTATCGGGTGTTTATTCGCACTGACTATGATTACCTGGAAAATAAAAGCGGCAAGCGTTTTTTAATTGGCCCGGGAATGATTGCCACCGTTGATATTAAGACCGGCGAAAAAACGGTCATGGATTATTTGGTCAAACCGTTTAATCGGGCAAAAGAAGCCTTAAGGGAACGTTAATCAACGGGCGAGCTTCTTATCGGCTACGGGCCATCGCCGTTTGCGGTCCGCCAGCCCGGACAAGACGCGTTGAGCGCCGCCTCCGGGGAGTGTGCCGGGCCGAGCCATCGGCGCAATATCTAAAATGGGTTTGTATGCAGTCTCTGATAATAATTTTTAAACATTCAACGCATTCTTGAATAAACGGAGAGGGGAAGATGGCGCTAAGTGATTTACTGCAACAAGCCTGCTTTCAGGCGAAAAAATTAAAATCCACCGTATTGCCCTCTGACTATCCGGCATGGGTAATCTTCTTTAGCGTCAGCGATGGCCAATCACGCGCGCATATGCATATTTCTCGCGGTACCAGCTTCGATCTCGCGTGGCTGGCGGGGGCCAGAGCGCTGCAGGAGTGGCGTAAAAAACAGGACAGCGAACCGCAGTGGCTGCGGGTTGACGTCGTGGACAGCGTGGAAAAGCTCAGCTGGCAATCCCTCAATGAAAAATTCATGGTCACCAAGCGTAACTATTTTCGCTTTGGCCTCGCGTTTGACCCGCAGTTTAATTGCGCAATGCTCGAGCAGGAAATTGCCGGCAACGCGCTGCTCTACGATGGCGATAACGGCGTCGTGGCGCCGAATAGCGTCAATCTGGAAAACTACGCCCGGCGGCGGTTTAAACAGACGCTTAGCTGGCCGCAGGATCCGCAGCAGCCGCTCTGGCGCTTTAAAACGCAGGGGATCTTCTGCGATCGTTTTGGGACAAAAGTAATGGAGCAGAGCGGGCGAGGTTCCGGCTATCGCGTTATCGGGGAAAACTGGCAGGACGAGTGCCTCGCCGAGGTGATTAAAAAAGGCACCGATTATCTGGCCCGTCAGGTAAAGCAAGACGGCCTCTACCATTACGGCTGGTTTCCCTGTTTCGACCGCCCGGTCCGATCCTATAACGCGCTGCGCCACGCCAGCTCCACCTATTCGCTGATCGAGGGCTGGGAAGCGACCCGTCAGCCGTCGGTTCGTCAGGCGATAGACCGCGCGATTGCGTACCTGGTTAACACGCTGATTGAAGTAAGGACGCTGGACGATGGCCGCGAGGCGGCGTTTCTCTGCGACGTGGGCGATGAGATCAAGCTCGGCGGTAACGCGGTAAGTATCCTGGCGCTGGTGAAATACACCGAAACGACCGGAGACCGGCAATATCTGCCGCTGATGGCGCAGCTGGCGACCGGCATCGCCTTTATGCAGGATCCGCTCAGCGGCCAGTTTGTTCACGTATTGAATAGCCACGATCTGTCGCTGAAAGCCAAATTCCGCATCATTTATTACGATGGCGAAGCGGCTTTTGCCCTTATGCGCCTGTACGGCCTGACCAAAGCGCCGCAGTGGCTGGAGATGGTGGAAAAAGCCTTCGCCTATTTCATTAAAAATAAGCACTGGCAGCACCATGACCACTGGCTGAGCTACTGCGTTAATGAGTTAACCCGCTTTCGCCCGGAAGAGAAGTACTTTCGCTTTGGCCTGAACAACGTGCGCGATCATCTTGATTTTGTGCTGCATCGCGTCACCACCTATCCCACGCTGCTGGAATTAATGATGGCGGCGTCTGAGATGGTGACCCGTCTGGACGCCTCGCCCGAGCATCGCCATCTGCTGGCGAATTTTGACCAGCAAAAGTTCTGGCAGGCGCTGGAAGTTCGGGCGCGCTATTTGCTGAACGGCTTCTTCTGGCCTGAGCTGGCGATGTTTTTTAAAAATCCCGCACGGATCGTCAACAGCTTCTTTATTCGCCACCACAGCTACCGCGTGCGTATCGATGACGTCGAGCACTACCTTTCCGGCTTTATCGCCTATCAGAAATACCATTTAGCGGCAAAAAAGCCGCTGCTCCCGCAGGACGAAGCGCCGCCGTCGAATAACGCGATCCCCGTTTTTCTGCTGGAGACGCTGCGCGACGTCGGCAACGGTATTGAGGTGGCGGCCATGCGGCGGGCGAAGCTCTTTACCGAACATTTGCGCACCGTGCCCTGGATAGTTACGGCGACGTGGAATCCCGAATTGTCCAGAGCGGTGCGGGCGCTGAAAGCACGCGGCGCGCTGCCCGAAGAGGTGCCGGTTTATAACCTCTATGAGTGGCTCAGCGATTGCTTTGAGATGAACGCGATCGCTGCGCTGGCGCCGCTGGTGGGCAATATCGAGCTCAGGCATGCCGTCAATCCCGGCGCGGATGTCGCGGTGGGTAAACACAACTTCCTGCTGCGTCCGCAGGGGAGAATCATCGAAGACTACATTGATAGCGCCGGCAATATTCTGCTGCGCAAAAGCTTTGACGAGAAAAAGGGCAACGTGCAGCTAAGCCATCTTGAAATTGCCCTGGCGGGCGGTGAAGTCAAACGCTTTGCTCAGGAAGAGGCGTTTTATGCGTGGATGCTGGAAACCCGGCTGGCGGAAAAAGGGCGCTGGCATTTTATCGTCGATAAAAATAAAACGTGGAAAAGCTTCGTCTGCTCGCGGCCCGCACAGCGCATGGCGTGTACGCTGAGCGCGATTATTCACTCCCATCATCAGCTGTCTAACGGCGCGCTGAAAAGCTCCTACCGGCATATCCTCGAACAGCCGGAGCTTGTCGATCGGCTGATTGTCCTCACCGATGAGCAGTGGCAGGACCTGCAGCTGGAGGGTTTCCCGGCCGCGCGGATGGCGGTGATCCCCAATCATCTCGATAACGGCAATATTCCGGCGAACCCGCAGAAAGCGCCGTCGCAGACGGTCATTTATCTGGCGCGCTACTCGGAAGAGAAGCAGCATGCCTTGCTGCTGAACGCCTTTCGTAAAGTGCTGACGGCGATCCCCGATGCGCAGCTGCACACCTACGGGGTCGGTCCGCTGCGGCGCAGCTTAAGCGCGCGGGTGGCGGAGTGGGGGCTGGAGAAGGCGATCCATATCAACGGCTTCACCTCCGACATCGCGCAGGCGCATAAAACGGCCTGCTGCGCGGTACTTTGTTCGACTCAGGAGGGGCAGTCTCTCTCCGCCGTGGAGGCGATGGCCTACGGTACGCCGCTGATTAGCTTTGCCATTAAGTACGGTCCGCGCGACATCCTGCAGGACAGGGAGGCGGGGATTCTGGTGCCCTGCGGCGATGAGGAGGCCCTGGCGGCGGCGCTGATCGCCGTTATCTCCGACAAGTCGCTGCAGCAAAGTATGCAGCAGGCCGCGCTGCGCAACGCCCAGCGCTACTACGGCAGCGCTATCGCCGGACGCTGGGCGGCATGGCTGCAGACAAGCGAGCGTCAGCTGGATGCCGGCGCGGAGCGCGGAAACGGGCTGGAAAAAAAGCGTCCTCGGGTGGTTAACGTTGGCTAACCGTCAGCGCCTTTTTTATTCCCGCGGCCCTCAGGCGTGGCGATGAGGCGAGTCATCGCGCTCCTTCTGGCATCCTGCTGCTGTTCGCCGCTGCTGGCGCGCGATGTGGTGCAGGTTTCCCGCTGCGTTCCCGGCTCTTTGCTTCATGCGCATCGCCTGGAAAAAGCGCACGTCGTGGATGACTTTCATATTTACTACAGCCTGCAGGGTAGGGACGCCCTGCAATATCCGCAGGATAGTACCGGCGACGGCGTGCCGGATGTCGTGAAAGACATTGCGAGCCAGCTCCAGGCTGCGAAATATCTCTACACCTCGCTGCTGGGCCTGCGCTCGCCGCTGCAGCAGAAAATTTATCGCCAGGCCCGACAGATCAACATCTACCTGCTGACGCTCCCCAAAGGTCACGGCCTGGCCTTCGATCGGGTGGCGGCAGAAACCATGGGTGACGGAACGGCGCTGCCCTGCGGCTTAAAAATTGTCCTTAACGCCGCGCTGCGGCCGGCGCGCAACATTACGCCAGCGCATGAATTATTCCATTTGTATCAATACGGCTACGGGGTTTTTAAACAGAAATGGTACCTGGAAGGTATGGCGCGCTGGATGGAAAATACCTTCAGACCCGCGCAGGAAAGAGTTGTGCCTTCATCCGGGGAGGTTGCCTGCGAGAGCAACGTTTCTCGCGGCTATAGCGCGGCCACCTTTTGGGCCAGCTATGCGCAGCAGGCGTTTGCCGCCACGCTAGTGCCGGATAACGCGCTGGCGTATCGCTATGTCGATGGCAGCCCGGTGTTTCAAACCCGGACGGTACCCGGCGGCGCGATGCTGGCGCCTTTTTTTCAGCAGCTTGCGCTCAGCAGCCGGCGCATTTCTGGTGAAATGAAGCTGCCCAATATCCGCTGGAGTGAACAGCAGCAGCGCGACGGGCGGTTCAGTCGCCTGATTTGCCAGGCGTTAGCCGCGACGGCGCAGAATAAAAAATAAGCGGTATGCATACTCATTCTGCTGGCTGCGCGGGCCCGGATTTTGAATAAAGCCTGTTCATCTTTTCCGGCAGATCAATAATATCCGTCAGGATGCCGCGCGATAAATGGATATAGCCGTCACTCTTCAGCTTCGATAATACCCGCATGATGCCGCTGCGGGACAAAAAAGAGTGGTCCATAATATAATTCACAGCAGTGATGTTATTCTTAATTGCATTTGGTTCATCAATAAGTTCGAGCAGATGGGTACGTATAATTTCGTATGCGGAGAGTTGTGATATCGTCATGCAATGGGCATAGACTTTGGCCGAACTATAATCCTGCAGCATCGCCAGCGATTGCCAGAGATGATATTTGACGACCTGCTCATGAAAAAAACGTTGTGGAATCAAAAGCAAGCGCGATGTTTCTTTCGTTTTAACATACAGATGGCGGGTATATGCCAGCTGGCAGCTGGCGCCAAAAATAAACGGCGCGCTTTCAGCATTAAGGATCATCCCATCGCTTATGCGGTTTAACGCCACGCTCCCGTCGAATAAAATGAGGCACTGTCTTTCACCATTCCGCGTCAGGCTGATGTTGCGTTTTTTGCTAATGGTGCAGGGCGTATGCTCTTTAGCGATTATCTCAATCAATTTTTCAATATGATCGGTGGGCTTCACGACTTTGCTTAAAATTTCATCGCGGAGCAGCGAGTGATTATTCCTCTTCATTGTTACCCTTTTAAAACAATGAGTTGAAAATATTATTGAATGGATGTTGTACGCGTCTAATAATCAATAATATGCTTTCTGTTGGCAACTTATCGAACATTGCCAGGATTATTTTCCTGCTATAAATTACGATTTGTAATCTAAAACCTGTAATTCATATTAGTCAATATAAATTGATTTTTTTTATTGTTTTTTTAAGCCAGGTAGATCTTTTTTTGCGGCTGGTCTTTTTGCGCAAAAAGTCATGTTATTGCGCGTGAGGAATTTCTCGCTTCGTTTTTGATTTTTTAACGCGGCGATAAGCGGAGTGAGTCAGATAGGTATATGTGTTTATTAAATAAAAAAGCGCGGCGTTTATTTTTTATCCTATTTGCCGCATACGCGGCGGCAAGGAGGAGATGAAAATAGCCAACGGGGTTTTAAACCTGGCGGAATCCAGGCGTAAAACCCACAAATGACTAGTTGCGCAATCGAGGCGCCTGCAGCTGCTGGCGAATGGTTCTGGCCAGTTCGTCCAGCGACGGCTGTTCAGGATGTTCGTCGCTGGGCTCGCTGCTCAGCTGCGCTTCTGCGAGATAAGTGTGAATCGGCTGGCCATCATCGTCTTCCATCACCACATGATACCAGGGCGCAAGGCGCAGTTCGTCGTTAGCGGCGATTTCATCCTCTTCCGGCTCCGTGAGCGAGTACTCGGGATCGACATCGACGATCACGCCCAGGTAGCCCAAAAGCGTGTGGCGAACTTGTTGGCCGATACCGAATTTGCTGGCTATCATAAGCACCTCCTGGGAGACATGATTACCTGCTATATGCGGGCCGATTCTCCACTTTTCAAGTTACATGATGCGGCAAGCAAACCCTTTCAGATACAGTCCTTCGGGGTAGGTTGCTATCACCGGGTGGTCGGCAGCCTGGCGGAACTGTTCTATAAATTGTACATCACGTCCGGCATCCAGGGCGGCATCGGCAATGATTTTCTGAAATAAATCGGTGGTCATCAGGCCGGAGCAGGAGAAGGTCAGCAGGACGCCGCCGGGATTCAGGAGCTGAATCGCCAGCATGTTGATGTCCTTATAGCCGCGGCAGGCGCCCATCAGCTGGCTTTTGTTTTCAACAAACTTCGGTGGATCCATCACAATCACGTCAAACTTTTCGCCGGCGTCGCGATATTTCCGCAGCAGCTTGAAGACGTCGTCGCGGATGAACTCCGCTTTAGACAGATCCAGCTTGTTCAGCTCAACGTTCTGCTTTGCGACGTCCAGCGCCTCCTGCGAGGTGTCAACGCTGACAACCTGACGGCAGCCGCCCATCAGCGCGGAGATGGCAAAACCGCCGGTATAGGAGAAGCAGTTCAGCACGCGCTTATCGGCGACGTAGCGACGGGTCGCCAGGCGGCTGTCGCGCTGGTCAAGGTAATAGCCGGTTTTGTGGCCGCCCTGAATATCTACCAGCAGCTGCATACCGTGCTCGGTAATCGGCAGCAGGGCAGGCGGCAGTTCGCCGACAACGGGCCCCTGCGCCAGCTCCAGCCCCTCTTTTTTACGCACCGCGACGTCGCTACGATCGTAGATAGCGCAGTTCGGAAACAGCGTTTGCAGCGCGCTGACAATCGACGCCCGCTGGTATTCGGCACCGGCGCTCAGCAGCTGCAGTACAAAAAAGTCGCCAAAACGATCGATGGTCACGCCCGGCAGGCCGTCGGACTCACCGGCTATCAGGCGATAGCTATCGAGCCCGTCGCGGGCCGCCAGCCACTCGCGCCAGGTGTGCGCCTGCTGCAGGCGACGTTCGAAAAAGGCGTTATCAATGGCTTCATTGCGATCGAAGCTCCAGACGCGGGCGCGGATCTGTGAAGACGGCGAATAGGCGCCGCGGGCTAGCCATTTTCCCTGCGAATCAACGATATCGATGGTCTCACCTGAACGGGCTTTACCTTCCATCCGGGCGACGGCGCCGGAGAAGATCCAAGGATGGCGACGCAGCAGGGATTTCTCGCGTCCTTTGGTTAACACTAAGCGGGGGAAAATGGAGTCTGTCATGGGGCTACCTTTAAGCAACGGGAATGTCGGCACCGAAAAAATGGCGCGTAGATTAGCACATGTGGCTGAGGCAAGCACCATTCCACCGGTATCGACAAGTGAGCGTTTCGGCACAAAACGCAGGCGCTTTGGCACAATAAAAAACATGCCGGGATCTTACAGTATTTCCTCACCTTACGGAGGAAAATACGATGAAAACAGGATTGAAGGTCGCAGCCGCGATGATGGTTATAATGAGCGGGACGGTGATTGCCGCGCCGTTTAGCGTCAGCAGCGCGGATATGCGCGACGGCCAGACGCTGGCGCAGACGCACTGGTTTGGCGGTTTCGGCTGCACCGGCGGCAATATCTCACCGCAGATCGCCTGGAAAAATGCACCGGCGGGTACCCGCAGTTTCGCGGTGACCGCTTACGATCCGGATGCGCCGACCGGGAGCGGCTGGTGGCACTGGACGGTGGTGAATATTGCCCAACAGGTGACTGGCTTAGCCGCTGGCGCCGGAGACAAAAATAACGCTAAACTGCCCGCCGGGGCGATACAGGGGCGCAATGACTTTGGCTATGCGGGTTTTGGCGGCGCGTGTCCGCCCGCCGGAGATAAACCGCATCGCTACCGCTTTACGGTATGGGCGCTTGATACCCCGACGTTGCCCATTGATGGCGAGGCCAGCGGGGCGTTAGTCGGATTTATGTTACACAGCCACGCTATCGCCAGCGCGCAGTTAACGGCGCTGGCCGGAAGATAATAAAAAGGGCGGCATGATGCGGAACATCCATTTTCACCATAACGCGTTAACGGCGGCGGAAATCACTACCCGTCGTTTATGCAAACTGCACCGCGTCACGCTGTTCTCGCCCGCGATCTGCCGGGTAAACCGCGGCAGTAAGGTCATTGTGCAGGGCGCCAGCGAGATGCTGGCAACGCCGCAGCAGCTGATTATTTTGCCCGCCGAGGTTGAGCTCGAGGTGATTAATCAGCCGGAAAACGGGCTGTTTTGCTCCGACCTGCTCTCTCTCACGCCGGAACTGCTGGCGGATTTTAAGCACCGCTATATGAGCGAGCCGCAGACCGGTCGTCTGACGTCGCTTTGCGCGCCGCTGGCGACGGAAATGTCGTTTATGTGGCAAAGCGTCCTGCGGGCGGTACGGGAGGGGCTCAGCGCCGAGCTGCAGCACCATCAGGCGATGGGATTGCTGCTGGCGCTGTATCAGGCTGGCTACGCCGGGCCGCTGCTCAACGAGCGGCGCGAGGACATAACCGGTCAGGTCAGGCAAATTATTATGCTGTCGCCTGCTGAAGCGTGGAGCGTGGCGAAAGTGGCTAAAATGCTCTTTCTTGGCGAATCGACGCTGCGCCGTCGTTTGCAGCTGGAGTCCCGGAGCTTCCGCCAGATCGTGGAAGAGGTCCGTATGGCCTACGCGCTGGGGCAATTACAGTCGACGTCGCGACCCATTGGCGACATTGCGCAAAGCAGCGGCTACCTGTCAGGCTCGCGCTTTAGCGCCCGTTTTCGTCAGCACTATGGATTATTACCTAAGCATGTACGCTGACGGAATTTGCTATCCTCTGTATTGAGTCATTGGCCGAAAAGGGGGGAACATGGCAACGGTTTGCACGATGGCGTGGGTATACGGCTCCGTTCAGGGCGTCGGGTTTCGCTATTCGACCCAGCGCGAGGCGCTGCAGCTGGGATTAACGGGATACGCGCGCAATCTCGACGACGGCGGCGTGGAGGTTCTGGCCTGCGGAGAACCGGACCAGGTGGAGAAACTTATTGCCTGGCTGAAGGCCGGTGGGCCGCGCAGCGCGCGGGTGGACAGGGTTCTGACCGAGCCCCATCAGCCCACCAGAGAGTGGCAGAAATTCGCCATTTTGTATTAGATGCATTTAACCGGTTTAGGCAGTCCGGCGATTTTTGTCGCCTGCTTAGCCGGGCCTTTCGGGAACAGGCGGTAGAGATAGCGGCTGTTGCCTTTCTCTTCGCCAAACTTGTTCGCCATGGCCTTCACCAGCATACGAATCGCCGGTGAGGTGTTAAATTCCAGATAAAAGTCGCGCACAAAGCGCACCACTTCCCAATGCTCAACGGACAGGCTGATGCCCTCCTGCTCAGCGATAACGGCCGCCATCGCTTCGTTCCACAGGGTTGTGTCCTTCAGATAGCCTTCGCTATCGGTCTCTATTTCATTGCCTTCAAAGATAAACATGATTCTTCACATACCGCTGAAAATGGCGGCAGTGTAGCAAAAAATAAGGCCCCGCATAAGCGGGGCCTGAGTACAGACGGGGAGAGGATTAGTCTCTGCTGGCGAAGCCAAGGATGCTCAGCAGGCTGACGAAGATGTTGTACAGCGAGACGTACAGGCTAACGGTCGCGCGGATATAGTTGGTTTCACCGCCGCGGATGATGTTGCTGGTCTCAAACAGAATGGCGCCTGAAGAGATCAGGATAAACACCGCGCTAATCGCCAGATGCAGAGCCGGCAGCTGCAGGAAAATGTTGGCAACCATACCGATAAGCACGACCACCACGCCCGCCATCAGCATTCCGCCGAGGAAGGACATATCTTTACGGGTGGTCAGCACGTAGGCCGAGCAGCAGAAGAACACCAGCGCGGTACCGCCCAGCGCCAGGCCAATCAGATCGCCCATACCCGCAGACAGGTAGGCGTTAAGCATTGGCCCCAGGATGTAGCCCAGAAAACCGGTAAAGGCGAACGCGGAAATGATACCCGTTGGCTTATTCGCGGTTTTATAGGTCAGGAACATCAGGCCGTACATACCGACCAGCGTCAGAATCAGACCCGGAGAAGGCAGCATCAGCACCGTGCTGGCCGTCGCCGTAATAGCGGAAAATGCCAGCGTCAGGCTAAGCAGGAAATAGGTGTTCCGCAGAACTTTGTGCGTGCTAAGTAGCGATGAACGGTCTCGCGACGATGTAATTATACGATCCATGAGTCACTCTCTTATGACAGATGTAATTAATAACGAAGCATAAAAAAAACAGGGCCTAAGCCCTAATGCTTTTACCCATCTTTACTCAAAGTCAGCGGGCTGAATGCAGCACATTATTCCAGGAAAAAAAGAATAAGTGGCATTTTTATTTGTTCGCCTTCCGGAGTCAGATCGAAATCTGATAACTCACTGAAAAATATTGCGTTATAGCCATTCTGCGACTAACTCTGGAGAGGGTACTCACGAAGCGTAACAAAGGCAAGGGATATGAAAATACAAAAATATAATCACATCATACGCGTACTGGTGGCCGTCGGTCTGTTCTCCATGGTCATCCCGGCGCTGGCCGCTCAGGTACCGCCGGGAACGGCGTTGGCCGAAAAGCAAGAACTGGTCAGAAATAACGGCAGCGAACCGTCGTCGCTGGATCCGCATAAAGTGGAAAGCGACGTTGAAAACAACATTATCAGCGATCTTTTTGAAGGGCTGGTCAGCGTATCGCCAACAGGAGAGATTGAGCCCCGGCTGGCGGAGAAGTGGGAGAATAAGGACAACACCGTCTGGACGTTCCACCTGCGTCCCGGTGTGACCTGGTCCGACGGTACGGCGATCACGGCGCAGGATATTGTCTGGAGCTGGCAGCGTCTGGTGTCGCCGCTAACGGCGTCGCCTTACGCGAGCTATCCCGGCAATATGCATATCGTCAACGGGGCGGAGATCGCGCAGGGGCAAAAAGCGCCCGAGACGCTGGGCGTCAAAGCGATAGATGATGTCACCCTTGAGGTCACCTTAACTCAGCCGAATGCGGCGTTTTTGGCGATGCTGGCGCACCCATCTTTGGTTCCGCTCGATAAAGTGCTGATATCGCGCTACGGCGACAAATGGACCAAACCGGAGCATATCGTAACCAGCGGGCCCTATAAGCTGTCGCAGTGGGTGGTGAATGAGCGCATTGTGGCCGAGCGCAATCCGCGCTACTGGGATAACGCGCATACGGTCATCAATAAGGTGACGTACCTGCCGATAAGCTCTGAAACCGCCGACGTCAACCGCTATAAGGCGGGAGAGATCGATATTGTGTATACGGTACCGATTAATCAGTTTGCCCAGCTCAAAAAAACCATGGGCGATCAGCTGGATGTTTCGCCGCAGCTGGCCACCTATTATTACGAATTCAACACTACCCGGCCGCCGTTTAACGACCCGCGCGTACGGCGGGCGCTGAATATGGCCCTCGATAAAGACATTATCGCGGAGAAGGTGCTGGGACAGGGGCAGCGTCCGGCCTGGCTTATCAGCCAACCTGACATCGGCGGGGTAAAGCTGCACAATCCCGAGTACGCCAGCTGGCCGCGCGAGAAGCGTATCGCCGAGGCGAAAAAGCTCTTGAGCGAGGCCGGGTATAATGAGACCCATCCGCTGGTCTTTAATCTGCTCTATAACACGTCCGAATCTCACCAGCGAATTGCCATCGCCGCCAGCTCAATGTGGAAAAAGAACCTTGGCGTTGAGGCGAAGCTGCAAAACCAGGAGTGGAAGACCATGCTCGACGCCATGCATACGCATAATTTTGACGCCGTGCGCTACGCGTGGATAGCCGACTATGACGACGCCGCGACGTTTCTCAATAACTTCCGCACCGGCGACAGTGAAAATACCAGCCAGTACAGCAACCCGGCCTACGATGAGGCGCTGCGCAATGCGGCAAAAGCCTCTGACACGACGGCACGGGGAAAGTTCTACCAGCAGGCGGAGGATCTGTTAGGTCAGGATGTCCCGGCCATTCCGGTCTATCACTACGTGCGCACCCATCTGGTCAAGCCATGGGTAGGGGGATTTACGTCGGATAAGCTGGGGTATTACTACACCAAAGATATGTACATCAAAAAACATTAACGCGAAGAGGGCGGTTTGCGCTGAAAATCTGCGCAAACTGCCTGAATTTCAGACGAATAACGCGTTTTTGTTTAATTTTAAGGCAGTTGAATAAATTGGTGCTTTACAGCCTGAACAGAGGTGTTTATAGTGCGCCTCATTGGAAGCGTGGCCGAGCGGTTGAAGGCACCGGTCTTGAAAACCGGCGACCCGAAAGGGTTCTAGAGTTCGAATCTCTACGCTTCCGCCAAATTCTAAATAAAATCAATAACTTAAAGAATGGTTTTGATTTTATAGTGCATAAAGTAGTACAAAAAGCCCGTTTATACGGGCTTTTTTACATCTAAAGTCCGTCCTTTGCTCAATAAATATCCTTTCAAATACTCATCATTCAGGTGAGGGCTAATGCATTTCGAAGCGGGCTCTGTAAAGACGTCAGTGAATAATCCCCCCGGCGTTAAGTCATTTAACACACTCCGAGCAGATAAACAGGCGAGTATATAAATTATACATCACTGCCAATAGAGTGTTACGTTACCCATAATATAGACAAATATTAAGAAAAGGATAGGTTTCATGCAAATAATTTACCCAAGTGATTATTTTAATCTGAATAGAGTTGATGAAAATTATGAGGATGAATTCAACTGTGCAAGTGACAACGGAGTAAAATGTGTTTTGCTATCATCACAGCATTTATTAGATAGCAAAATTAAACTTTCAGGAAACCTTGAGGCGCATGCACCAGTTATTTGGCGAGGCTGGATGCTTAAACAGAAAGAATATAAAACATTATACAATACTGTTAAAAGTCATAGTGCGGAAATGTTAGTTTCTCCTGATGATTACGCTTCTTGCCACTATATTACGGGCTGGTACGGATCATGTAGTGATTATACACCTGAAACTATTTTACTTACTGAGAATGATGATTTCGAAAAAATCACATCACGATTAAAATGGCCTTCATATTTTGTTAAAGACTATGTTAAATCACTTACGACATCGCGTGGTTCGATAGCGAAAAATGCCGAGGAAATACAGGGGATTTTAGCCCATATTAAACAATATCGCGGAGAAATAGAGGGTGGTGTCGTGCTTAGAAAGGTTGAGGACCTAAAACCCGAAACAGAACGTAGATATTTTTCATTCTATGGAAATGTCTACTCTGCTGATGATGTTATCCCTGCTATTGTTCATGAAATAGCGAAGCATATAGGCTCCCCTTTTTTCTCAATAGATATGGTTGAGACAGCTTCATCCAATCTTCGTTTGATCGAAATCGGCGATGGGCAAGTTTCAGATATCAAAGAATGGGACGTCCAAAAATTCGTTAAGATGATTATAAAGGCCAGCGTGTCTGGATGAGTATGTTTTAATATCAGCCTGGTTTTAAGTCTTCAGGATATGAGGCTCAAGGTATGAATAAAGTTAACAATATATATACTTGTTTTTTAAAATTGCTTGGTAAAAAAATTATCAAGTATGAAACGGCCGAGATTTATTTTGATGACTGGGAACCCTGGAATGATTTACCCATAAGAATCTACTTTGATGGAGGTGAGGTAATCTCTATTGCCTGGTCTAAATTTGATGAACTATGGTTAAGTAATGATCTAACGCTTCCGTTTTCGATTGAGTATAATCAAGTTCGCTGGGTGACAAATAGTCCAAAAGAAATCAGTGGATGTCTAAATAACAGGATATCATCGGTAAAACTTGGTGTGGATTATTTAGTTATTGAAAATAATAAAATAGAAGTATTTACACATTTGTTGGTTTATACAACTAACGGAATTTTGGATGTGTTTAATAATCTGGATGAAAATGGTTATTCTTTGACCTCAGGTTTTGATGGCAAAACAATGGATGTTGTATAGAGGACTTATGTCATAAATTGAATTTTGTTATTAAAGTTGCTGGATTTAATATGTTCATGCTTAAAAAGGAATGTTTGATTATACTGCGCAGTATTATGGTTTTTAATCCTTTAAAAATATCAACGTAAGGCGTTATTGTAAATAATGTACTATGACAAGGTCATGATGTTATATTTAAAGTAATTAATATCATTTCACTAGCAATGCCCCCGTTTCAAGTAAGAGGCATTGCTGTAAGTTGATAACTATGGTAAAGATACTTCGTTATTAGTGCCCATCAATATGCTACTTTGTGATGGTAAAAATTCCCCTTTATTTTCATCTCTTCCTTGTAATAATATTTTTGCATCATCTTTATTATAGTCACGAACGGCTTTAGCTGATAGCTCACCGATAATGGTGTCAGATGAGCGTAGCCGGTTAATAATAAGAACACACTTTGTGTCATTAAAGTCGGACATCATGTTTTGATCTCCTTCGCTATCGCCAGCAACTAATATTGGTCCTGTATTTTTGTAATGTTGTTGTATAAATTTCTTTATAGTTTCGGTTTTACCTTTACCTTGCGTCTGGGGATAGTATGGATCGAGGCTGTGAGTCAATCTACCTTCTTTATCATATAAGGGATGCATTGCATAGACATGAGACTCAGGAACAGAAAAACCATATTTTCCTGTAGTAACGATGCTTTTTATCACATCTAAAGCTGAAGCGGAAATGACATAAACATCAACACCTGCCTGCTGTAGGTTTTTATATAATGTCTGCATTTCTGGGATCAGCCTGAATCCGTTTTTCCATGTTACTGATACGATACCAGCTCGGCCTGCCATATCTGCCGGGCTTACCCATGTCACCTTTCCGATAGGCTGGTTATTTTGCCACTCAATAGTATCGTGCACTAAATCAGCTACTTCTTTTTTGGACATGCCAGAAAAAAGATACGTCACCCATGGATAAGATACCTCATGGTCGAATGACCCACCTATTGCATCATATAAATATCTCATTTTCACTATAAAATTCATATAATTGGAATTTTTTTTAATTTCATCAAGCGTTTTATTACCCGCAAATCCGCTGTAATTATTGTATAGCCATGTGTAGCTATCAATAATGTCTTGACCAATGAGGTTTATATTAACCGGTTGATGATTTTTATTATTATAATCCGAGTTAAAGTTTGAAGGCGGTATATCTTTGTAAATTATCTGTTTCAATATCTCAGGTTTCATCGAAAATTTAAGGTTTTCTAGTTGATAGATAAGCGTTGCCTCTTCGATATCCAGAAAAGCTGTTGTGTTGTCAAAATCAAAAACAGCATATAAAGAATGCGCAGGCTTCTGCTTTGCTTCTTGAATGAGCCTGTCAATTTTTCTTGAGTTGAACTCGTCCCAATTGCCGGTAACTATTTGCTTTTGTTGGGGAATTGTAGTTTCTAAATTTTGTGACACTTGATTTGTGTTACTGGCACTGGCCGTTGTTCCATATACTCCAAAAAATACGGATAGTAGTGCATATATTATTGTCATTTTCATGATTAATTCCTTTTTTAGGGTGCATTACCATCTGTAGCAAAAAGTAAAAGCTAGCTATATCAAAAATTGGCATCCTGATCATGAATGTGATGGTTATCATATTTTATGAATATATGAAAATGGTGAGGGAGTAAGCCAGAATTATCTACAGAGAAATGTTTAGTATGACAAGGTAGCAGGTCAAAAACAGTTCGAACTATCTCCGAGTGTTATTTTAATGTCACTTATCTATCTACGGCTAGTCCTGATGGTTCTTTTGCTTTCTTCGGCATCGTGCAATCCTGTCATACAAACCCCGAGCTATTTAATCGCTCGGGGTTTTTTCTTATGTGCCGCTATTCAGTATGCCATTCGGTTGAGTAACCCGCTCTGGCCGTTTGAAGCTGACAGGTGCGGTTCCCTTCGCAAAGTCCCCCTCATGCGCTGTTGAGGGGGGCGGGCTCAGAAGATATTGATGCTGTAGCCGACGATAAACTTCACGTCGTTACGATCGGTTTTATAGTTGCTGTCTGTCGCCCGGAAGAGCGCCGGGAGCAGGGTAAAGGAGAGGCCTTTCGCCATGCCGTCCGCCACCTGATAGCGAGCGGAAAGATCGAACGACACCATGCTCCCGTCGTACTTTCTCGTCGAACCGGTTTTACTGACATCGCTAACCACGTGCCAGCCGTAGGTTCCGGCACCGCCCAGGGTTAACTCCGGTAGATTAAGATCGGCAAAGTTATAACTCACGCCAAAACGAACCGCGCGGGCGCCGGAAACGTTAAAGTCTTCCAGCTGCGACAGCGTCGGCTGATAATCACGCTTATCGGAGTTCGCCCACGGGGTTAAGCGGAAGTTGTAATCTCCGGTGTTCGGGGCGTAGTTCTGACTATAGCCAAGGGACCACACGGTGTTGTCGTGGCTCAGGTTAAAACCAACCCCCACATAATATTCCGTTGCAGGATCTTTAATTTTCGACAGATCTTCAATGTAGCGCGCGCCCTGGTAGAAGAGCTTACTCTGCAGGGAGACATCCTTTGTCAACGTATCGTGACGCTCTACCTGTGCCTGCCAGTTGCGACGGTAGCCTTTACCTTCGCCATAGCCCACGTCAAGCACGGTACTGCCAAAGTTATAGACTGCGCCCACCGTGTGAATGTAATCGATGATTGCACCGGCTTTAATGGTTTTGCCGTTGTCATCGAGTCCGGCGGCGTTGTTCTGGTGCCAGGCCGTGGTCATCGGTTTAAAATCACGGCTCCAGTCGTTCTTGAAGCGGTCGGCCCAGGCGTAGGTCAGCCTCAGTTTGTCGAGGGTCAGGGCACTGTCAAACCCGCGAAAAGCGTGAGGGTTGAGGCCCCAGCTGCTTTTTACGGTACCGGAGTTAATGGGGGTATAGCCCGCGGCCAGCTTGAAGTTGGTGCCTGCATCGCCAAGATTGAGCTTGAGTGCGGCAACCGACACGCTCATGTAGGACTTCTCGCACGGGCTGAACTTGCCCGGCTCGCCGCAATCGTAGTCGTAGTAAAGGATCTCCGACTGACCGACGGTATGCCCGAGCTTAATGTTGGCGTTGCCCCAGAAATCAAAGCCAATAACGTCCTGGTAATAGCCTGAAATATAGCTAATTGCCACGTTACCGGTCTGGTTCTGGATCCCGGCTGGACCCAGTCCATATTTACCGGTCGCGGGGTCTTTTACAGCACGATGACGAATATATAGTGAGGTATTGAGATTTAATTTTCCTTCATCATAAAACGCTTTCTCAAACTGAGAAGGCGCTTCATAATCCGTTTCTTCTTCCGCAAAGGCATCTGCAGCAATAAAAAGAAACAGCGGTGTACACAGAGAAACTCTGAGTCTATGACTTGTCATTATTATATACCTTATAAAACCATGTATTATAGGGCGAGGGGATGTACTGCTTATTTAAAACTCGTGTTATTTATGAGCTCCGGGATTTGCGCACCGTATTTTTCGAGAAGATATTCATTATGTTTTGAGGAATTCGCAATGTTACCGCTCAAAAATACCGGCAGAGATTTATTTTCACTCCCCAGGTTCGCTATGATTTCCGCGAACAGGGTGTGCATAATAAATAGCCCGGTCATTGAGGAAACCGGCGCGAACGGCGTTGCATGCTCCGTAAGGGAAAGTACCGCATCACCGATTGGCACCTGGTTATCAATGGCGACATCCACGCAGTCCCGCAGCTTAAGGCCAGCCTTGTGCTTCGACGGCTGGGTCTCGGCATACAGAAAGCTGGTCAGCGCCAGGGTAAATGCCCCGTGCTGTTTTGCCCAGAGTGCTGCATCGACCGGAGCGGGGTTAATCCCGGAAGTTGAGATAACAATCAGCGCATCTTTACTGGTGATCGAGAATCTCTCCAGATGCTCAGCAATATAGTCATTCTGTTTTTCATAATATGATGAAGCAGCCGCCCCCTGATGTAACATTAAAGGTTCGATAAATATTGGCCGAACCGGGGCGATTCCTCCGGCACGATAAAATACATCTTCAGCGAAAATATGTGAGTGGCCGCAGCCGAAAATATAAATTACACCTCCCTGGTTAATGATTTTTGCCAGTTCCACGGCGGTGGAAGTGATTTTATGGCTTTGCTGTTGAGTAATGTCGTTAAGTTTTTTCTGGACGATATCTAAATAGCTCTGAATCATTGTCATAACCAGTATCCTGACCATTGTGGTTGGTAGACTCGGTATAACGCTTCCATATAGAAGTAATCTCCCCAGAGATTACATTCATCGATGCCTTTACCGAGGGCATAGGCGTAAACACCATGTTTAAGTAAGCCTTCGCAGACATCATCATCGCGGGCAGACGCGCCGCGCATTAATGCCAGCAGACACTGACGCGCCAGTTTCTGGTAACCGGCATCCGGAAAGTGCTTATGCGCTTCAAGCAGGCCGCAGACCGCAATCGCCAGCGCGGAGCTGTCTTTCGGGGCGTCCGGATCTGCAGCCAGCAGCAGATCCCAGGCGGGAACGCCGTCCTCCGGCAGGTAGCGGAAGAAATACTCGCAGGCCTGCTGCCACCGTTCGTAGTGGTCGGTTTCGCCGGTAGCCGACCAGTGAAGCGGGATGCCGAGAATGGCCCACGCCTGGCCGCGGGCCCAGCAGGAGTTATCGCTGTAGCCCTGAAAGGTTTTCCCGTGCGAAGGCGCACCGCTTGTCTGGTCAAAATAGAAGGTATGGAAAGTGGAGCCGTCTTCGCGAAAAATGTTGTTGATGACCGCCGCATAGTGGCGTTCAGCCACTTCCCGATAACGTGATTCACCGCTGATCTTTGCCGCCACGTGGAGCAGGGGAAGGTTAATCAATGAATCGATAATAAGCCGGTACTCCTGCGGGTCGTTAAGCGTCCCCCAGGCCTGGATAAAACCGGCGCTGGGGTGAAAACGGTTTACCAGCAGATCGGCCGCCGCCAGAATAAGCGGGGTTAGCGCTTCGCGCTCCGTCAGTTTCCAGTACGCGACTGCCGACAGGCTATAAAGGAAGCCGATATCGTGGTGATCGAGGACGTGGTGCGCCGCCAGGCGGGCTTTAAAACTCGCCACGTTGCGTTCAACGCCGTCCAGGTAGGCGCGATCGCCGCTGAACTCCCAGGCCATTGCCTGCATCCCGGTCCAGAATCCGTTGGTCCAGTCGTTATTCTCTTTCAGAACGTAGCGATTATGGATCGTGCAGGCTGAGGGGAATTTCTCGCCGTACAGACCCATGTTACGCGCGATGCGTCGCGCGCACGCCGTCAGCTCATCCCGACAGGCGTCGGGCGTGAGGGCAGGAAAGGGCAGCGGTGTGAGGCGATTCGACAGACTCTCTTTCATGATTTTTCCCTACAGCGTGAATACGCGCTCTTTGTACTGACTCATCAGCATGTCGTTGTATTCTTTACCGCCGGGCAGATTGATGCTGCGCATCACCGGCGGCGCGATACCTTGTTCCAGCAGCATCTCGATGCAGCGGATCACCACGTTATTGATGATGAAGGCCGCAGACAGCGAGGACACCGGACCGGTCATGATGTTGCCGTTATCCATACTTAGCGTGCAGTCACCGGACGGGCAGCCGTTATCGAGAATGACATCGGCATAGTCGCGAATGCTCTCGCTCGTTGGCGTCGACTCGCCGGCGTAGCGGGTGATAACCACCAGCTTCAGCCCCCTCTCCTTGACCTTGCGTGCCAGCTCAACGTGCAGCGGTTTAGTGCCGGAGTTGGAGATAATCACAAAGCAGTCTGACTCGCGCAGATCGAGCAGCCCGGAGAAGATGTCGCCAATCCCTTTCAGCGAATCAAACCAGCCGGTTGGCCCATAGAACTGGTCAATGGCTTTGGTATTGACCAGGCCGCCCGCACGACCGGCCAGCTCAACCGCCGCGGCAAACGAGTGGCCGGATCCAAAGCCGTGAATAATGCCGTTGGCTTTGACGCACTCGGCAAACAGCGCCGCCGCCTGCTCAACTTCAGCGCTCTGAGTAAGAAACACCTGATTCAGCGTCGCTAAAACATGCTGATAATACTGCTGCTGATGTGGTGACATCCCTTATCCCTTATCGGCTTTTAAAAACGTGGTGATACAGGCGTTCGGCTCTTCCGGCGTCATCTGCGCCGTCACCGCCACGCCTTTTTCCAGCAGCGCGTTGATGGCCGCGATCTCAGCATCGTTGACGCTGACCGAGCGTTTGATCTGGCGGCGATCGTCTTTGTTGGACATATTGCCGATATTGAGCTGTGGGAGGGCAATCCCGGCGTTCATCAGCTTCAGCGCCAGCTCCGGGGTCTTCAGCAGGATCAGTACGCGCTGACCGTCGTAGTTGCCGGCGAGGATATTGGCGCTGGCTTTCTCAAAAGAGAGAATAGAGGTGTTGCAGCCTTCCGGGGCTGCACTGCGCAGCAGCATTTTCTCTACCTCGTTTGCAGCTACGGCGTCGTCAATCACCATAATACGGTTGGCGTTGAAGTGGCTTACCCAGCGGGTGGCCACCTGGCCGTGGATCAGCCGGTCATCGACACGAATATGCACAATACCTTTCATGATAAATTCCTTAAATCAATGTGTTACTTAACCTAGAATATTCAGGTTGTAGCCGATAATACCTAAAGCAATCAGGACAAAAATGACCCGAGTCGAGTTCATCTTTTTGAGCCCCAGCAGCCACCAGGTGAACCCCACAACCAGCAACGGAATAAGCCCGGGCATAATCTGGTCGGCAATGCTCTGCAGCTTGAGCGACACTTCGCCGTAGCTGAATTCGAAATTAAGATTCGCCTTCACCACCGAGGGGATAAGCGCCCCGATAACCGTCAGCCCGAGAATATTGGCTGCGCGGGTAATTTTGTTGAGGCTATTGGTCAAAGACCCCAGCAGGTTGACCCCTTCCTGATACCCTTTGCTGATGCTAAAGCGCATAAACAGCATGCGAACCAGGGCGAACAGTAGCCAGAGAACAAGCCCCACCGGGTTGCCCTGCAGCGCGAGGTACGACGCGACAGAACCGATAATGGTGGTCGGAATAACAAAGAACAGCGTATCTCCGATGCCCGCCAGAGGCCCCATCAGACCGGTTTTGATCCCGGCAACCGCATCTTTGCCCGCAAGCCCGGTCTGCTCTTCCAGGGCGATGTTCACCCCGAGGATCCCCGGCGCCATGGTGTTGTTGGTGTTAAAGAACTGGCTGTGTACCTTCGCCGCGTTCTTCTGCTCTTCGGGTTTTGCGTACTTTTTCTCAAGGAACGGATAGATGCTGTACAGATAGCCCAGACCCTGCATTTTTTCGTAGTTCCAGCCTGACTGACCGAACAGGAACCAGCGCCAGAACACGCGTTTTAATACTTTATTCATCGCCCATTGCTCCATTTGCCGGGGATTCGGTAGTTTGCGTTACCTGTTTTTCTGAGTTGAAGACGTAAAGCGCAATTGCCAGACCCAGCAGCGCGGCGCCCAGCACCGGCACTTTCAGATAGGCCGCCAGGAAAAAGCCCAGAATCAGAAACGAGATGTTCTTCTTAATCGGTAAATAGCGCAGCAGGATGGAGATACCCAGCGCAGGCAGTAGGCCCCCGGCGACTTTAAGACCGTTCATGATGGACGCGGGGATCCAGGTCACGACGTCATTAACAAAGGTTGCCCCGAGGATCAGCGCCAACAGCACCGGCAGCATACGCGAGAGCGAAATAGGCACCTGGCCCAGCAGGTTCATCCTGGCCGCCGCCTTCACCTGACCCTCTTCAATCAGCCTGTCGGCCTTATGATGGATAAAGGTGTTGCTGAAGCGGGCGAGGATATCCAGCTGTACCATTAAGAGACCAATCGGCACCGCAATGGTGGCGCCAAACGCCGCGCCCTGGCCGCTGATGATCGCGAAAGTGGTACCCAGCACCGCACCGGTCATGTAGTCCGGGATCGACGCGCCGCCGAAGTTGCCCACGCCCAGTACCAGCAGGTTCAGGGTGCCGCCGACGATAAGCCCGGTGGTCATATCGCCCATAATGAGACCGGCAAAGAAGCCCGCCATGCTCGGTTTCACTAACCCAAGCGTCGTGTTGTTGCCGTCGTATATCGCCAGCCCTGAATAAAGCGTCAGTAACGCTATCTGCCAGACCGCAATGTGCTCCATTTTTTACTCGTCTCCGTCGTCTGTGTGGGCGGCAAGCGCTGCCTGCTGTAAATGGTAAATACCATCACGCGCCGTAGTTATTATTTCATTCAGCGAGGCTGGCGAGTGACTTTCATCAATTGCCATGGCCATTTCCAGAATTAAGTTTAAATTCATCCCAGAGAGCAGGGTGATATTATTCCATAGGTTGTTAGTGACAATAATCTCCATTGCGGAGTTATACGGCGAACCACTTTTTAAATCAGAGAGGATAATAATTTTGGATTTTGCTGCGCTAAGGATGGTGATTTTATCGAGAAGTTCCTGTTTAAATACTGCAATCCCTTTCTCACCATCCAGTTCAACTACATGAAGGTTTGGCTGCGCTCCGAGTATTAATTCTGTGGCCTGTCTGGCACCGCTGGCGAAACCCCCATGAGAGATTAATAATAATTGGTTCATCCTGCCCCCTTATCTGGCGTTCTTATTTCAATATAAAATGATTCTAACCGTTTCCAGGTCTCAATATATTCAATCACCTGACCTTGCTCGTCGTGGGTATAGCGTTTCATCATGATAACGGGCTGGTGAGCCGTGAGCTCAAGGTGCTGCAGGACTTCTGGCGCAGCATCGGTCAGGGCGCAGATGGTCTGCCGATAGGGCATGGTGTACATATCAAGACCATTGTTAACCTTAAAAGCCTCATAAATAGAGCTGAGTGCCGAATTCTTAATCGTCAATTGACTGGCGAAGTAGCGGGCCGGAATATGCGAAATCTGTAATGCATAAGGTTTGTTATTATCAAACTTTAAGCGCGCAATACGATAATATCTTTCATCATCATTTAACCCGAGTTTTTCTTTAATACACGGATCGTTTTCCAGTTCACAGGCGATAACTTTAACCGACTGCATGCCTTTTAAATCGTTATCTGATTCTGAGAAAATAATGTTCTCATTTCGTTTGGCTTTCGAAACAAAAGTGCCTTTACCCTGATAGCGAATCAGGTAGCCTTCATTGACCATTTCGTGAATAGCGCGAATAACCGTGGCGGAACTGACGGAGTAACGCTCTTTTAATTCCGACTCACTGTAGAATTTTTCCCCGGGTTTAAAAGTACCGTTTCTTATTTCATCTAACAGTGCTGCCTTTATCACCTGGTATTTCGTTGACTGTGCCGTTGCTTTCATTGTTTCGCCAGTTTCTGTTTACATTTATTTTATTTCGTAGGCTTACGATACCCGTACCCGATTGTCCGATCAACCTCTCAACTCAACTTAACCGGTTAACCTGTTAAGTTATTTCCTGGACTGTGATGCATTTCGCAATTTCGCCCCGACGGAGGGGGCAGGGGCGAGGAATTTTTGCCGCAGCGGCCGGGCGTGAACGCAAACTGATTGCCGCGCTATTGCGCTGGCGAGCTGAGAAAACGGAGCGCCCGCATTCAACAACTCCGGCCAGTACATCGCGCGGGGTTTTCTTTTTACAGGGCGCCATTGTAGTGCTTGCGTGCCCTAACGCAGCTGCGCGCAGGCTTCGGCAATCCGCTGACAGGCCTGCGTCAGCAGCCCATCTTCCACCGCGTAGGCAATACGTAAATACCCCGGCATGCCGAACGCGGACCCGTGTAACACGGCCACCTGAGTGTGTTCTAACAGCCAGTTCGCCAGTCCGCTGTCGTCGCGGAGAGTTTCGCCGGTGGGCGTCACTCGCCCAATGAGCCGCTGGCAGTTGGCAAACACATAGAATGCGCCCTGGGGAATGCCAGCGCTCAGGCCCTCGGTGGCGGCAATCATCCCCAGCACCTGCTGACGGCGTTTATCCAGCGTGTGCAGCCAGCCGTCTAAGAAGTCCGCCGAATGGTTAAGGGCAGCGACCGCCGCAGCCTGCGAAATCGCGCTGGGGTTGGAGGTGCTTTGTGATTGCAGGATCTGCATGGCGGCAATGAGCCACTGCGGCCCGCCCGCATAGCCCAGACGCCAGCCGGTCATGGCGTGGCTTTTGGACACGCCGTTCACCGTCAGCGTACGCGAAACCAGCTGCGGCGCGGCCTGAGCAAACGTGGTGAACGGGGTATTGTCGTAACGCAGCGGCTCGTAAATGTCGTCGGCCATCACCAGCACCTGCGGGTAGTCCGCCAGCACGTCTGCCAGCGCGCGCAGCTCCCGTTCGCTGTAAATCGCCCCGGTCGGGTTGCCCGGCGAATTGAGGATCAACCAGCGCGTTGACGGGGTGAGGGCGGCGGCCAGTTGTTCCGGCGTCAGCTTCCAGCCGTGTTGTTCATCGCAGGGCACAATCACCGGTTCGCCGTCGGCCAGAGAGACCATATCCGGGTAAGAGACCCAGTAGGGCGCGGGAATAATCACCTGCTGCCCGGCGTCCAGGGTTGCCAGAAAGGCGTTGAAAATAAGCTGTTTGGCGCCGCTCCCGGCGATGATCTCTTCCGGACGGTAGCGCAGCTGATTGTCGCGAGCGAACTTGGCGGCAATGGCCGCCTTGAGCGCTGCGGTGCCGGAAACGGCGGTATACTTAGTCTGGTGATGCACGATAGCTTCAATGCCCGCATAGCTAATATGGGGTGGGGTAGCAAAATCCAGTTCCCCTTCGCCCAGGTTGATAACCTGCTTGCCTGCGGCTTCCAGTACCCGTACCTGGTCAGAAATGGCCGCGGTCGGAGAAGGCCGTACGGATTGCATACGACGGGCGATTTGACTGTTATTCATAAATCCTCTTTTGTATCTAATGATTCAATTAATACAATTAGGTACCCAACATCAGCAGGAAACTCGCCGTGTCACCGATCTTTATTCTCGATAACAGCTCCGCGCCCGCCCGCTACGGTATCACCGCCAGCCTGTGGGCCAATCGTCTTGGGTTGCCCCTCTGGAGCCTTCGCCCCGACTTCGCCGGGGATGTACCCGATAGCCACCAGCACGTCATTCGTGCAGGGTACTGCGTGACCAGCGGCCTCTGGCGCAGCGATACGCTGCGTGAAGAGGTGCGCGATATCGCCCGCCTGCCGTCATCAGACGCCGTCATTGTGCTGGCGTCCTCGCAGGCGCCGCTTATCGCCGACCTGCCGGGCCAGCGGCTTTACAGCGACGACAGCCGCCACCGCCTGACGCTCAGCGATGGGCAACACACGCTGTTAGATCTCACCGCCGACCGCTACGGCCGCTGGGATAGCGGCGAGTCGTCGTCTGCCGGCGGGTCCTTGCGCATCGCGCTGATTGGCCGCGAGGCGGACCACCGTCTGGTCTATCCCGCCACGCTCGGCTCGCTGGGCGATGCCGCGGCGTCGCTGGGGCTGAACCTGGAGGTCCATTTCTTTGCGCCGGTCAGCCTGTCCACGGGATTACACGAGCTTCAGGCCTTCCAGGGCGTGGTGCTGCCAGGCGGTTCCTCGATGGCGGCGGTCAACGGACAAATCCGCGTGGCGGAAGAGACCCTGGCCCGCGGGCAGCCAACGCTGGGGCTGTGCCTGGGAATGCAGAGCATGATGACCGCAGCCGTGCGCCGTAGCCCGGGTTTCGAATCGGCCATTCCCGCGGAAGTCGCCCCCGATGAAGCCCTGCACAGCTTTGTTCCCTTTGCCGATGGCCGTCATCGCTGCGGCGTATTCCCTTTTTCCTCCGGGCTTATCCCCGGCGATATCCGCGAAATGCACTATAACCATCGCTACTGCTTTAACCCCGAGTTATTGCCGGCGCTGTCTCCCGGCGGGGTCAGCGTGAGCGCGCAAAGCGACGGTATCGTGGAAGCCGTTTCCCAGCCTGAGCTGCCGTTCTGGCACGGGGTTCAGGGGCATCCGGAACTGATGTCCCGCCCGGATGCGCCCCATCCGCTGTTCGTCGCGTTCCTACAGGCGGCGCTTAACGCGCCAGCGTAACCCCGCTGCGAGGGTCGCTGGCAAGCTCCTGCATTACGCGGGTCAGCTCTGCCAGCGCCGCGTCGCCGATCGGTTTTAACGGTGCGCGTACGGTGCCGCCGTTAAAGCCGCGCAGCGCCATCGCCGCTTTCACCAACTGCGGCTGACCGTGTTTGCGCGCCAGCGCCCGATACGCGTACCACAGCTGATGCAAATCGCGGGCGGTGGCGGCGTCGCCCCGTTCTACGGCGCGGAAGGTATTGACGATCAGCTCCGGCAGCGCGCCGCTGTTGGTCGTGCTGATGCCGTCAAACCCGGCCATCATCGGCCCGAGGAAAGCCAGATCGGAGGCACAGAACAAACGCAGCCGCCCGCGCAGGCGGTTGGCAATCTGATCGATGGCGGTTGGGTTGAGATCGCCCTGTTTGATGCCGACCACGTTCGGGATCTCTGCCAGCCGTTCCAGCAGCGCCGGGGAGAGGGTGATGCCGATGCCCGGCGCGTTGTACACCAGAATGCCGGTTTTGGATAACGGCGCCATCTCATTGAAGTAGCTGACGATCTGTTCGTCAGTGATTTCGCTAACAAAGGGGGCGGTGACCATCGGCAGCCCGCCCAGCTCGCTTGCCAGCCGGGTCAGCTCGCGGGCGTCGCGCGGGTCGGAACTGGCGCTGCACAGCATCACCGCCACGCGGTCGTCCACGCAGCCCATCACCTCATGAAACAGCTCTCGGCGTTCTTCGACGGTCATTACCGGAAACTCACCGTAGGTGCCGCCAATCAGCAGGCCGTCATAGCCCAGATCAATCACGCGTTCGATATTTTCACGCAGCGCCGGGAAGTCGATCGCGCCGCTGGCGGTGAACGGGGTGACGGTGATGTTGAAAATGCCGCGCAGGCGTTCACGGCACTCGTTGATATCTTTCATCTTTCTTTCCTTACAGCAGCGTTAATGGGCGAGCCAGGGAACCCAGCTGGCGATATCCGGTTTCAGTCACCACCACGGTTTCGCTGACGCCGACGGTGAATTGACCGTAGATACGCAGGGCCGGCGGGATGTGGAAGGTCATGCCAGGCTGCAGCTCGGTGGTGACGCCGCTGTACAGACTGAGAATGCCGCCTTCGCCCCAGTCCGGCGCGAAGGCGATACCGATGGAGTAACCGGTGCGTTTTTTGAAGTTTTCGGTGAATCCGGCGCGGTCGATCACCTTCTGGCAGGCCAGGTGCGGCGCTTCGCAGGTGGCGCCCGGACGAATGGCGTCGAGGGCGGCCTGCAGGGCTTCCTGACAAACTTTTTCCATTTCGATGGCGATAGCGGGCGGACGGCCCAGCCAGGCGGAGCGCATCATCGCGGCGTGGTAGCGATCGTGGGCGGCGGACATCTCCAGAAAGACCGGGTCGTTATTCTGCATCATCCGACGTCGCCACGTGCCGTGCGGCACGCCGCTGCGTGGGCCAGTAGAAACCAGCGGTTCCATGCCGACATACTCGGAACCGGCGGCAATAGCGGCCCCCATCATCGCGGAGACCAGCGCGTTTTCGTCCGCGCCGCTGCCAATCGCCGCCATCCCGGCGCGCATGCCCGCATCCACATAGCGCGCCGCGAGGGCGATTTTTTCCACCTCCGCCGCCGATTTCACCGCGCGCAGCGGTTCGATGACGCCCGCGGTATCGGCGATGGTGCCGAGCTTCGCCTGCAGGGCTTCATAGACGGCAATCGGCAGGAACCAGCCGCGTTTGTCCAGCCCAATGCGTTTGTTGAGCCAGCCGCGCTGTTGCAGCATGCCTACCAGGAAATCCACCGGGTTATCGCCATCCTGGTAGATGGCGGCGTCTGAAATAAAGGTGTTGGCGATAAAGTTAAAGTATTCGAGCTGGCGAATCACAAAGACCGGATCCCCTTCTACCGGCAGCAGCAGCGCCTGAAAGGTGTAATAGCCCGGCGTTTGCTGACCGGTAAGCCAGAAAATGTTTTCCGGGCCGGTCACGATCATCACGTCCACGCCCGCGCGGCTTAAGCGTTCGCGGGTACGCTGAATGCGCTGCGCATATTCGTCGGCGCGAAAGGCGGACTCGCTGCCCTGAATCACATTGTTAACATCTTGCATCATTAAACTCCTGGAGTAAGTTGGCCCGCGCGGCATCGAACTGCACGCCCAGACCGGGAGAGTCGTTAACGGCGACCATGCCATTGCGGTATTCCAGCCCGCTGACGGGATCGTCGGTTAATCCATCGGCGCCATACAGTTCGGCGAATGCCGGTTGCACCACGCGGCACAGCTGGAGCGCGGCGGCGGTGGCGGCATGGCCTTCATTCATCTGGCCAATCATGAACGGCACGTCGGCGAGTCGCAGACGGACGGCGGCGGCAAGCGTCGGAGCAAGCCCCCCCAGTTTCACCAGCTTGAGATGCCCCCACAGCGCACCTTTGGCGGCGATAAGCCGGGTGATGGCCGACTCGCTGTTGAGGCTTTCGTCGAGCATGATCGGGATGCCGTAGCCGTACAGTTCAGCAAGCTGGCTATCGTTTGCCGGGCTTAACGGCTGTTCGATATAGCTGAGATTCAGCTCGCGCAGATAAGGGAACGCCGCGTGAGCCTGCGCCAGCGACCACTGGCCGTTCACGTCAATCGCCAGCGAAATCTGCTGACCAAACCGCAGCCTCAGCTTTTGCAGGCGGGCCAGGTCGGTGGCGAAATCCGCTACGCCCGTGCGTAACTTCAGCTGGGTAAAACCGCGATCGACATAGCGCTGCGCCTGCGCCAGCATCTCTGCTTCGCTGCCCCAGAACAGCGTCTGATTGGTGTGCCAGGCGGGCAGGCCAGCTGGCGCCCCCAGCCAGGCGGCGACGCTGACCCCGTTCTGACGCGCCATTAAATCGTGCAACGCCATATCCAGCGCCATGCGCGACGGCGGCAGCAGCGTGCGGTCCTCCTCGTGCAGCGCGGCAAGTTGCGCCGCGGGCTCCTGGCGCCAGTCCCAACCGTTGAGGCGTTGAAGCAGGTTGTTCAGCACCTGCTCTTCGCGGTAGCCGTGCAGGTAGCGAATGTTGAGACGCACTTCGCCAATCCCCGTCACGCCACGGTCTTCCAGGCGCAACCAGAGGGTGTCGAGCGCCGTCACCGGGCCGGAGGCGGCGGTATGCAGCGTCACGCCGGCGTAATGCAGGTCTCCCCGAAAGAGCTGCGCTTTCATAAATCGGACGCCGGCGGCAGCATGGCGAGCGCAATATCGAGATAGATATCTGCCGCGGCGATAAATTCATCGACGGGGACGAATTCATCGGGCTTGTGGGCCACGGACAGCGAGCCGGGGCCAATCACCACGCCCTTTGCGCCCAGCGAACGGAAATGCACCAGGTCGCAGCCGCCCTGAAAACCAAACGGGCCGGGCTCGCTCTGTCCGTGACGGCGGCAGGCGGCAAGGCTTTGCTCGACAATGGCTTCGCTGCTGTCGGTTTGCGTCGCGCCGCCGGTGGTGGGCTGCCAGGCGATAATTTCTGCTTCCACGTTTGCCTGCGCGTACGCGTGGTCGAGCAGCTGTTGCAGTTCGGCTTTAACAACCTCTTCGTCTTCCCCCGGTACCATGCGGCGATCGAGCAGCAGCTCGCAGCTGTCTGGCACCACGTTGTCCGCATGGCCGCCGTGGATGCGGGTCACCGTCAGGCTGGCGTTGCCGACCAGATCGTGGCAGCGGCAACGCACCTGCAGGTGGTGGGCCTCTTCGATCAGCCCTAAAAGGCGCGCGGACTGGTAAATGGCGTTAACCCCCAGCTCCGGCGTGCCGGAGTGCGCGGTGACGCCTTTTACCCGCACGCGAGGACGCAAGCTGCCTTTGTGAGCCGAGAAGGTCGCATTCGATGTCGGCTCGCCAATCACCGCGAAATCAATCGCCGGCGGGGTGTCGCGTACGTAGAATTTCGCCCCTTCGCTGGCGACCTCTTCATCGGCGGTGAACACGCCCATCAAGGTGCCGGACCAGCGCTGACGGTTGGCGGCCAGCAGACGCAGGGCTTCAACCATCGCCACCAGCGGGCCTTTGGCATCGCAGGCGCCGCGCCCGTACAGGCGGCCATCGCGTTCGCTGAGGGTGAAGGGATCGCTCGCCCAGCCGCTGCCCGCCGGAACGGTGTCAATATGGGTGTTGAAGGCGAAGCACGGTCCCGGTCCATTGTGCAGGACGGCGATAACGTTGGTCCGCCCCGGCGCGTATTCGCTAAAGGAGAGATCGAACCCGGCGGTCAGCAGCCAGCCTTCCAGACATTCGGCGGCTTCACGCTCATGGCCCGGTGGATTTTCCGTATTGATGGCAACCAGCGTCGCTAAATCCTTTTTCATTCGTGCGCTGTCAACCTGGTAACTGGACATAGGAACTCCGTGATTAATGTAATATTTGCGTCAGGAAGCGCTGCGCGCGCTCGCTGACGTGGCCGGCGAAGAAATCACCGGTGCTGGCGCGATCGATAATTTCGCCGTCTTCCATAAAAAGAATGTTGTTGGCGGCCCGCCGGGCGAAGCCCATCTCGTGGGTCACCACCATGCTGGTCATCCCTTCCGCGCTGAGCTCTGCCATCACTTCCAGCACTTCGCGGATCATCTCCGGGTCGAGAGCTGAGGTGGGTTCGTCATAGAGCATCAGCTCGGGCTTCATCGCCAGGGCACGGGCAATCGCCACGCGCTGCTGCTGGCCGCCGGAGAGCTCGTCCGGAAAGTGGTCCGCGCGTTCGTTGATGCGCACCTTCGCCAGCAGGTTGTCCGCCAGCGTGCGGGCATCAATGCGGTTCATCCCCAGCACCGTCATTGGGGCCAGCATGATGTTTTCCGCCGCCGTCAGGTGCGAGAACAGCTCGTAGTTCTGGAACACCATGCCAATACGCTGACGCAGTTTGTGCACCGGCACTTCGCCCCGGCTGATGTGCTGGCTGGCGAAAAAGACGTCGCCGCTGTCGGCAGGTGAGAGCATATTGACGCAGCGTAGCAGGGTGGATTTTCCCGAGCCCGATGGCCCAATCAGCACCACGGTTTCCCCGCGCTGCACCTCAAGTGAGCAGTTCTTGAGCACGGTCTGGCGACCAAAAGTCTTATCAATGCCGATCATCTCCAGCAGCGGTTTCTCGCTCATGGTTCCTCCCGGGCGATTTTCGGTAATTTAAACAGGCGGGTCAGTCGCTTCTGGCTCTTGCTGCGCCGCTGTTTGGGATCCAGTACGCTTTCAAGCCGCGACTGGAAGATCATGAACAGGCTGGTGAGCAGCAGATAATAGAGACCGGCGGCGCAAAGCGCTTCGAAGTAGCGGAAGCTGGCGCTGGCGGTCTGGTTGGCGACCAGCAGCAGCTCCTGAACGGCGATAACCGACACCAGCGCGCTCGATTTCAGCATGCTGATCATCTGGTTACCCATCGGCGGCAGAACGATGCGTGCGGCCTGAGGCAGCACGATTTTTCGCATGATCTGCCCGTGGGTCATCCCGAGCGCCATGCCGGCGGTGCGCTGGCCGCTTTTTACGGCCTGCAGGCCAGAGCGCAGAATTTCCGCCATGTAGGCGCCTTCATTAAGCGAAAGCGCCAGCACTGCACAGGTAAACGCGGAGAAGCGTAAGCCGAAGCCTGGCAGCACGTTGTAGACAAAGATTATCTGGAACAGCACCGGCGTCCCGCGAAACAGCCACAGGTAGAAAAAGGCCAGCCCTCTCCCGGCGCGAAACGGCGCTTCCTGCAACAGCGCCAACACCAGGCCCAGCACCACGCCACACAACAGTGAGCAGAGGGTAATCAGTAGCGTCATCCACGCACCCTGAACAAACTCGGGTGAGAGGAAGTACTGCCACATTAGTTCGATCGACATAGCTTTCTCCGGTTAATGGCAAAACGGCTTAGAAAAGGGCAACGGAGTCAGGGAAGTTCCATTTCTCAATCAATTGCTTATAGGTGCCATTTTTGACGAGACCCTGGAGACCTTTTTCCAGCAGGGCCCGGGTTTCGGTGTCGCCTTTACGCACGGCAAACGCGATATGGGTATCCGCTTCGAATTCGTCGCCAACCGCGGCAAACATGCCCGCTTTTTCGGTTAACAGGGCGACGGTCCCCGGCGTGGAGAGGAACTCGGCATCGGCGCGGCCCTGGGCGACGGCGACGGCGGAGTCGGTGGCGGCGGGGAAGGTCATGACGTTAATGGCCGGTTTTTTGGCGTCCAGGCAGCGCTGGTTATCTGCCCGGGCCTGGCTCTCTTCGATCCCGCCGAGCGTCACGGCGATGTTTTTGCCGCAGAGGCTCAGGTCGCGTCCGGTGATTTTTGCCGGGTTACCTTTGCTCACCACCACGCGGCTGCCGATTTTCAGATAGGGCACGAAGTCGACCTGCGCGGCACGGGTAGGATTGACGTACATGGCGGAGTTGATGATATCGAGACGTTTCCCCTGCAGCGCTGGGATAAGCCCTTTGAACTCCATCGGCATCGGCGCAGGCGTCAGCTGGATCTCTTTGCTTAGCGCGTTAATCAGGTCGATATCGAAGCCGGTGAGCTTGCCCTCTTTCACGAACTCAAAAGGCATAAACGTCGCCGCCGTGCCGTAGGTCAGCTTGCCCGGGGCGATGGTTTCCACCGCAGCATGGCTTACCAGCGGAAGTGCAGTCAGCGCGAACATCAAGGTACGCACGCGGCGAAACAGTAAAGAATTGCTGGACATAGTCGTCTCCTGGTTAAGATTTAAATTGAATTTATTGAGTCAATAAATACAATCAAGCGTGTGAAAAAAATGTCTCATCCTGGTGCGTATTGCACGCTAATCGTGCAGTCCTTGCTTTGTTTTGCTGCGTTTTGTTGCCCGTGATATTGTATATATCGATCACAACAATGCATTTTAGGGAACCGTTCTCCATGCAGCCTGACTCCACTGCGAGCAGTCGCCGGATCGCCCGGCAAATACTCGACCTGATATCCGAAGCAAAATTCGATCCAGGTCATCATTTACGGGAGCAACATCTTGCCGATGCGCTGGGCGTGTCGCGTACGCCGGTGCGCGCCGGGCTAAAAGAGTTGACCCGAATGGGGGTGGTTGAAGCGCGTCCGAATCAGGGCTTTTTCCTGCTTAAACGCAGCAATGAGCTGGAGCTGCTGGAGATTGAGCAGTCCAAGAGCAATGACCAGAAGCTGTACGAGCAGCTGGTACACGATCGTATTGCGGGTGCGCTGCCGGAATCGTTTACCCAGACCGAAATCAGCCAGCGCTATGATGTCGATCGCGGCGTGCTGACCCGTACGCTGGTGAAGCTATCGGAGGACGGCCTGATTGCCCGTAACGCGGGGCACGGCTGGCGCTTCCTGCAAACCCTCAACTCCGATGTCGCCCTGCGCAACAGCTACGGTTTTCGCCTGATGATTGAACCGACGGCGCTGCTGACGCCCGGCCTGCATGTGGACAGGCAGATGCTTAAACGCCTGCGCGCCCGGCATCTGCGGCTCATCACCCACCCGGACATTACGCAGGTGCCGGCAAAAGAGATTTTCGAAACCGACGCTGAGTTTCACGAGCTGCTGGCAGAAGCCAGCGGCAACCTGTTCGTGTTACAGGCCATTCAGCAACAAAACCGGCTGCGCCGTCTGCTGGAATTTGGCAGCTATCACAATAAGCGCCGCGTAAAAGCGTGGTGTGAAGAGCATGTTGCCATCATCGATGCTCTGCGAGAGAACAAGCCGGAACAGGCGGCAGAGTTGATGAGAACGCATCTGCAATACGCCTTTGACCAGGTCAATGTTAAAAACGCCCGCGCATAACTGGCATCGCTCTTGCACATATTGCTTCTGAAAATACAATCAGGAGCACTTATGGATTTTCAGATACAACAACGTGTGGCGCTGGTCTGCGGTGCCGGAAGTGGTCTGGGACAGGCTATTGCCCTGTCCCTGGCGCAGGAAGGGGTGAAGGTGGCGGTCACCGGCCGCAGCGCGGAAAAACTGGCGCAAACGGTGGAACGTATCACCTTATTGGGCGGTACTGCCCGCGCCTGGCGGTTGGATCTCGCCGCCCCGGAGCAGTTTGATCGAGTGATTGCCGATATCCGCGAGCGGTGGGGCGATATCGATATTCTGGTTAACAACTCTGGTGGTCCGCCGCCCGCACCGGCGCAGGGGACGGATGGCGCCGTCTGGCAACAGCAGTTTTCAGTCATGGTCGCCTCGTTGATTCAGCTCACCGATAAACTCCTGCCCGCCATGCGCAGCCGCGGCTGGGGACGCATTATTACCACCACTTCATCCGGCGTGATAACCCCCATTCCCGGCCTCGCCCTGTCGAACGCGCTGCGCATGAGCCTGCTCGGCTGGTCGAAAACCCTCGCCAGCGAAGTGGCTGGCGACGGCGTGACGGTGAATGTGATGGTGCCAGGGCGCATCGCGACCGACCGCGTCAGTCAGCTGGATGCTTTCAAGGCGCAACGGGAAAACAGCAGTGCGGAAGCGGTCGCCGAAAAGAGTCGTCAGAGCATTCCGGCCGGGCGCTATGGCGAACCGCAGGAGTACGGCGCCGTCGCTGCGTTTCTGGCAAGCCAGCCTGCCAGCTACATTACCGGCGCGGTGATTCGGGTTGACGGGGGATTGATCGGCGCGATTTAGCCAGCGAGAGTGCGCCATGCCAGCCGGTTCGCAACGGGCTGGCATGACTGCCTATCAGCCGCTCCGAATTGTTTATTTTGCAGGCAACGAAATCCATTTCTGCAAATTTAACCAGCAGGCATTGGGAGCGGGTCTGACAGCGATTCATTTTCTGTTTAACGGGTTTATTCTTCCGGCGTTGTTAAAGTGGAATGGTTCACCATAAATAATGCGCAAAGCGCGAGCAGTACGGCCCCGCCGGTAAGTAGCCACCCGGCGTGGTGAAACGCGGCTAAGCTCCCCCGGGTATGGGCAAATCTGACGTAGCAGGCGGTCACCAGCGCCGCGCCCGCCATCGCCCCAACGCGCTGGAGGATATTCAGAACAGGTGCGGCATCAGCGACGTGACGGCTGCCAGCCATAGCCAGGCCCGCAGCCATCGCGGGCACAGTTGCCAGGGCTAAACCGAACCCTCTGACCGCTATTGCGCCCCCCACAAGCGTATAGCGACTTCCCGCATCAATCATTGTCAGTGGCAATGTGGCAAATGCCGCGAGCAAACCGCCAATGATAAGCACCGTTCGTGGCCCCAGCTTGTCAGAGAAGTAGCCGGCTACCGGAAATCCTATCGCCGAGCCGATTAACTGAGGGGTGAGAAGCAGGCCCACTTCAGCAAGCGTTACATGGCAAACGTCGCGGAAATATAAAGGAAGCAGGAACTGACCGCCAAAATTCACCGCGCCGCCGATAGCCATCAATACGGCAGATAAAGTGAAACCCCGATGCTTGAAAAGCTCGAGATGCAGTAAGGGGGACTCAATGCGCAAAGAGCGATAAATAAACAAGCAGGTGAATAGGGCGCCCACGCTGAGCATGATGACGTTCCAGCCATATTTACCACTATTCAGGCTGAGCTCTTTCATGCCTTCCATCAGCATCGGCAGGCTGCAGAAGACCAGCGCCAGTCCCAGCCAGTCCAGGGAGAGGGGCCTGTCAGTTTTTATTGTTGGACGGGGAAGCAGCTTCCATCCGGCCAGATAGGCGCACAGACAGAACGGCACCGTGATCCAAAATAATCCTCGCCATCCGCAGATTTCAAGCAGGACCGCGCCCAGCGATGTTCCCAGCAAGGGAGCAATGACGATCGCCACGCCAATCGTGCCAATCACCCGCCCCAGACGTTCGCGTCCGACGACCAGACCAAGGATCGTTTGCCCTGCCGGTACGAGTAATCCCCCTGCCAGGCCTTGCATAACTCTTGCGGCAAGCAGCACCTCAAAACGCGGGGAAAGGGCGCAAACTGCCGAAAAAATCGCAAATAAAATAAGGCCATAGAGCCAAAGCTGCGTAGCGCCAAACCGCCTGGCCGCCCATGCGCTAAGCGGAACGCCTGCCGCAAGGGCCATAAGATACGCCGTTGCTATCCATTGTATTGCCGTGTCCGTCACGCCAAGGCCGGCGGCCATCGCGGGCAGCGCCGCGCTCAGCATCGTTGATGAGAGCATCGTTGCAAACGCCCCCAGGGTGATGATGGCCGCCTGCATCCACAGCATCGGAGGTATGGCGTTTATCGGTCGCGGATGGGTTGTTTCCTTGACCCGCTTGTCTTGATTGATATTCATAAAAAGCCCCCTAAGGACGATGTGCGAAGAAATCTATCATTGATCAATAAACCTATCAATGATAGATTTATTTGCATTAAAGATTCCGCCAGGCGCTGAGTTCAGACAAAATGGCGCTTCACAGACCACTGGCCGGTTTGATGCATCAATAAAGGGGGAATATCATGGCGAAAATCCAGCGAGATCAGGTGATTGAGGCAGCATTAGCATTATTAGATGAGGTCGGCCTCGAAGCTATTACGACCCGTAAGCTGGCACAAAAACTGGGGGTGGAATCAGCGACGTTGTACTGGCATTTTAAGAACAAGGCCAGTTTACTTGAAGAAATGGCTTCCGCGGTTTTAGCCAAACACCATTCCCTGCCTGTCCCCGAAGATATTGCTGAATGGGCAAACTGGCTGGCGGATAACGCCCGTAGTTTCCGGCGCGCTCTGCTCGCCCATCGGGACGGCGCCCTGTTACATGCCGGGACATCACCGGCCCGGGTGGGAGGGGATACGTTTCGTCCCAAGGTGGCGTATCTTGCGCGCGTCGGTTTCACTGAGGCCGACGCCGCAATGATATTACTCACTCTGAGTGAATACACCCTGGGATGCGTATTAGAGGAGCAGTCCCGCTCGGGCGGTGATGGTAAGCAAATTTTATCAAAGACATCGCCAGGAAGTCCCTCTATCGAATCGCTGGTTTATCCCCATCCGGATACTGCGTTCGAATTCGGTCTGTCGTTGATAATGAAAGGGTTATTAGTGCCCTGAGCTTCACGCTGTGCCGGTGACAACATGATGTGCATACCTTACGCAAAAACTATCTTGATAAAACCGGCAGCATTCAGAAGGGGAGGCAACATGTTTATTTCCGAAACAGTGATAGCCGTCATCATTGACTGGATCGACAATAACTTACATAAACCACTGCGTATAGAACAGATAGCCCGTTATTCAGGGTATTCCAAATGGTACCTGCAGCGTTTGTTCTTGCAATATAGAGGCGAGAGCCTCGGGCGCTATATCCGTAATAAAAAACTGGACTCAGCGGCCCGCGATTTACGCGAGACCGATGAGAATATTTACAGTATTGGTTTGCGCTACGGCTATGACTCGCAGCAAACATTCACCCGATTATTTACGCGTCATTTTCATTTGCCGCCCGGTGAATATCGCAAGAAAAACAAAATAGCCTGTTACGTACCTGGTAAGGCTGAATCTTAATCTCCTTTCCGATAGCCCCGGCAAAGCCGCCGCAGAAAAATCGATGCGAAGAGATTTATCAAAAATAGAAAAACAGACAGCGCCGAAAAGACAAAACCTCCTGTTCTTTGAGTAAACATGGGGAACGGCGCGGAAAACGCCGCGCCTGGTGAGTTATCAGGAGGTAGCAGATCAGCAGAGCGATTAATGGTAGGCGGGAAGCCAGCTGCCGTGTGCTTCAATAAGTTCGTCGCACAGTTTGCGGATGTCATCGATCGACAGCTCTGCGGAAGTATGCGGGTCGAGCAGGGCGGCATGGTAGATGGCTTCGCGTTTGCGCGTCACCGCCGCTTCGATGGTCAACAGCTGAGTATTGATGTTGGTCCGGTTCAGCGCTGCCAGCTGCTCCGGCAAATTGCCGACGTAGCACGGCGTGACGCCCTGGCCATCGACCAGGCAAGGGACTTCGACGCAGGCCTCGGAAGGTAAGTTGGTAATCAGGCCGGTGTTGAGCACGTTACCGCCAATTTTGTAAGGCCGATCGGTTTCCATCGCTTCGATGATGTAAGACGCGTATTCATGGGTACGGCTGTGGGTCAGGCTGGTGTCATGGGTCAGCGCTACTTTCTGCTGCTGCCATTGGTCAATCTGTTCAATACACCGGCGCGGATATTCATCCAGCGGGATATTGAAGCGTTCAATCAGCTCCGGGTAGCTGCGTTTGATCCAGTAAGGCATATATTCGGCGTTGTGCTCTGACGATTCGGTGACGTAATAGCCGAAAGTTTTCATGATTTCATGGCGCACCATATCATCATGCTTGCCCTGCAGGGCGCTGGCCCGGCGCTTGATTTCCGGGTACAAATCCTCGCCGTGACGGCGAATGTCCAGCAGCCAGGCCATGTGATTAATACCCGCGATATGAAATTGCACGTCGTCGGTTGGCATATCCACGCTTTTCAACAGCGTTTCAGCACATACCTGAACGCTGTGGCAGAGTCCTACCGTTTTTACTTCCGTATGGCGCAGCATGGCGCCGGTTATCGTGGCCATCGGGTTGGTGTAGTTCAGCAGCCAGGCGTCCGGGCATACGGCTTCAATATCCCGTGCGAAATCAAACAGCACGGGTAGGGTGCGCAGCGCGCGGAAGATACCACCAATGCCCAGGGTATCGGCAATAGTCTGCTGCAGACCATATTTTTTCGCGATCGTGAAATCGGTGATGGTGCACGGATCGTAGCCGCCAACCTGAATAGCATTCACCACGTAATTGGCGTTTTTCAACGCCGCGCGGCGGTTCTCAACGCCAAGGTAGGCGGCGATCTTCGCTCTGCCCGCATTGGTATTGCGGTTGATATTATTCAACATGGCGAGGGATTCATTGAGACGGGCGCTGTCGATGTCGTACAGCGCAATCTCCACCTCTTTCAACGCCGGCGTCGTCATAATGTCGCCGAGTACGTTCCTGGCGAAAATGGTGCTGCCTGCGCCCATAAATGTCACTTTAATCATGGTATTTCTCCTTTCCTGCTGTTTTCACCAGGCAGAATGTACGCTGCGGCATGAACAGGAAATATGGCTAAATGTGATATTGGTATGGCGAAAAATGATGTCGCTATGAAAGTGTGAGCCAGCTCCGAATCTGGCTGAAACACGGTGACTTTACTGCAGGCATCTCTGATAACGTGGGTGAAAAAGAGAGAGCGCGACTGATGCACAAGACTTTTACCCTTAATCATACCGACAATATCGAATTGAATTTGTACCAGTACGGCGAGGAGAATTGTCATAAGGGACACCGCTTTGGCCCCGCAGTCCGCCAGCATTACCTATTTCATTATGTGATAAGTGGAACCGGCACATTTTACAGTGAGTTTGGCGCTTTTCCTGTCGGCGCCGGGGAGGGGTTTCTGATTCATCCCCATGAGGTGACAACCTACTGCGCTGATAATAGGGATCCGTGGCATTATATGTGGCTTGAGGTCGATGGGCTGATTGCCGCCAGAATTTTCGAGGAGTGTCATCTTAGCCGGCAATCTCCGGTTTATCGACCCAACCTGAATAAAGACGACTCCAGCGCCTCTGGCTACCTGCGGCAAATTGTCGAACATGGCGATGAGCATCCGCTGAAGGTGCAGGGATTGTGCTATCTCTTCTTTTCTTCGCTAATCAGCAATACGCCCGGCGAAAAGGCTTCCCTCCCTGATGACAAAACCCGGCATCTGCAAAGGGCGATCAAAAAAATTGAAAATCGCTACCACGAACATCTGACGGTTGATAGCCTGGCCGCCTATTGCAATATCAATCGCAGCTACCTCTGCCGATTGTTCAAAGGCGCCTACGGTATCGGCCCCAGGGAATACTTGCTTAATTTTCGTATGAATATCGCAGTGAGCCTGCTGAAAAACAGCGCTACGGCGATTAAAGTCGTGGGCATTTCCGTTGGCTATGAAAATCAGCTGCATTTTTCTAAAGCCTTCAGGAAGCTGTACGGCGTATCTCCGGCTAAATGGCGGCAAAAATACCTTTCTGAACAGCAGGCGCCGACTTGACGTCCGCCTGATATTTAACTCTGCGTTGAGGTTGAGTTAAGCAGTCATCCACGGAGCCGATGCTTTTGTTGGCAAAGGATTTTGTCTGGTACAATTTTGCTCGGGGAGCATCCGAATCTGGCCCAACAGCGTATGTCGCCTGACGCGGACGCTCCGGGCAGGTGCCGTCACCTGTGAGGATGATATTGCGCGATCCTGAAACAAGTCGAAATCGTGACTTAATTCTAAAATGGTCACTGGTTGTCAATCAAGGCGCATCACGCTAAGCTGAAAAAATGACTAAGAATATGAACGTCCCATCATCACGCGGCCCGCTCGATCACAGCGTCCGGGAGCAAATCGTCGACGCCGCCTTTGAGCATTTCGGGCATTACGGCTATGAAAAAACCACCGTGGCGGAGCTGGCTAAATCTATCGGTTTTTCAAAATCTTATATCTATAAGTTTTTCGAATCCAAACAGGCTATCGGCGAAGTGATCTGCGCTAACCGCCTGGAAATGATCATGGCCGCGGTACTCTCAGCGGTGGCTGACGCGCCGTCAGCCAGCGAAAAATTACGCCGCCTCTTCCGGGCGCTCACCGAAGCGGGGAGCGAACTCTTTTTTCACGATCGTAAACTCTACGATATTGCCGCCGTCGCCTCGCGGGAGAAGTGGCCTTCAACAGAAAGGTATGCGGAACGGCTGTTAAAGCTGATTGAGAGCATTCTTGTCGAAGGCAGGCAGGCCGGGGAGTTCGAAAGGAAAACCCCCCTTGATGAAGCCACTTATGCGATATATATGGTGATGTGCCCCTTCATAAATCCTGTTCAACTGCAGTTTAATCTCGAAACGGCCCCAACGGCGGCGGTTCTTCTCTCATCGCTGATTTTAAGAAGCCTGGCCCCCTGATTTGTGACCATTGACTTTATTGGTCACTAGTCTGAGAATGCGGAAACCATCCTGTTATTTGATTAAGGGTTTCCCATGCTCAGGCTTCATTCAGCCCGCTTTGCCGCTTGTCTTCTGCCGTTGGCCCTCGTGGCCTGCGGTGATAACGCCTCGAGTGACGATCCGCGCACCCAGCCGCCGCTCGTCAGATCAGCATCCGTAGAACTCGCGCACGATACCTCTCGCACCTATACCGGCGTGGTGGTGGCAAGAACGCAAAGCGATCTTGGTTTTAGAGTGCAGGGTAAGATCCTTGAACGCTTTGTTGATACTGGCCAGAGCGTTAAGCGCGGTCAGCCGCTGATGCGGCTGGATCCCGCCGACCTGAAGCTGCAGGCCGTGGCTCAGCAACAGGCCGTTGACGCCGCCAGGGCGCGCGCGCGAAAAGCCATCAGCGATGAGGCGCGCTACCGTGGCCTCGTTGGCGCTGGCGCAGTCTCCGCCTCGGAGTATGACCAGATTAAAGCGGCGGCAGATTCCGCGAAAGCGGATCTCAGCGCAGCCCAGGCGCAGGCAAACGTGGCGCAAAATGCCACGGGCTATGCCGTGCTGCTGGCCGACTCTGACGGCGTGGTGATGGAGACGCTTGCCGAACCCGGTCAGGTTGTCAGTGCCGGGCAGGCGGTGATCCGGCTGGCCAGAGCGGGGCAGCGTGAGGCGCTGGTACAGCTGCCGGAGACGCTGCGCCCCGCCATCGGCAGCGAAGCGCTGGCGACGCGCTATGGCGACGAAACGCAGCCCGTCGCCGCAAAACTGCGCCTGCTTTCCGATGCCGCCGATGCCACCACCCGTACCTTTGAGGCGCGGTACGTGCTGGAAGGCCCGTTAGCCAACGCGCCGCTGGGGGCGACAGTAACGCTGCACATCAAAAAACAGAGTGGGGAAAGCCAGGTCATGCAGGTGCCGCTGGCCGCGCTTTATGATGCGGGCAAGGGACCGGGCGTCTGGCGGATCTCCGCGCAGCCAGCCAGGGTCGCATGGCAGCCCGTCAAGGTGCTGAGCGTGGGCGAGGAGGCGGCGCAGGTAACGGGCGAGGTGAAGCCCGGTGAGAAGATCGTTGCGCTAGGGGCGCATCTTCTGCACGAGGGCGAGGCTGTCCGCCTGGCCGGGCAACCGGATACGGCCCGGACGGGGGACAAACCATGAGCCAGGGCCGCTTTAACCTGTCAGCGCTTGCGGTGCGCGAGCGCTCGGTCACGCTGTTTTTAATTATTCTGGTGACCATCGCCGGTATTTACGCCTTTTTTGGCCTCGGGCGAGCGGAGGATCCCCCCTTTACGGTTAAGCAAATGACGGTTATCACCGTCTGGCCCGGCGCGACCGCGCAGGAGATGCAGGATCAGGTGGCTGAGCCGCTGGAAAAACGCCTGCAGGAGCTCAAATGGTATGACCGCACGGAAACCTATACCCGGCCCGGCATGGCCTTTATCACGCTCTCACTCCAGGACAATACGCCGCCATCACAGGTGCAGGAAGAGTTCTACCAGGCGCGGAAGAAGCTTGGCGATGAAAGCAGAAACCTCCCCGCCGGCGTGACGGGGCCGATGATAAATGATGAATTTGCCGACGTCACTTTCGCCCTGTTTGCGCTGAAAGCGAAAGGAGAACCGCAGCGCCTGCTGGTCCGCGATGCCGAAACGTTACGCCAGCAGCTCCTGCACGTCCCGGGGGTCAAGAAAGTCAATATTATCGGCGAACAGGCCGAACGGATTTATATCTCCTTCTCCCATGAGCGTCTGGCTACCATGGGGCTCTCGCCGCAGGATATTTTCAATGCGCTGAATAACCAGAACGCATTAACCGCGGCAGGTTCAATTGAAACGCGCGGCGCGCAGATCTTTATCCGCCTCGATGGCGCTTTCGATGAATTGCAGAAGATCCGCGATACGCCATTTATTGCTCAGGGTAAAACGCTCAAGCTGTCCGACGTGGCAACGGTAGAACGCGGTTATGAAGATCCGCCCACTTTGCAGATTCGTAATCAACATGAACCGGCGCTGCTGCTGGGGATCGTGATGCGTGAAGGCTGGAATGGGCTGGCGTTGGGTAAAGCGCTGGATGCCGAAACGGCAAAAATCAATGCCAGTATGCCGCTGGGGATGACCCTGACGAAAGTCACCGATCAGTCCGTGAATATCAGCGCCGCAGTCGATGAGTTTATGATCAAATTCTTCGTCGCCCTGCTCGTGGTGATGGTGGTCTGTTTTGTCAGCATGGGGTGGCGCGTGGGGGTCGTGGTCGCGGCGGCGGTTCCCCTGACGCTGGCGGTTGTTTTTTTGGTGATGGAGGCCGCCGGTATCAACTTTGACCGCGTGACGCTGGGCTCCCTGATTCTTGCGCTGGGCTTACTGGTTGACGACGCGATAATCGCCATCGAAATGATGGTGGTGAAAATGGAGGAGGGCTACGACAGAATCAAAGCCTCCGCCTACGCCTGGAGCCATACCGCCGCGCCCATGCTGGCCGGTACCCTGGTCACGGCTATCGGCTTTATGCCGAATGGTTTCGCCCAGTCCACCGCCGGGGAATACACCAGCAATATGTTCTGGATTGTCGGCCTCGCCCTGATTGCCTCATGGCTGGTCGCCGTTGTTTTCACCCCTTATCTGGGGGTGAAAATGCTGCCGGATATCGCAAAGGTAGAAGGGGGGCATACCGCCATCTATGACACGCCGCGCTATAACCGCTTTCGCCGCCTGCTGACCCGCGTTATCGCCAGGAAATGGCTGGTGGCCGGTTCCGTCATTGCGCTTTTCGCGCTGGCGGTCATGGGGATGGGGCTGGTGAAAAAACAGTTTTTCCCCACCTCTGACCGCCCGGAAGTGCTCGTTGAAGTGCAGATGCCCTATGGCACCTCGATTGAGCAGACCAGCGCGGCAACGGCCAAAATAGAGGACTGGTTGGAAAAACAGCCGGAAGCCAGGATAGTTACCGCCTACATTGGCCAGGGTTCACCGCGTTTTTACCTGGCGATGGCCCCCGAACTTCCCGACCCGTCGTTTGCCAAAATAGTGATATTGACGGACAGCCAGGCATCACGCGATGCGCTCAAATTGCGGCTGCGGCAAGCCGTGGCCAGCGGACTGGCGCCTGAAGCACGCGTTCGCGTGACGCAACTGGTGTTTGGCCCGTATTCCCCTTTCCCGGTCGCCTGGCGAGTGATGGGGCCGGATACCGATACGCTGCGCGACATCGCGGACCGGGTTAAGGGCGTGCTGCAGGCAAGCCCGATGATGAGGACCGTCAACACCGACTGGGGATCGCGCGTGCCGACACTGCATTTCACCCTCGATCAGGACCGTCTACAGGCAACCGGCTTAACGTCCAATGCCGTTGCTCAGCAGCTCCAGTTCCTGCTATCGGGCATTCCCATCACCGCCGTGCGGGAAGATATTCGCTCGGTGCAGGTGACGGGGCGCGCCGCGGGGGATATACGTCTGGATCCGGCCAAAATTGAGGGGTTTAGCCTGGTCGGCAATGCGGGCCAGCGCATCCCGCTCGCGCAAATCGGGAAGGTGGAGGTCAGAATGGAAGATCCTTTACTGCGTCGCCGCGACAGAACGCCCACGATTACCGTGCGGGGGGATATTGCCGACAATCTTCAGCCGCCGGACGTTTCCGCCTCCATCATGAAACAGCTGCAGCCGATTGTGGACTCGCTTCCGCCAGGGTACCGCATCGAAATGGCGGGGTCGATTGAGGAATCGGCTAAAGCCACCCGGGCGATGGCGCCGCTGTTCCCCATCATGATCGCCCTGACGCTGCTGATCATCATTGTGCAGGTGCGCTCAATGTCGGCCATGGTTATGGTATTTCTTACCGCTCCGCTCGGGCTTGTCGGCGTGGTTCCCGCGCTGCTGCTTTTCAATCAGCCATTTGGTATCAACGCCCTCGTCGGGCTGATTGCGCTTTCGGGCATTCTGATGCGTAATACGCTGATTCTTATCGGGCAGATTCACCATAATGAGAAAGAAGGTCTCGATCCGTACCATGCGGTCATCGAAGCGACGGTGCAGAGAGCCAGGCCCGTCTTACTGACGGCCATGGCCGCCGTTCTGGCGTTCATTCCTCTGACCCATTCGGTGTTCTGGGGGACGCTCGCCTATACCCTGATTGGCGGGACGTTGGGGGGAACCGTCATGACGCTGGTGTTCTTGCCCGCGATGTATGCGATCTGGTTCAGGATCCGTCCTGAAGCCCGGCGCCATGCTGAACAACATTAAGGCGCTCGCCTGCCTGCTCAACGAGCGCCTGGCGTGACCGTCCGAAAGCAGAGAAAAGCGCCGCAGTCCGCGGCGCTTTTCATCACGCCTGAATATAGCGATGAATATTGGCTCCCATGGTGTATTGTTCGGCTGTCAGATTGGTAAAACCGGGAGTTTTTGAATATTCGGGTTATCCCGGTTCTTTTTTATTAAAGAAAAGCGTAAATCATCCGTAGCCAGAGTATGGCTCCAACGGCAATAATCATTTTCAGGATGAAGTTACTTGCCGGGAAAAAATATACCGCCGGCAGTGCGGAACGCCTGGCCTTAATGAGTAAATAAGGCGGCAATAATATACTCCACAGCACCAGCGAGATGCCGGCAAAGGCCAGGGCAGACAAAAATCCTTGCGGGGCAAATACAGGCCAGCGCGGCAGGAAAATAGGTCAAAATATGGCCAGCGGGCGTGAGCCCCGGCGGTTAATTTTGTTCAGCATATCCTCGAGATAATCACTCAAACCGATTGAGGCTGACATTAGAGAGGCTAAAACGGCAATACATCCAAAAGAGACCAGCATCCGTAGGCGGCCTGCCGAAGCAGGCCGGCAGCAGCTATTTATTTCGTGGCTTCAGCCAATGATTCTCTGAAGTTTTTATGGAAGTCGTCGATTTGCCCGCTCTCGTGGAGCGCCGACAATGCGCAGCGCAGAATGGCGTGCCCTTCTTCAACGGTTGGATACATCGCCACGGTCGTCGCGAAGCCGCGATCGTGCAGTTTTTTGCACATCGTGATGGCGAGATCTTCGTTACCAATCAGGATCCCCCGAATCGGCATCGTCGTACCCCGGTTAACGATGTCGATCTTGCCGAAAACTTCGTCAAAATAGCGAATGACGTTCTGAAGCTTCTCCTGGCGGGCAGCGACGGTGCCGTCCAGGTGGAGATCGGCGGCGGCTACGCAGGCGGCAATTCCAGGCAATGAAGGCGGCCCACCAAAGGCGTAGGTTGTGCCGTAGGTCTTAATAAATTTGATGGTCTCAGCGTCGCGACAGGCGATAAATCCGCCGTGTGAGCCAAAGGCTTTAGATAGCGAGCCGGCGATAATAATACGTTCGTCAAGCCGATGGCCGAGGCATGACATAACGTATCCGGAACCGTACTCTCCGTAGATGGAGGTGCCGTGCGCATCGTCTATATACGCGTAGCCGTCATACTGATGCGCCAGGCGGACAATATGCGCGACGGGGGCGACGCCGCCCATTGAGCCTACGCTGTCTGATACCGAGATCGGCGTTAATCCCTGGCTGGCTGCATAGCGAAAAGCCTCTTCAATCCGCGCCTTATCCTGAAAATCAATTCTGACGACTTCCCCAAACTGCTGTAAAAGCCCGCGGTTGATCTGCAACGTCGCGTGCGCGGTCTTCTCCATAATAAAATAGGTTTTTTTGCTGAACGTAAAATGCGGCAGCGTCCCGGATGCCAGCAGCGGCAGCACTGCGATATGGCAAGGGGTCACGGCGTTAAACGTCAGAGTATGAGCCCCATGCATGATGTCGTTCAGTCGTGCTTCCAGCTGCGGGAACAGATCGACTTTTACCCGCGTTCTGGCGACAGAAACCTGCACGCCAAAACGCTCAATGGCGTCGACAACCGCTTTTTTCAGCGCCGGGTGAGTCTCTAGCCCAAGATAAGAGCATGAGACAAATTCCACCATTTTTCTGCCATCTTCGAGGGTGATGACCTTGCCGTCCCTTTTTACCGCGACCAGTTCATTAATATGTTCAGAGAATACCCGGGTCTGATATTTTAGCGACCTGTCTATTTTCCTTTTTTGCCAGTTTTCCATTGCGTTACCTTCATTGTCGTGACTACCAGAAGAGACAGAATTGCCAGCGTTAACGTGCTTGCACCGAGGGTTCTGTCAAACCCCATACCGGTATCCGTTAGTTTTACGGCGAAATAGCTGATGGCGCCGGCGCTCACCGTTTGAATAAATCCGGTGACGGACGCCGCAATACCTGTTTTGCTGCCTTTGATTTGCAGTGCGATAAAATTCGCGCTCGGGTAATAGGCGCCAAGGGTGAGGTTAAAAATCATCGAGCCGGCGATGCATAATAGTAATGAGTGGCTGCCGATAATAAATGGGGTAACCGCCAGCGCATTCAGGATAAATAAAGTCCACGGGTTAATTATTCGCTCGAATTTGGCGATCTGATTGCCAATAATAAAAAATAATACGGAAGCAGAAAAGAGCAGCGAGTAGTGCATGGTGCTTAGCCCCAGCTGCTGCATAAAAATGGCCGGCGACAGCGAGATATAGCAAAACAGCGAACTCAGAATCAGCGAAACCAGCAGCGTACCCTGAATAAATGCCGGGGTGATAAACCCGGAAGAGGAGGGCGCCGCGGCCGCATCATGCTGCTTAAGGCGACGCGGAGAGAGCACAAGGGTGACGACGCTAAACAGGGCCATAACCAGGAATATCCAATTCCAGCTCAGATAGCCGAGGAGCGCGGCGCCGGCCAGCGGCGCAATAAGAGGAACCACCGCGCTGGCGGAAGAAATATCGGAAAGCGCGCGCTTGAGCGTTAGCGGGGAGAACGTCTCTTTAGCGATAGCTTTAGACAGGACCGGCCCGGCGCCGGCGCCCAGGGCCTGTAATGCCCTGCCGGCCAACAGCATCATTAAACTATCGGACATAAAACAGAGGAGGCTGCCCGCGAGGAAAAGCAAAAAGCTGGCCGTCAGTACGCGTAATTTACCCAGCTTTTCGCCAAGAAATCCTGATAATAACTGGCTCGCCGCGTATATCACCAGAAAACCACTAATGGTTAACTGAATAGCCGAATAATCGGTAGTAAACGCTTTTTGTAATAGGGGCAGCGCGGGCACGATCATATCTGTCGCCAGCGCGGAAACCGATGCGGCGAGAATAAGGTATAAGTATATCCTGAGCATGTTAAACTCTTCGGTGAATATGGGTTAAAACGTTAGATTATTATTTATGAATACGCCGCTGCTTTTTTAGCGACTGAGCAAATCGCGATTCCGGTCAAAATTAATAGCGAGCTCAGTAAATGATAGAGATGCGGCTGGGTATGTAAAAACACAATGCTTAATATGCCGCCGGAAAGCGGAATAATATGGGTATAAATCTCACCGCGAGTCGCGCCAATAGCCGCGATGCCTTTATTCCAGAACAGGTAGGCCAGCCACGAGGGGAAAATCACCAGATACGCCAGTCCAGTAAGGAAAGCGATATCGTGGTAGGCGGCGAATGAGGTGGCGGGGTGCAGCCACAGCCAGAAAATCACCACCGGAAGCAGAATAAGGGCACCAAGAAGCGAACTGACGGCGACGAAAGCATTGGCGGGGATACGACGATCTTTGTTACGCAACAGCGAGCAGTATACTGCCCAGCTTAGCGCCGAGCCCATTGCCCACAGATCGCCCTGGCTAAACCCTTTTAGCCCCTCTGCGTTGCTCAGGTTGCCATGCAGCAGGAGCAGCAGCACCCCTGCGGTACTAAAGATCACGCCCCACCAGTTCCGCGCCGATACCCGGTCATGGAAAATCAGGCGATTAATCATCAGCACCATACAGGGGGTCGCAGACATGTAAATCGCTGCGTTCAGCGCAGACGTCGACTGCAGACCAATATAGAGGGTTAAGGGAAAGCTCACCTGTCCACACAGCGTTAGAACCAGCAGCGTTGCGCCATTCTGGCGGAACAACGGCCGACTGTCGCGGATTTGCCGCTGATACAGCAATACCAGCAGTAGTGCGGTCAACGCCCATCTCGCTTCGGTCATGAGAATCGGATCCGCGCCCTGAACGAGAATATGCCCTACGACATAATTCCCTCCCCAAAACAGGGCCGCCAGCGTGAGTAACAGGTAAGGCATGCTCATTCCTTGCATCGCTTAGAACTGTACTAAATGGTAACTTTATTTTTTTTAATATATCAATTAAATTTTATGGTTATTGGAGGATTTTATTATTTTTTTATTTTAAATCATGCGTTTAAAAATTAGTTACCTGTGTGCAAAAAATCTGATTGCAGCATATTTGTCTGTACGATAACGTATACATACCATGCATTATACAGGGATAAATCAATGCGTAAGACAGAAAATGGTTTCACCGGGAACGAACAACATTCCGCAATGGCCAGGCTCTCTCTGGATGACATGATTGACCAGCTTCTTCACAGCAACGCGCTTTCACTGAAACTGACGGCCAATCCGCTACTGGCGGACAGAGCCTGGTACCTGACCGAAAATACCTGTACTAAGGCTTTTACCGCCAACGATCCGCAAGCGAAAAAACGTGCCCACAGCGCGCTGTTTAAACTCTACCAGGCGTGGCTGGCGGAGCCGCTATCGGCGGCGGCAAAAAACCAGTTTCATCCATTACTCTGCGGGATCAGAAGCTACATCGAATCAGAATGGCTCCGGGTGGAAAAAAAACGTTTCAGTTTCCCGATACCCGCGCTTGACGCCGGGAATATCGTTGAGGAACTCCGTCATTTATGTCAGAAACATCCGGCTTCGCACCATCCCCTCTTTGATTTCCTCTCCTCTTCCGCCTCTGCTACGCAAATAGACTATTTCTTCAAAAGCGATAGCGCGCTCAATCTGCTGTTTTTCGATCTGGTCGCGATGGGGCTGGTCGGCTCTCTGCCAGAAACGCGTGCAGAAATTGCCCAGAACCTTTGGGATGAAATAGGCCAGGGCAGCCAGGAGTTTACGCACGTTAATTTGTATAAGGATTTGCTGAAGCGCAGAGATATTGCGCTACCTGAAAACCATTTCGCCCATCTGTATGACTGGCAGGGGCTCGCCGGGTATAACGCGTTCATGCTGGGCGGCGTTAACCGTCAGCATTACTACAAATCGCTCGGCGTGATGGCGATGACGGAACTGCTGGACCCGCCGCAGTACCAGAAGCTCGTGACCGGGTGCCGTCGCATTGGCCTTACGGATCGCGACGTGCATTATTACGCGGAACATATCGAGGTTGATATCGGTCACGCCGATGGGTGGCTGAATAACGTTATCGTTCCGATCGGCAATAAAAACCCGGCTGCGCTGGAGGAGGTCTACGTTGGCGCAGCGCTGCGTCTTCAGACCTGCTGCGATTACTACGATTGTCTGCTGGAGGCGTTACGTACCGTTGTTGAACGCGAGTCAGAGGGTGCCGCCCTCTGAATAAATAAGCGCTTTTGCCGCGCTCCAGGCCGTTATTCCGGGAGGGATCTCCCGGCATTCCGAGGACTCCGCCTGCTGAGCGGCAATGGCGCCGTCAATCAGCATGAGCATCATCATCGCCACCCGTTCCGCAGGTTCCGGTTTTAACAGCAGGGTAAGAATGTCGCGGAAAAACTGGTAGAGGCGCGATTTAAACCGTGAGCATGTCGCCCGGATAGCGGAAGACGAGGTTCCATATTCAAACAGGGCGCGGGTGAACATGCAGCCGTGGAAATCCTCACAGGTGAACCAGTTATTGTAATATTCGAAGACGGCAAACAGCTTCTCGCGGCCCGAAGGTTTATCGGCGGTAATCTCCTGCAGCGCCTGCATAAACTCACTCTCTTTCTGCTGTAAAATATCAAGAATGAGCGCCTCTTTATCCGCATAGTAGCGGTAGAAGGTCATTTTGGAGATGCCCGCATTCTCCGATATCCGGTCAATACTCGGCGACTGATACCCCTCTTTGTTAAACAGAGACATTGACTGGCGGATAATTTCCGCTTGTTTTGGCTTCATACTGTTTCCCGTGGAATGAAGTAATACAGAGGGTTTCTGGTAGCGAGCAGTCATTCATTTGATATGGCGGGCGGCACGCTGCAACGACGTATGCGCAATGTCATCCCGATGGCCGATATCCCAGCCCCTGCGGTGAGCGGCATCAGTGAACGCGTTGACCCATAAAAATTGTTGTCGATTCTTACATCCGGCTGCAAAAAAAGCAAAAATCCCTCAGGCGATCTTTGCGCTGCGCGAATCAGAGCTGCGCTGGGCCGCCACGTTATGCCCTTAGCCCTCCACGCTGCGCGCGGGGAGGATAACGAGAGGCCCGGGAGAAGTCAGCATCCCCCCCGAACAGGGGGTGATGTTTTTGTGATGCACATCATAAAATAACGCCTGGTTATTGTGATGTTATTTGCAGTCAATGGATTTGCATTTGAATCAACCCGCGCTATCTCTGCGGGTTTTTTTTCGTCCGGCGATAGTCGGCGGGTGGCGACTCCGCCTGCTGTAAATAGTCCTGATACCAGCCGCTGATACGTTGGGTCACCGGATTTTCGTTGAGGTCGAAGCGCCTGCCGTCGAGCCTGTTTACCGGGGTAATACCTGCCAGCGTTCCGGTGACAAAAGCTTCGTCCGCAGTGAAGGCTTCGGCAAGGGTAAAGGATCTTTCCTGCACGCCGAGGCCCTGCTGGCGCGCCAGTGACAAGATCGTGTGGCGGGTAATACCGTTAAAGCAGTACAGGCCGTTTGAGGTCCACAGCTCGCCCTGGCGTACGATAAAAAAGTTGGTGGAATTGCAGCTGGCGACAAACCCATGAGGGTCCAGCATCAGCGCTTCATCTGCGCCGGCGTCCAGCGCCTGCAATAGCGCCTGGATCAAATTCAGGCGGCTGTGGGAATTAAGACGCAAATCGAAAACATCCGGCGCGCTGGTACGATAGGTCGAGGTGAACAGGGCAAGGCCGCGCCGTTTGGCCTGTTCATCCACAACCTTATATTCCGCCACGCAGACGATAGTGGCGCCGCCGAGGATAAAGCGCGGGTCCTGATTTGGCGTGCGCTTTTTGCCGCGGGTGATCATGAGCCGCAGATGGGCGCCGTCCGTCATACCGTTGATCTTCAGCGTGCTGTACATAATATTGGTTAGCTCCTCACGACTATGGCCGATATTGAGCTGGATAGCGGCCGCCCCGGCAAACAGGCGATCGAGATGCGCCTGAAGGGCGATCAGCTTGCCGTTCACCAGCCGCAGCCCCTCCCAGACCCCGTCGCCGCAGACGTAGCCGGAATCGAAAACGGAAACCGTGGCGCGATCGCGGTGAACGAATTCGCCGTTGACGTACACCTGCACATTGTCGTTGCGCGTATCCTGCAGGTACGCCTGACTGCTTTGAGCGGAGAGAGCTAAACTCATCATGTTTCCTTGCGGTTAAAATGCCCGTTCAGCGAAACGGGAAAGGAAGGCCTGGGTGCGCGGTTGGCGCGGATGGCGCAGCACCTCTTCCGGGGTGCCCATTTCATGAATCACGCCGTTTTCGATAAAAATCACCCGATCGGCGAAATGCCAGGCAAAGCCCAGCTCATGAGTGACCAGCAGCAGCGTCCGCCCCTCATCTGCCAGTTCACGGATGGTATGCAGCACTTCCCCCACGAGTTCAGGGTCGAGGGACGAGGTGGGCTCATCGAATAATATTATCTCTGGCGCCATTGCCAGGGCGCGAGCAATAGCGACGCGCTGCTGTTGACCGCCGGACAGGCTGCCGGGCCAGGCCTGGTGCTTATGGCCGAGCCCCACTTTTTCCAGCTGCGCGTGGGCAATGCGCATCGCCTCTTCGCGACGCATCTTTTTCACCGATATCAGGGCTTCGCTGACATTTTGCAGCACCGTGAGATGCGGGAAGAGATTAAATTGCTGAAACACCATCCCCACGCGCTGGCGAACATCGCTCAGCTGTTTTTCGCTATAGCGCCGCTGACCGCGGCTGTCGATTTTACCGAGGGTAACGCCGTCCAGTTCTACGGTGCCAGCGCTGGGTATTTCCATAAAGTTCAGACAGCGCAGCAGGGTGCTCTTACCCGAGCCACTGCCGCCAATGATGGCGATTTTCTCACCGGCATAGATATCTAAATCGATGCCCTGTAACACGCTTTGCGCACCAAAGCGTTTGTGCAGGGCGCGTATCCGCATGACGACTTTTTTCTCTGACATGGCCTTTCTCATCATATTAAGGATGTGGACGGTAGCGGCGCTCCAGACGTGCCGCCAGGTAACTTCCGGGCCAGATCAGCACAAAATAGAGCAGGGCGACGACGGTGAAAATCTCCACCGGGCGATACCAGGTACTGCTTAGCAGCCTGCCCTGATACATCAGTTCGTTAACCGTGAGAATCGAGGCCAGGGAGGTCACCTTCGCCAGTTCAATCATGCGGTTTGTCAGGGCTGGCAACATACGGCGAAATACCTGCGGCAGGATAATACGCCGCAGCATCACGCCCGGCGGCATGCCTAAGGCTTTTGCCCCTTCCCACTGCCCGCGTTCGATGGACTGTAGCCCGGCGCGAAAAATCTCGGTGCTGTAGGCGGCGGTATACAGGGTTAACGCCAGCGCGGCGGCGCCAAAAGTGGAAAACTGAATGCCCACCAGCACCGGAAAGGCATAGTAGAACCAGATGAGCTGGATAAGCACCGGCGTATTGCGGAACACCTCGACAAAGGCGCTGGTAAGGGGATAAAAATAGCGCGGCCCGCGGGCACGGACGACGCCAACGGCAAGCCCGATCAGCGTGCCGACAATTCCCGCCAGCAGCCATAGCTCCAGCGTAACGCCCAGTCCCTTCAGCAGTACCGGCAAGTTTTGCCAGACAAGGGAAAAGTCCCACTGATAATGCATGGTTGTTCTCTCGTTAACGTGAGTCGGAGACGGCAAGGCGTCGTTCAAGCAGCTGGCTGCCCTGGCTGATAATCAGCAGCAGGGTGAAGTACATCACCGCAATAAGCGAATACACTTCCAGGGGCCGGTAAGTCTGACTGTTGATTTGCATCGCCTGATACAGCAGCTCGCTGTACGCCAGAGACGAAGCAAGGGCGGTGGATTTGAGCAGTTCGAAAGAACGCTCAAGGAAAGGAGGAATCATTCTGCGCAGCGCCTGAGGGAAAATGACCCGGCGGAGCGCGGTGGCGCGCGACATGCCCAACGCCTTCGCGCCTTCCCATTGTCCGGCGCCGATCGACTGGATGCCGCCGCGGTAAACTTCGGCATAAAACGCGGCCGACTGGGCGGAGAGCGCCAGTACCGCGGCAGCAAACGGCGAGAGCGTCAGCGGGCTGACGACTGGCAGAGCGTAGTAGATCCAGAAGAAGTGGACGATAGCGGGAGTATTACGATAAAAGCCGATCAGTATCAGCGCCGGAAGACGGAAGAACGTTAGCGGCGAGGCCTTCATCAACGCCAGCGCAATGCCGGCCAGCATGCCGAATAAAATACTGGTGACGCCGATCTGAATGGTACCCCACAGCCCCTCCAGCAACAGCATGCGATATGGCCAGATGGCGGCAAAATCCCATTGATACGACATAGTTCTGGAACCCCTGAAAAACGCAAAACGATGGTGATGGTTTTAGAACGACATCATCTTAGCAGTAGCGAAATGTGATAATTAAATAATAAAAACCATTGCTATTATCTCTTTTGGTTATAAATATTTACGCGAGAAAGCAATGCCAAACTCTGATTCCTTAACCGCTACGCTGGCGCGTTTTGCCGGCGAACTTACCCCGGCTGCGATACCGGCGTCGGTGAAAGCCAGGATCGCTCTGCATTTTATCGATAGCCTGGGCTGCGGCGTTGCCGGCTGCGAAGACAGCGTGCTGCGGAAAAGCGCGCGGGTTATTCGTAGCCAGTACGCGACCGGCAAAAGCGCGGTGCTCGACGGTGGAACTCCGCTCTCCGCCAGCGGCGCCGCGTTCCTCAACGCCGCTGCGATAAACGCGCTGGATTATGACGATGGTTTTGAAGTCGCCGGGCGGGGGATGGGGCATCCCGGCGCCACGCTGGTGGCCGGGGCGCTGGCCGCGGTGGGCCAGGGCGGGCCGGTCAGCGGCGGGGCGTTGCTGACCTCTCTGGTGGCGGCCTGGGAAATCAACAGCCGCGTGATTATCTCTCAGCAGCCGAGTCCTGAACGGTTTCAACAAGTGTACGGCGTGTGCCAGCACGAATCGCTGGGGGCGGCGGTGGCGTATGGTTTACTGCGCGGCTGCGATGCCGCGGGGCTGGAAAATAGCCTGGGACTGGCCGCCTCGTTAACCCCTTTGCCCACGTTGCATAAATACAACTGGCAGGCGCGTCCACTGGTTTCGTTTAAGGATTACAACGCGCCGGCGGCAGAGGCCGGCGTACGCGCGGTGGAGCTACACCTCGCGGGGATAGTGGGGCCGCGCGAGATACTCGATGGTGAACAGGGATTCTGGCGGATGTCAGGCTCCGACCGTTTTCAGCCAGAACGGCTGACGGAGCATCTGGCGAGGCACTGGCAGCTCAGGCACGCCAGTTTCAAAGACTATCCGGTATGCCGCTGGATGCATACGGCGCTGGCGTCGTTTGAGCGTCTGCTGGACCGTATTCCGTCGCCAGAGTCGATTGAGCGGATTCGCGTTTACGGTAGTTTTACCCTGGCGCGTTTTTTCGCCGACGCGCGTCCCGTCAGCAATACCGATGCGCAGTTCAGTCTGCCGCTGGCGATAGCCTGCCTGGCGTTTAAAATCGCGCGTCATCAGTGGAGCAGCGATCGGACGCGCGGTGCGGCGCCACTCCTTGCCTTCGCTGACCGGGTTGAAATCATCGCCGATGAGACCTTTGAACAGCTGATGCTGCAGCATCGCCGTCCCGCCGCGCGCGTGGACATTGTGGTAAAGGGAAGGACGATCGCCGGAGAGCGTATCGACTTCCCGCCGGGGTGTGCAGAAAATCCGCTGCCGGAACAGCGGATCGTGGATAAATGCGAGGCCAACCTGTCATCACGCCTCAGCGCGCCGCGGGCAGCGCGGCTGATTGACGCTCTGCTGGATATGGAACGCTGCGCGGACATTGGCGCGGCAATCTCGCCGCTTCTGTCCGCGCCAGGAGAGTAGTCGCTTATTTCCACTCTTCTTTAATCACCGAGGGCACTTTGCTGATATCCACACCGCGTAGCTTAAGGGCGTCTTCATAAAACTGTTTGCTCTGTCCCGACTGGTAAATTTTGGCAAACTCTTCATTCAGAAAGTTGCGGAAGCGGGGATCGCTCTCTTTGCGCAGCGCGCCGCCGGTGCTGATGGCAATAATCGGTTTTGGCAGAATCAGGTTGCCTTTGTGCACTTTTGCCTGCTGCAGAGCCAGCGCCGGGTGGACGTACGAGAGGGCGTCGACGCGTCCGGCGTAGAAGGCTGCGACGCCTTCATCCATATTGGTAAAGCGCACCAGCTGCACTTTGGGTAATTTTTTGGTCAGTATCAGGTCCGGGCTGCTGCCGAGCGTGACGCCAATCTTAATATCCGGGCGATTGAGATCTTCCCAGCTCTCGGCCTTCACGCCGTCGCGGATCAGGACCCCCTGCGCATACCAGAGGAAGGGCTGGTCGGAAAAGTCGGCGGCTTTGCGGCGTTCATCGGTGGGGTCCAGCACCAGCATGGTATCAATCTGCCCGGCCTGCAGCGCGGCGACCGCATTTCCCCAGGTGGTCTCCACCGGCACCAGTTTTACGCCTAAATCTTTTGCCAGTACTTTACCCACGTTATAGCCAATGCCGTTCCACTGACCGGTGGCTGGATCTTTGAAATACCACGGTTCTCCCTGCGCGACGCCGATGCGCAGTTCGCCCGATTGCTTAATATGATCCCAGGTGGACTCTTCGGCATGGCTGAAAAAAGGCGCGGCGGCGATCGCCAGCGACAACAGCAATTTATGAATTTTTGTTGGCATATTTTTACCCTGATGAGAAAGTCATTTCTGAAAAACAACGTATTACGCGAACACGATAACGGAGTTTGTTATCAGTGCATTATTATTTTTTGGTTTAACTCATGCCCGAATGTTATTTGCTGATACCTAACCGGTTTCGCTTAAATTACGGCGCGTTGCACATATTATTCATAACTTAATGCGCTATTGTTCTAAGGTGCTTTATTTCCGTCGCCGAATATAAAAATTCCGATCTGGTGGGAGTCATAGTTTGCCGGGACGTTAAAAATATCACTTCTGACAGCCAGGCTTATAAAAGAGCGACAATAATTGCCAGACGAGCGCGTCCCCGGCCTGAAAATGATATCGCCGCGTCCCTCACGCAGCGTCAGGCGCTAGAGTGCCGAAGATAAAAGCGGCTCTACCGGGTAAATTTCCCTATCCACGGGCTGCTTGTATCCTGTGACCAGAGTTGTAATAGCATCTCCCTGAACTTTTCCGCTGCAGGGCTCAGCGCCGTTTCTCTGCGCAGCACGAGACCGAGCGTGCGGCGAATAACCGGCTCAACGAGCGGACGGCTGACAAGAATGTGATGCTCATCGGTCGGCATGGCCAGACTGGGAACCACCGCCACGCCAAGCCCTGCCTCTACCATACCCAGCGACGTCGACAGATGCCTGACTTCATAGAACCAGTTGGGCTTCCAGTCCATATTCTCCAGCGCTTGATCGATCAGCGAGCGGTTACCGCTTGAACGTCTAACGCCAATAAGCCTGAAGTTGGCCAGGTCTTCCCACAAGATCAGCGATTTCTGCGCCAGTTCGTGGTCCCGTCGGCAGGCTAATACGAAAGGTTCATTGACCAGCGGCGAGAAATCGATATTGGGATGTGTGATGTTTATCATGTTTATGCCGAAATCTGCGTCACCGTTTAAGACGGCTTCAAGACAATCGCTGGCGCTATGCTCGAGGATGCGGATACGGATATTGGGGTAGTGATTGTTATAGTCCCTGATGACCGAAGGGAGGAAATAGAACGCCGCGGTGGGGAGGCAGGACAGGGTGACAACGCCGCTTTGATGGGTGGCCATTTCTTTAATACTCAGGATCGAGCTTTCATAAAAATCTATTAAATTCTTTGCCTTAGGTAAAAACTCTCTGCCTACAGCCGTGAGTTTAATGTTTCTGGTTGTCCGTTCAAATAGCGTAGCTCCCAGCTGCTCTTCAAGTTTTTTAATCCGGCGGGTTAACGCCGGTTGGGATGTGTGAAGAAAATGTGATGCTCTTGTGAAACATCCAATTTCTGCAATTTTAACAAACGCTTGTATACCTTGAAGATCGTGCAGCATGAGATTTCACTCCAGACTTTATCGCGATGCAAACACACTAACCTAACTGCTATTTATACGCAAAACGTATTAATCGATGGTTTTATTGGCATTAGAATTATGTATTCGTCTGTGGAATCCTGACATTGCTCTTATCAATGCGTGAAACGAGAAACATAATGTTAAAGATTCCTTGTGTACTGATGCGTGGCGGTACTTCGAAAGGCCCGGTGCTTCTGGCCAGTGATTTACCGACAAAAATTGAAGAACGCGATGCTGTGCTGCTGGGCTTAATGGGCGCGGGTCACGAACTTGAAATTGATGGTATTGGCGGCGGCAGCCCCCAAACCAGTAAAGTCGCGATTGTTAGCCCCTCGGACAGTCCGGATGCTGACGTCGACTATTTATTTGTTCAGGTGATGGTCAACGAGCGCCGCGTCGATACCACGCCTAACTGCGGTAATATGCTCTGTGCCGTAGGGCCCTTCGCGATTGAAAAAGGCCTGGTTAAGGCGCAAAGTCCGGTGACGACAGTGCGAATCCGCAACCTGAATACCGGTACGCTGGTTGATGCGGAAGTACAAACGCCGAATTTTTATGTCAACTATGAAGGTGATACGCACATTGATGGCGTTCCCGGCTGCGCTGCGCCGATTGGCCTGACTTTCCTTAACTCCGCCGGATGCAAGACGGGAAAGCTGCTGCCAACCGGTAACATCGTCGATGTGATTGATGATGTGGAAGTCACCTGCATTGATATGGCGATGCCGATGGTGCTGATTAGGGCAGAGCGGATGGGCAAAACGGGAGACGAATCACCGGCCGACCTCGATGCCGATCGCGCGTTTATGAATAAGCTGGAAACGATCCGGCGCAAGGCAGGTGCGAAAATGGGGCTGGGCGATGTCGCCGATAAAGTGATCCCTAAACCGGTTCTGCTGAGCGCGCCCGGCGCAGGCGGGACCATCAGAGTTCGTTATTTTATGCCTCATACCTGCCATAAATCACTGGCTATTACGGGCTCTATCGGCATATCCACGGCCACGATAATTGAAGGATCGGTGGCCCATCACATTGTGGCCGACCAGCCGAGGACGCCGTATACCAATATTATTAATATTGAACATCCGAGCGGAAAAATTTCCGTATCTTTACTTAAAGAGGGAGATGATATTGAGAAAACGCGTGCCGCAGTGATTAGAACCTCCCGTAAATTATTTGAAGGCACGGTTTGCGTCCCGGAATATGTTTTAGCGGAGGAGTTATAAATATTTTATATCATTAATGCGGTGCAATACTGATGTCCTCTCGCGTGTAGTTGCTACATAACTCTGTACCTAAAAAAATAATGTCGAGGATTTTATGGCTATAACCCATACGAAAGATAATCAGCTTAATTCTGCTCCCGTCAAGGTCAGTAATTATATTCGGATCATCCTGGCCCTGGCGCTATCCGGCCTTGCAGAATTAGCCTCACTCTTTTTTATTCAACCTCTGTTACCCGTTCTCGCCGTCGAATATGATGTGCCGGTGAGTCAGGTGAGTATCATTCTCTCCGCAGAAACGGCGCTTCTGGCTATCGGTTTATTATTCACCGGAACGCTGTCCGATCATTACGGCAGAAAAAAATTAATTATCGTTTCGCTGCTACTTGGCGGACTGCTGACGATGCTCTGTCCTCTGGTCGAATCATGGGCGATGCTGGTGGCCCTGCGTGCGGTTATTGGCCTGGCGCTCAGCGGTATCGCTGCTGCCGCAACCGCCTATATCAGCGAGGAGGTCGCGCCGGTGGTGGCGGGGGTGGTCACCGGATACTTCGTTTTTGGTAACTCGATGGGAGGGATGTCCGGGCGTATTGTGGCCAGCCAGCTGATCGACCATATCTCAATAAATACCATTTTCTATGGTTTTGCGATCAGCCTGATTTTGGTGGCTTTGCTGGTTTACTTTTTACTCCCGGCGTCTCAGAACTTTAAGCCAACGCAAAACCTCAACGTTCTTCGCGTGGTGAAAGGCGCGGCATCTCACTTTAAAAATAAAAAGCTGGCGTTAGCCTTTGTGATTAGCTTCATCATCTTTGGGGTATTCACCTCTCTCTATAACTACCTGGCTTTCTTCCTGAAAGGCGAACCCTTTCATATTTCTCCGGCGAATGCGGGCCTGCTCTCCTTTAGCTTTGCCTTAAGCTTTTTCACCGCCCCTCAGGCGGGACGACTTTCCGCAAAATACGGCAGTATGAGAGTCCTGCGCGCGCTGTTTGTGATGATGGCGCTGGGAATGCTGCTGACTTTAACGTCTAACGTCGTCACCTTTATTATCGGCGCGGTCATTTTTACCGGTTGTTTCTTTGGTTGTCACTCCATTGGCTTAAGCTGGGTAAGTAAAAATGCAACGCATGCACGTGGCCAGGCCGTCGCGCTGTATCTGTTCTTCTACTACATGGGCGGCTCAGTGATTGGTTTCGTGAACGGCTTTGTTTTCCACTCTATGGGCTGGCAGGGGATGACGGGATTCATTATTGCGCTACTGGCCGTGGGGGCGGTGGTTGCAACGTATTTGTCTTCCAGCGAAACAAAAGCCATGGTTCCGGTTGAGTCTTAAACCCTTCGTGGCGAAGTGAATGACTCACGTCATCTCCAGTGGCGTGAGTAAAGAAATTCAATGTTAGTAAGGTGTCATCATGAAATTAGCAAGCTATGTTCATCATGGTCGTAAGAGTTATGGAATTTTGACGGATACAGGCATTATTGACCTGGGTGGCAAGATTGGTCATCAATATCGTACGCTGAAGGACTTACTGCAGTGGGGCGCTATTGAGATCGCCGGCCAATATGTTAATTATCCGGTCGATGTCATGATGGCTGATATTACTTTTTTACCGGTCATTGAAAATCCAGGGAAAATTTTCTGCGTCGGTATGAACTATGCGGAAAAAAGAAAAGAGTTTTCTGAAACCAGCGATGCACCGACCCTCTTTATTCGTTTTCCTGACTCGCAAACCGGTCATGCAACGCCGATATTAAAACCCGCGCTATCCAATGAATTTGATTATGAAGGTGAGCTGGCCGTTATTATTGGCAAACCGGGTATGAATATCGATACTGACGCTGCCCTGAGCCATGTTGCAGGTTATAGCTGCTATATGGATGGATCGGTGCGCGACTGGCAGCATGCCTGGTTTACCGCCGGGAAAAACTGGCGGCAGACCGGCGCGTTTGGTCCCTGCCTGACAACCGTTGATGAAATACCCGATCCCCACCGCTTGTCTATTCAAACCTATTTGAACGGCATTATGGTTCAGAATGATTCGACGAGCAGTATGATCCATAAAGTTGCCGATCTGATTAGCTATATCAGTACTTTTACGGCGCTCAGCGCCGGCGATGTCATTATTACCGGCTCCCCTGGCGGCGTCGGTAAAAAAAGAACGCCCCCACTCTTTATGCACGAAGGCGATCGGGTCGAGGTGGTAATTGAAAATATTGGGCATCTCATGAATACGATTGTCGAATCAAAACCGCAGCACGAATTGCAGATGTCGTCGTCTCCGCGGGCTCAGACAAGATTATTTGACGCTCATTAAGGTATGGGCAGGAGAAACAAGATGTACACCGACCAAACGCTAGAATTCGAGAAAGTGGAAACTAGCAACGGTACCTTCAGAGACGAAATTATTCTCTTTCTGAAGAACAATGGATTAGGCATCGACGGCGACATTGAGCAATTTGTTGTCGCGCGCTGCCAGCGGCAGCTGGTTGCCTGCGCCGGGCTTGCGGGGAATACGTTAAAATGCATTGCGGTTGCCAGAGAGTGGCGCGGGACGGCGTTAGGCCTGAAAATCATTCATGAAGCGGAGCTGCAGGCTGTTCAGAACGGCGAACATCAGCTTTTTCTCCTGACGTGTCCGGATAATGTGCGGTCATTCCAGGGATGCGGATTTTATCCTTTGGTCACCCTCGATAACAGGGCGACGCTGATGGAGAATTCGCCGGTTGGCATCCATCGCTACTGCCGCCAACTGCGGGGCCAGCATTTGGTGACGGCCGGAAATATCGGCGGGATTGTGATGAATGCAAATCCCTTTACGTTAGGGCACCAGTATCTGATTGAGCAGGCTGCAAAAGCGTGCGACTGGCTTCATGTCTTTGTCGTTGAGGAAGATCTGTCCACGTTTTCCTTTCGGCAACGGTTTGCCATGGTTCAGGAGGGGTCACGGCATCTGCCTAATATTACGGTCCATCCTGGCTCAAAATATATTATTTCTCGAGGAACATTCCCCGGTTACTTTCTCAAAGAAAAACAAATTATTAACGAGGTGTATGCCGCAATCGATTTGCTTATGTTCCGCCGTTACATTGCACCGGCTTTAAATATTAATCAGCGCTTTGTTGGTACTGAACCCTTCTGTAAGGTGACCGCGCAATATAATGACGCAATGCATCACTGGCTGGAGGATGAGATGACAATACCTGCCGCCAGTATCAAGGTGAATGAGATTCAGCGGATGACCGATATGAATAATCTTCCCATCTCCGCCTCTGCGGTCAGGAAGTTGTTAAGTCACGAAGATATGCACACCGTTAAAAGTATGGTGCCTGCAACTACGATACCTTATTTATATAAATGGTTATCAGCGAATCAATCTAAGCAGCCCGATTTAGATATGGTTGATGCTTAATAAATCATTGTTCAGGATATTTATATGAAAATATTACATGCGGCAATCGCCGGGACGCTGGAATCCAGCGACCTGGTTGTCAAAGTCAGCCCCTACGATGATGGGCTCGATATTACTATCAACAGCGAAGTGTACAAACAATTTGGTGAGCAGATTACGGCGGTGGTTAATGAAACACTTTCCGCATTAAACGTTACGCAGGGGCAAATTATTGTTGAGGATAAGGGCGCGCTGGACTGCGTTATCCGCGCCAGAATGCAGGCGGCGATTTTACGGGGAACGGCCAGCAGCGAAATTGTGTGGGAAAAATTATGATGAAAAAATTACGCCGTAGCATGCTTTTTTTACCGGGTTCAAGCGCCGCTATGCTTTCAACCGCCTTTATTTATAAACCCGATTCAATCATGTTTGACCTGGAAGATGCGGTCTCGTTGAAAGAGAAAGACAGCGCGCGGCTGCTGGTGTTCCATGCGCTACAGCATCCTATGTATAAAGATATTGAAACCGTTGTCAGGATTAATCCGCTGAATACGCCATTTGGCTTAAAAGACCTGGAAGCGGCGGTGCGCGCTGGCGTCGATGTTATCCGTTTACCCAAAACCGATACGCCGGAAGATATTTACCAGCTTGAGCGTGAAATTGTGCGTATTGAAGAGAGCTGCGGCCGCCCGGTGGGCTCTACGCAGCTGATGGCGGCGATTGAATCGGCGGTGGGGGTCATTAATGCCGTCGCTATCGCCAGGTCCTCTCAACGCCTGATGGGGATTGCGCTGGCGGCGTTTGATTACGTTATGGATATGCAAACGGAACGCGGCGACGGTACCGAGCTGTTTTACGCGCGCTGCGCGGTATTACATGCGGCCCGCGGGGCAGGTATTGATGCGTTTGACGTGGTCTATGCCGATATTAATGACGAGGCCGGCTTTTTGAAAGAAGTGGGTTTGATTAAACGTATGGGCTTTAACGGTAAGTCGCTTATTAATCCGCGGCAGATAGAGATCTTACATAATGCCTATGCCCCCACTCAGGAAGAAGTTGATTACGCGGAGCGTGTTATTGCCGCGGCCGAAGAAGGGGAGCGTAGCGGACTTGGGGTGATTTCACTGAACGGCAAAATGATTGACGCGCCGATCATCAACCATGCCCGGGTGGTTATTGAACGTAAAAATGCCTCCGGCATCCGGCAATAATCTCCATTCAGTCACCAGCAACAGGATTTAACTATGAATCAATTAACCGAAGCCCTTCATAATATATCCGGCGCCCAGCATCAGTATGAGGTATTTACCGGCGCAAATACCCATACGCCCTATCTTGCGGATACCCGGCAAAAATATCAGCGCAAACTTTTTGACACGCTGGATGAAGTTTTATCGCGCTGCGATTTACGCGATGGGATGACCGTTTCATTTCATCACGCCTTCCGCGAGGGTGATCAAGTGATTAACTACGTTATGGCCAGGCTGGCGGAAAAAGGCCTGCGAGGGCTGACGCTGGCGTCAAGTTCCCTGATGACCTGCAACGCGCCGCTGATCGAGCATATTAAACACGGCGTTATTAGCAAAATCTATACCTCCGGGATGCGCGGTGAATTAGCGGATGCGATTTCACACGGCCTGATGGAGGAGCCGGTACAGATCCACTCGCACGGCGGCAGGGTCAATCTGATTGAAAAGGGTGAAATTAATATTGATGTCGCGTTCCTGGCGGTCTCCTGCTGCGACGAATATGGCAATGCCAGCGGCAGCGGCGGCAAATCCCGATGCGGCTCGCTTGGCTACGCGATGGTCGATGCAAAATATGCCCGCAAGGTGGTTTTGCTGACGGAAAGCATTGAGCCGTTTCCGTATATGCCGGCCAGCATTATTCAGGATCAGGTTGATTATATTGTCAAAATCGACAGCGTAGGCGACCCGGCGAAAATCAGCGTTGGCGCCGCGCGCGTGACCAGCAATCCGCGAGAGCTGATGATCGCGCGGTCTGCTGCGGACGTCATTGAGCATTCCGGTTATTTTCGCGATGGCTTTTCTCTGCAAACGGGATCGGGCGCGGCGTCCACCGCCTGTACGCGATTCCTGGAATCCCGCATGAGGAAACACAATATCGTCGCCAGCTTTGCCTTAGGCGGCATTACCGGCAGTATTGTCGATCTGCATGAAAAGGGGCTGATTACTAAGCTGCTGGATACACAAAGTTTTGATGGCGCGGCGGGGGAGTCGCTGGCGAAAAATCCGCACCACGTTGAAATCTCGACCAGCGTTTACGCCAACCCGGCGGCGAAAGCCGCCTGCTGCGACCGCGTGGATATCGTCATCTTAAGCGCCCTGGAAATTGATACGGATTTTAACGTCAACGTTCTGACCGGCTCCGACGGCGTGATGCGCGGGGCATCGGGCGGACATTGCGATGTCGCGGCGGCGGCAAATTTAACTATCGTGGTCGCGCCCCTGATCCGCAGCCGCATTCCCACCGTCGTCAGGCACGTCACGACCCGCGTAACGCCGGGAGAGAGCATTGACGTGCTCGTCACCGACCACGGCATTGCCGTGAATCCTGCCCGTCCGGAAGTCAAAGAGAGGCTGACGGCGGCCGGTTTGCCGGTCGTTGACATCGAAGCGCTTTATCAGACATCGCTGGTAATTTCTGGCGAGCCGAAACCTATTGAGTTTACCTCGCGCATTGTCGGCGTCGTGCGTTATCGCGATGGCAGCGTCATTGATGTGGTAAGGCAGGTGAAAGAATGATCGGCGAAACAACCAACGCTTCCTGCGCCCCTCTCACCCTTGAGGAAGTCCTCAAAGCCAGAGAAGCGCGCGCGAGTGTACAACAGGCGTGGCTGCGCCGCTTCGAACAACCAATGGTATCCACCACGCTCGTCTGGCCCGGAGAGGTAAAAGATACGCCGCTTGCCCGGCAGGTTATGGCGGAGGCGACGGACGCGTTCAGCCAGCTGCTGCGGAAACATCGCTGGGGCGTTTCCAGACACGACGTTCGTTTTCAGCCCACCGGGCCCGAAGCGTTCTGGTCCGTAGCGGCGCCAGCCTGGATGATCAAGCACGTGACGGCGCATCTTGAAGATCATCATCCTCTCGGGCGTCTGTGGGATATCGATGTTTTTTGTCCCACATCCGGATTAATTAAGCGCAGCGCGATCCGACAGCCGATGCGCAAATGCTTCATTTGCAATGAGGCTGCCCACGTCTGTTCCCGTATGCGCCGCCATTCTCAGAATGAACTTGCGCAAGTGATTGAGGATTTAGCCTATGACTATTTTCGCGGTCAACGCTGAACGGGCTGAGCAACGGGAAAGCATCGCCTGGCTGGCTGCCGAGGCGATGTATCGGGAAGTGAGATTAACGCCAAAGCCCGGGCTGGTTGATGGCGAGAACAATGGTGCGCATCGTGATATGAACATCGCGCTGTTTATGGCCAGTATTCGCGCCGTCTCGCCCTGGTTTCCGCGCTTTTTTGCGCAGGGAAAGGCGACGGCGGATTTGCCTGCCCCGCAGACGCTATTGGCGATAAGGCCCACAGGACTGGCCTGCGAACAGGCGATGTTTAACGCCACGGGGGGAGTAAACACCCACAAAGGCGGCATTTTTTCCCTTGGCCTGCTGTGCGCCGCCGCTGGGCGTCTTGTTAAGCGCAACCAGATGCTTAGCCAGCGCAATCTGTGCGAGGAAACCCGCACGATGTGCGCGGGCCTGGTTAGCCAGGAACTGAAAAGAAAGGGCCTCGCTAAAACCAAAGGCGAGCATATTTTTCAGCGCTTCGGGCTTAGCGGCGCGCGAGGTGAGGCTGAGAACGGCTTTTATACCGTCAGGCAGTTTGGGCTGCCGCAGTGGCAGAAAGCGCGGCGGGAGGGGTTATCTGAGCAGGATGCGCTGCTCAGGATGCTGCTGGCCCTGATGGCCTTCAACCCCGATACCAATGTGGTGTCCCGGGGCGGGCTGAGCGGCCTGCAGTATGTGCAGCGCTATGCGCAACGCGTTCTGAAGATAGAACACCTGGCGGGTGAAAAGCTCAGAAAAGCGCTGAGACACATGGATAAGGCGTTGATTGACAGAAATATTAGCCCTGGCGGCAGCGCGGATCTCCTTGCCGTTGGCTGGGTACTTTCCCATTACCCGGCCTGACGGGCGGTACTGAACGTGGAGAGGAAGGCTTTATGACTACCCAACGTCTGGAACAGCTCAGCGAGAAGTTGACGATTATTCTGGTGCCGGGCCTGCGAGATAGCGATGAGCATCACTGGCAAAGCTGTTGGAGTCGTCGTTTTCCTTTTTGGAAGCGGATAAGCCAGCGGAACTGGCTGGAGCCGGATATCGATGCCTGGGTATCCGCTATCCGTCGGGAGCTGGCTACCTGTCAGCGGCCGGCCGTGCTGGTCGGCCACAGCTTTGGGGCGCTCGCCGCATGTCGCCTGATTCAGACGCAAAAGGTGAACATCGCAGGTATCGTCATGGTTGCCCCTGCGGAGCCATCGCTCTTCGAACTGGACGAGGCGGTACTTCCCGAGAGGCTGCGGGTGCCCAGCCTCCTGTTTGCCAGCCGAAACGATCCGTTAATGACCTTTAAGCGAGCGCAGTACTGGGCGCAATGCTGGGGAGGGCGGTTAATCGATCTGGGTGACGCCGGGCATATTAATGCTGAGTCCGGATTCGGGGAGTGGAATTATGGTCTGGAGCAGTTAGCAGAATTTTGTGAAGGCTTACCGCAATTTATTAAAAGTTAATTTTACCAACCGAATATCGCTATTACATAAACAACCTTCAGATAAATAACATCTGAAACGGAGAGCATATGTTAGAAGCTTATAATAAGCATGTGGACGAACGCGCTGAAAAAAATATTCCACCGAAGCCGTTAACCGCTGAGCAAACGCAAGAATTAATTACATTACTGACCAGCAAGACCTGCGATGATAAACATGCCCTTGTACAGCTGTTAGCGCATCGCGTGCCGCCGGGCGTCGATCCGGCGGCGAAGATTAAAGCCGATTTTCTTTATCAGCAGATCAAAGAAGAAAACCCGGCGAGTATTATTGCGCCTCAGCAGGCTATTGAACTGCTGGGCACCATGCAGGGCGGTTATAATGTTCAACCGCTCATTCACTTACTGGACGATCCCCGCTGGGCCAGCAGCGCAGCGGAACAATTAAGCGCCACGCTGCTTATTTTTGAAAAATTTAAGGATGTGGAAGAAAAGGCGAAACAAGGAAATGCCTGGGCGCAAAAAGTGATTCAGTCATGGGCCGACGCCGAATGGTTTTTACGTCGTCCGGCGCTGCCGGAGAAGATCACGCTGAAAGTATTCAAAGTGACGGGGGAAACCAATACTGATGATTTGTCCCCTGCGCCCGAGGCATGGTCACGTCCGGATATTCCTCTGCATGCCTTGTCCATGTTGTGTCATTCGCGCGACGGCGTCAGCCCGGATGAACCGGGAAGCCGTGGGCCGATACGACAGCTAGAGCAGTTAAAGAAAGAGGGCTACCCGCTGGTCTACGTCGGCGATGTCGTCGGCACCGGCTCTTCGCGAAAATCGGCCACTAACTCTATTTTATGGCACCTTGGCAACGATATTCCATGGGTGCCGAATAAACGAAGCGGCGGCTTTGTTTTTGGCGGCAATATTGCGCCCATCTTTTTTAATACCCTGGAAGATTCCGGCGCGCTGCCCCTTGAAATGGATGTTTCCGCGCTATCCACGGGAATGCTGATTGATCTCTATCCGTATCGCGGGGACATTTGCGAAGCCCACAGCCAGCGTCCTGTCACCTCATTTTCCCTGAAAACGGACGTTCTGCTGGATGAAGTGCGCGCCGGAGGGCGCATTCCGCTGATTATTGGCCGCAGCCTGACGGCCAGAGCGCGGCAATCACTGAACCTTGCGCCCTCCGACGTTTTCCGCCGGCCGAAAGCGCCGGCACCCTCCGCCGCCGGCTTTACGCTGGCGCAGAAAATAGTGGGGAGAGCCTGCGGCGTTGCCGGGATCCGACCAGGACAGTACTGCGAGCCGCGAGTCACCACCGTCGGTTCGCAGGATACCACCGGAGGAATGACGCGCGATGAGCTTACCGATCTGGCCTGCCTGAGTTTTTCCGCTGATTTGGTTATGCAGTCTTTCTGCCATACCTCGGCCTATCCCAAGCCGGTTGATGTGAAGCTGCATGAAACGCTGCCCGAGTTTATCAGCCGCCGAAACGGCGTGGCGCTGAAGCCGGGTGATGGCATTATCCACTCCTGGCTTAACCGTATGCTGATTCCTGATACCGTGGGGACCGGGGCGGATTCGCACACCCGTTTCCCGCTTGGCATCTCTTTTCCCGGGGGCTCCGGGCTGGTGGCCTTTGCTGCGGCAACGGGCATTATGCCGCTGGATATGCCGGAGTCCGTACTGGTCCGTTTTACGGGAGAGATGCAGCCGGGGATAACCCTGCGCGATCTGGTTCACGCTATTCCGCTCTATGCCCGCAAGCAGGGATTACTGACGGTGGAGAAAAAAAATAAGATCAATATTTTCTCCGGCCGTATCCTGGAAATCGAAGGGCTCGGGATGCTGAAAGCGGAGCAGGCCTTTGAACTGGCCGACGCCTCGGCCGAACGCTCCGCAGCGGCGTGCGTGCTGCGTCTGGAAGAGGAGAACGTGGCGGAATACCTGCGCTCCAATGCCACATTGCTACGCTGGATGATTAATCAGGGTTATGAAAATGCCGACACGCTGGCGCGGCGAATTGCGGAAATTGAGGCGTGGCTGGCGAATCCGTCGCTGCTGGTGGCCGATGAGAACGCCGAATATGCCGCGGTGATTGAGATCGATCTCACGGAAATTACCGAACCCATCGTCTGTGCGCCGAACGATCCGGATGACGCCCGGCTGCTGTCGGAAGTCGCGCGTACGCCGATAGATGAGGTCTTTATTGGCTCCTGCATGACGAATATTGGCCATTTCCGCGCCGCCGGTAAAATTATTGCCGACGCCCGCGAGATACCCGTACGGCTGTGGCTGGCTCCGCCGACGAAAATGGATGCGCGTCAGCTTGCCAGTGAAGGCTACTTTAATCAGTTTATAAAAACGGGCGCCAGAATCGAACCCGCCGGCTGTTCGCTGTGTACGGGGAACCAGGCGCGGGTACGTCAGGGCAGTTCCGTTGTTTCAACATCGACTCGTAACTTCCCGAATCGTCTGGGCACCGATGCGAACGTTTTTTTAGCATCGGCGGAGCTGAGCGCCGTGGCGGCGATGATAGGGAAAATGCCGACCGTTGAACAATATTTCTGGCACATGGATAAAATCAAAGCAACAAGGGACGATATTTATCGTTACCTGAACTTCGATCGGCTGCCAGAGTATCAGTCAACGAATGATGGAAAAAATATTATTAAAACATTCGCTGGCTAATTCTTTACTGCATTAAGCAATAACGGTGAATAGCTCACTTGTTCAGCGGAAGCTTCAGAAGAAAGAGGCTTCTGCTTTTAATGACACGGATTGTAGCCGAGGTGAAGCATGTTGAAGTCAAAGCTAATAAAAATAGCGGTGCTTATTTTTATTATTATATTAGCAATCATCATTCCCCCCCCCGCGGGATTAACGAAAGAAGCCTGGATACTGGCCGGTATCTACCTGGCGTCCATTATAGGGCTGGTGAGTAAGCCTTATCCTGAGCCGGTTATCATGCTGTCGGCGGTAGGCTTGTCGTGCTTAACGGTGGCACGATTTGATGACTCCCCCGTCAGGTCAATGGATGTACTGAGCGGTTTTTCCTCGGGAACGACATGGCTGGTATTTAGCGCGTTTACTTTGAGCGCCGCTTTTGTCACCACCGGATTAGGGAAACGTCTGGCGTACTGGTTTATTTTAAAGTTCGGTGGGACAACCCTGCGGCTGGGGTATGTCACGGCGCTGTTGGATTTAATGCTGTCACCGGCGACGCCCTCTAACACCGCACGCGCCGGCGGCGTCGTATTCCCGATTATCAATAGCATTGCCCTGGTGTTAGGTTCAACGCCAAAAGAGAGTCCGCGTCAGGCCGGACGTTATCTGATGGTGAATATCTATATGGTGACTAAAACCACCAGCTATATGTTTTTGACCGCGTTTGCCGGAAATGCCTTAGCGTTACAGTTAATTTCCGATATTTTTCATATCCGCATAAGCTGGGTAGGGTGGGCTCTGGCGGGGGTACCGCTTGGGCTATTGATGTTAGCCGTCATTCCTTATATCACCTACAAAATAGTGCGCCCGCAATTAAAAGAAATAGACAATGTAAAAATAGCCACTGCGGGCCTGAATGACCTGGGGCCCGTCAGTTCGAAAGAGAAAGGGCTGATCGTGGTCTTTATCTCCGCACTCTCCGGCTGGATATTTTCTCATTATCTGGGGCTGAATGAATCCTCCGTTGCGGTGATTGCCATGGCTGGCGCTTTGCTCACGAATGTCATTTGCTGGAATGATGTGCTGCAAAATAAGGGCGGCTGGAATACGTTAATCTGGTACGGCGGCATTATTGGACTGAGTGCGACCTTAAGCAAAGAGGGATTTTTTAAATGGCTTGCCGCCTTTATGTCCGAGCATCTGGATTTCCTCGGCGCCGGTAACACGACCATTGTGATTATTGTTTTTTTAAGCATCGTCGTGCGCTATTTATTCGCCTCCGGCGGTGCATACGTCGCGGCTATGGTTCCCGTCTTCGCCACCGTCGGACTGGTTACCGGAACGGCGCCTGCGCTGCTGGCGCTCGCCATCCTGTTTTCTAACTCTTACGGGGGCTGTATCACGCACTATGGCGGTGCCGCCGGGCCGATTATCTTTGCCGCCGGTTATAACGATATTAAATCCTGGTGGTTAACCGGGACCATAATCGCTTTATTAACGTTTCTGCTGCATATGGTTGTCGGCATTCCGTGGTGGGGCTTTTTGATTCAGCACGGAATACTCTGAGGCCAGCCTTGTTTTTTATTACCTGACGGCTCGCGATATAACGAAAAAACCCCGACATGATGTCAGGGTTTTTTAACTGGCGTGAGTCCATCATCGGCAGCGAAGCTGAAATCTACCGCCAGCAAATAAAGCGCAGCTTAGATGGCGAAGACGTTACCGGCAGAAGGGCCTTTCTGGCCATCTTCAATGGTGAATTCGACTTTCTGGCCTTCGTTCAGGGTTTTAAAACCGCCGCCCTGGATAGCGGAAAAATGTACAAACACATCTTTGCTACCGTTGTCCGGGGTGATGAAACCAAAGCCTTTCGACTCATTAAACCATTTTACTAAACCAGTCATTTTATTAGACATTGATAATACCTCAACATATCTGAGCCTTACGGCGAAAAGGTTTCGCACAGAATCTAATTAATAACGATAAGGAGACTCAAAAGGAAGAATTATCAACGGATAACACTTAAGATGAGGACTGCTTTACTGAACCGCTTTATTATGTCTGTGTACTTAACCGACCAATCATTAGTCACATACTTCACCGCGGATAGCAAGACTTATTTCAATTGATATTGCCGGGGCGGAGAGTGATACGGGAAGAGGGGGGAGTGATTCACCAGCGACTTATTGATGACGTAATGATAATAACTTTCAGTATTTCATTGGGTTAACTCGATTTTTGGTTACGGTGACGTGGATGAATCTGCAGAGAATGTTTTTTTATTTTTCCGAACAGGCTCACACGGCGGTGAAGCCATATCACCGGTCGCAGCGCGATTAATTTAGGCCGTTTCTCATTATTAATCCCCATCGGGGTATCTGGACGGCTAAAATTTCATTTGCTTATTAATGGTATTCATGCCTTAATGAAATTATTAATCCGAAAAAACGCATGCACTTAAAAATTTTACCGGCCCGTTCTCATTACCAGGCGCTATCGCTGATACCCCCTTTCTTTTGAGTCCATACGTTTAATCCGACACGTTTTCTGTCAATTACCTGATGCGCAACTGGAGTCAGTATGTCCTCAAGAATTAAAGGTCTGGTCAAGTGGTATAATGAGTCGAAGGGATTTGGTTTCATTTCACCTCTCGATGGCGGTAAAGATATCTCGGTCCATTGCTCGGCGCTGCGTGGTGATAATTTTAATACCCTGTTTGAAGGCCAGAAAGTTGAATATGCCATACTCCATAGAGATGACAAAGGCCCTGCCGCCACCCATGTCATACTGTGCGATAAATAACGATTTATAGCGTTACGCCCGCGATAGCGAAAGCCGTGCTGGCGATATCACGACGGCCTGTCCCAGGATTTTCCTCCCTTATTCCATGTCCTGTCCCTGAGCGCAACGACAGCCGCGTTGCGTACGGTTTTTCTTATCCGGCGATGCGGCAGAAATGCGTTCAACGGATTCTGGAAGCGCGTACAATTCATCGGCTTTCAGTCAGTATTTAAATCCGATGACAGGGGATAGTGATGGTCAGACGCTTTTTGGTGTGTTTCTTCATGCTGTGCGCATGCTCAGCCTATGCCGCTAACGGCGGGAATGGCGGCGACGGTGGGAATGGGAATAACTCGGATGGGGGCAATGGCTCTGATGGCAGCGCGACCGCGTCGGGACGCGATGGTTGCCCCGGCGGAACGCAGCCTGACTCGTCCGGAAAATTTTATCTTCCAGGCACAAAAGAGCCGTGCAATCCGGGCAAGCAGGATGCCATGAAAAGCGCGCGCCATTAGCCTTAACAGCCGCTGTTTAGCGGCTGACGACAAGACCGCCGAACGAGTGAGGCAAGTCAGTTTCTTGTTAAATAAAGGAGGAGTGTATGGGTCAGATGGTACGAAAAAATTACCCTGAACTGGGCGAGGTCAAGGCGCCCTACGTTCATTCGGTTAAGCACGGGAACACGCTCTATATTTCAGGGCTCACCGCGTTTGGCACCCGTGCGCAGCAGGCCGGTATTGGCGCACAGGCGGAGGAGGTTTTTACGCAGATACGAACCGTTGCCCGCGCCGAAGGCATCGATTTTTCCTCTCTTATCAAAGTCACGATCTTTATCACTTCTTTTGATGAGATCGACGAGTTGCGCAAAGTGCTTTACCGGAACTACGGCGATCATCTACCCGCCAGCTCGCTCGTAGAAGTCAGCCGCCTGTTTTCTGCGGATCTCAAAATAGAAATTGAGGCGATATTCGGCCTGTGAGCCAGTGTTTATTGCCCGGGCCGCGGTCTGCGCCGCCGGGCAGACTCAATCAATTTATTTGAAGCATTCGGTTAAACAAACAATATTTATTCTCACCTGGTTATGCGTAAAGTAGAGGCATAACGCGGCAGACACGTTTTTCATTATGCGCCACCTGCCAACGACCTCCCTGCAACCCAGGACACCACGTCATGAAAAAGATTGGCTTTTTGTCATTTGGTCACTGGACGCCGTCGCCGCAGTCCGGGACGCGTTCGGCCGCTGATGCGCTGCTGCAATCCATCGATCTCGCCGTTGCCGCCGAAGAGCTGGGCGCGGATGGCGCCTATTTCAGGGTGCATCATTTCGCCCGCCAGCTTAGCTCGCCGTTTCCTCTGCTGGCAGCGGTCGGGGCGAAAACCAAACGTATTGAAATCGGCACCGGCGTTATCGATATGCGCTATGAAAACCCGCTGTATATGGCCGAGGATGCGGGCGCGGCGGATTTAATCTCCGGCGGCCGTTTACAGCTGGGTATCAGCCGCGGCTCGCCGGAGCAGGTGATCGATGGCTGGCGCTATTTTGGTTATGTTCCCGGCGAGGGCGAAAACGAGTCCGACATGGCGCGCCGCCACACCGAAGTGCTGCTGGACGCGCTGCGCGGAGAGGGGTTTGCGAAACCTAACCCGCAGCCCATGTTCCCCAATCCGCCGGGACTGCTGCGGCTTGAGCCATATTCTGAAGGGCTGCGCGAGAGAATCTGGTGGGGCGCCGGTTCGAATGCGACGGCAAGATGGGCGGCAACGCTGGGGATGAACCTGCAAAGTTCGACGCTGAAAGACGATGAAACCGGTGAGCCGTTCCATATCCAGCAGGCGAAGCAGATCCGCGCCTATCGCGAGGCCTGGGCAGAAGCGGGCCATACGCGCACGCCGCGGGTTTCGGTCAGCCGCAGCATTTTCGCTCTGATGAACGATCGCGACCGGATGTATTTCGGTTCAGGCCGTGACGAGAGCGATTCGATAGGTTTTCTCGACGAGAAGACCCGCGCCATTTTTGGCCGTAGCTACGCCGCCGAGCCGGATAAGCTGGTCGAACAGTTGAAGCAGGACGAGGCGATTGCCGAAGCGGATACGCTGTTACTGACGGTGCCGAACCAGCTGGGCGTGGAGTATAACGCCCACGTGATTGAGTCCATACTGAAGCACGTTGCGCCGGCAATGGGCTGGCGCGACGCATAAACCCGCGCTGAGCGACGCCCCGCAGGCGCGGGGCGAAAGGGTTTTACGCTGCGACCTTTGGCTGTAGCTGATAGATCCAGGCGGTCACGCGCTGGCCGTCTTCCATGGTAACGTCAACGGCAACGCGGTCGTAGCCCTCTTCAAACGCATCCAGCATTGGCCAGTGGGCGCTAAGATTCGCGGACAGGAACAGGTAGCCGTCGACCCGAGGCCCGTTGTTGTCGAGCACGATCCCCGGAAAATCCGCCGCCGCTCCCCAGCCGCGTTCATAAAACAGACCCTGCACATAGCCGGGCAGCCACTCGCCGCCAATGTTGTCCATAATATGGGCATTGGAGTGGCCCGGACGCAGCGTGCCGTAGACAAATAAACGTTCCATTATTCCTCAATCACTCAAGCGTTGAAGGCCCGGACGGGCAGAGCAGGTCATAAAATACGAGCTCTGGCCGGGGTTGGCAAGGCGCCCCGCGGGACGCCCGCTCTTCATCAGGGCTCAGGTCCGAACATCTCCAGCAGCTGTTTCTTGTCGGGCATGCCGACCACCTGCTGGAGTTCATTCTGTTCATTCATGTAATAGATGGCCGGCGTCGCGCTGGCGCCCAAATCATCCATCAGCTTTTGGTTATGCTGAAGAAGATTAAAGGTTTCGCGCGGCGTCACGCCGTCAAAGCGCGGCACTTTTTTGCCGCCGGAGAGTTCATACTCTTGCCAGGCGGCTACCGGATCTTTGGCATTCAGGATTGCCGTGGCGTATCGGCCGCTTTTCGGGTTGAGAAAGGCAACCAGCAGGGTATTCAACTGGACCTTACCGGCTTTTACCCACGGCTGCGCCGCCGACCAGAACGTCTTGCAGTAAGGGCAGAACGGATCGGCGAAGACGATGACTTTTCGGGCCGCCGAATCCGCGCCCTCCTTGAGCGGCCCGGCATCGTTCAGCTTCTTCCACATTTCGCGGCCTAATGGGGTATAGATCGCTTCTTTAAAATACCCCTCGCTGAGGTTTTGCCCTTTATCATCATAAAGATACCCGGAAATGACGTGCTTTCCGTCCGGGGTTAAAAACAGGGTCACCCCCATATCCTGATACTGACCGACCCAGCCTTTTACGCCGCCGGGGGAGTCTATCTCCTTGATAATTTTGATCCCTTGCTGTTCACCAAAGTCTTTAACTATCTGGGGAATCGCCCCCTCCGCAAGCGCCAGGCCCGGTATCATCCAGGCCGCCAGCAGGAAAATATATTTCATCATATCGCCTCTCAATGCAGGGGGAGCGCTCCCCCTGACGTGGGTTACTGTTTTTTCAGCGCATCGCCGATTGTGGCATCAAATTGCTCCCAGGGGATCCAGCCCGACAGCATCTCATCGCCAATTAGCGTGGCCGGCGTTCCCTGAATGCCGAGCTTTTCGGCGACAGAGAAGCTTTTCTGAATCGTCTCCAGGCTTTGCGCATCCGGCTTAGCCACGATGACGCCCGCCTTTTTTTTCGCCTGCTCAAGGCTGGCGCCGTCGTGATACCCCTTTTTTGCCATCAGGATCGCATTAAATTTGGCGAACTGTTCAGGATGCGTGCGCCACAGGGTGAGCGCATCCCTGGCCGCGGTCATTGAGCTTTCGGAGCGCCAGGGCAGAAACTTAAAAATCACCGCAACATCCGGGTATTTTTCCACAATCTTCTCCAGATAGGGGTCAAACTTTTTACAATACGGACAGTTATGATCCGTAAAGACCACCAGCGTCAGCTTCGGCTTTTGCGCGCCGATTCGCGGTGAGTGGGGGTCGTGAAAGAGAAAATCGCCGTACTGCGACAGCACCTGCTTGAGCGATTCCTGTTCCGCCCGGGCATTCTGCCGATCGAGCTTATCGGCCGCGGCGATCAAAATTTCAGGATGGCTGAGCAGCGTCTCCTGGACCAGTGCCTGCACGCGAGCCTCCTGCGCCGGCGTGAGCGGCGACGAGGCTGACGCCGTCAACGACGCCGAGAGAAGAAGAAAAGTGAGCAGCGTATTTTTCATCGTTAATTAACCTCTGGCATGAGTGAGCGCGTTCAGGACGCTTTGTTGATCGAGCAGCGGCGGGAGCGTCTCTCCTTGCGGCACGCCTGGACCGTAGACCTGATTGAAGGGAATGGCGTAACGATTTCGGCTTTGCAGGAAACGGGCGATCGGCTCAGAGGGCTTGCTCCAGTCGCCGCGCAGCGCGACGACATCCGGCTCAGCCAACGCGCTGATGATGGCGGGCTGATTTAACACCCGGTGTTCATTGACTTTGCACGTGACGCACCAGTCGGCTGAGATATCGATAAACACCCGTTTGCCATCCGCCAGCGCGCTCTGGATGGCCGCCTCGCTGAGAGGCTGCCAGCGAATTTGCTGAGCGTTAGCCTCCGGCGACGAGACGATAGCACCCTCGGCGAGCAGGCCGCGAACCTGAAAGCCGGCAAACGCCGCCAGCGCGATAATCACCAGCCAGAAGGCTGGCGTCGCTCGCGGACGAGCGACTAACAAGGCAATCGGGGCCGCCACGGTGAGGGTCAGCGTCAGCATGCCGCCCGCCGTTTCTCCCAGGTGCAGGCCGAGCAGCGTCGTCAGCCAGAGGCTGGAGGCCAGCATCATGACGCCAAGCGCCATTTTCAGGGTGTTCATCCAGCGGCCGGGGCGGGGGAGCAGGGCGGCGGTTTGCGGGAACAGGGCGACGAACAGCCACGGCGCAGCCATCCCTAGCCCGAGCACCAGAAAAATCAGCCACAGCTCCTGAAGCGGAGCGGCAAGCGCGAAAGCGACGGCCGTGCCCAGGAAGGGGGCCGAGCAGGGCGTTGCCAGCAGGGTGGCAAAAACGCCCTCGCAGAAGCTGCCCGCCATCCCGGCGCCGCCGGCGGTCGCCAGCCGGCTCACGGCTGCCGAGGGAAGCAGCATCTCGACTACCCCGAAAAGGTTCAGCGAAAAGAGAAAGGTGACGGCAACCATTAAGCCGATAAACCAGGGATTCTGAAACTGGATCCCCCAGCCCAGCGATGCGCCGGTGAGCTTCAGTATCGTCACCATCAGCGCCAGCAGAGCAAACGAGGTCAGAATACCCGCGCTGGTGGCCAGAAAACGCAGCCTGACCATGCCCCGGTCTGAACCGGCCTGCAGCACCGCGCTGAGCTTCATGCCCATCACCGGCAATACGCACGGCATCAGGTTAAGGATTAAGCCGCCGAGCAGCGCGAAAAGCACTATTTTCCCGAGACTAACCGTCGCCGCCGGGGCGAGATCCGCGCCAGTCGTAAGTTTTATCTGCTGCGCTTTTTCACCATTTGTCAGCACCAACGACAGCGCTTTTCCTGCCAGCGTGGCGGGTATTTCTCCCCATTCGTCGGTGACCGGTACCGTCACCTTGAGGTGGCTGCCCTCGGCGCGAATGTCCGGATCGCCGGCCACAATTCCCCCGTCCATAGGGTCAAAATAGATCCCGGGGTTTTTCCATTCGCCGGTCGCGGTGGCGGTGATGACCAGCTGGCTCCCGACCCGATGCGCGGCAAGATCGTTGGTCACGCCGGTATCTGCCGGGACAGTGCGCATGGCCCGGGCAAAGGCGCCCCGGAAATCGCCGTCCGCGGGCTGATTGAAATCGAGACGCAGCCGGTAGTCGGTCAGCAGACAGACGTTGCTGCAGGTCGATAGCGTAAGCGTGCCTTCCAGCACGTCGCCGGGGGCGGCGGCGATCGTCATCGGGATCGCGACCCGGTCATGGTAGCCCTGGGTCGTCAGGCCGGAAATCTTGAATCTTGACGGGGCAGGCCAGTACCACCGCGCCTGTTCCCCGTTGTTCCAGATGATTTGCGGGGCGACGCCGCCTTCGCCCGGCGAGCGCCAGTAGGTTTTCCAGCCGGAGGCCAGCTCAATAGAGAGCAGTCCGTCGATCCGATCGTTTCCTTTTTCCGCCTGGAAGCGGATCCGGGCATGGTCGTTTTGCGGGGATGTCAGCCATCCGGTGTCCGCCCCGTGGGCAACGCCCGCGCAGGCCAGCAACAGGAAGACGAAGCCCCTGAAGATATTCAGCATTTTTTTCTCCGTGAATTAAAAAATTAATCGTTTAAGAACGATTTTTTCATTCACGGAAAACGCAGTTTTTAAGGTGTATTCGCAGCGTGGGCGGCCGGACGGGATCGTCCCGGAAAACCACCGGACGCCCTGCGGTGAGCAGCTGAAGCAGGGCGAGGAAGAGTATGACGGCAGGTAAGGCGCCATCAAAGAATAGCGGCTGCGCGCAGAGCAGGGATTTAGCGCTCAGCTGACAGGGCGAGGGGCCTGGCTCAGCCTCCTCAGAAGACGGCTGCTGGGCCTGCGCGCTGAAGGATATCGCCTGCGTGCGGGCGCCGACATCGGCCAAAAAATGGTGCAGATAGGCCGCCCGCTGAACAAGGCAGAATGCCATGACCAGGCAGGTCAGTATCAAAAACCATTTACCAGGAAGCCGACGATTGTGCATAGGGTACCAGGACAAGACAGAACCCGAGGATCATAAACAATCCTTATCAATGTACAAGAGGCTGGCGTGTAAGGTTTTGTCTGGATGGATAACGTTGCCGGCGTATGCGGCGGAAAGGCGGGCGTTCAGGTATTTCGTACATTTATATTATTTACAGCGTTGATGCATCCGGCTACTATTCGCGTCGCTAAGCGGTACCGGCACGCCGCTGCCGGACGTGACTGCTTAGCGCCTGACCGCCATTAGCTCATCTGGAAGAGCGAACGACGTACGTTGTAGGGAACGGGGTTCGAGGCCTCGATGGCGGCCCAACACTTGCTTAGCGAATCTGCGTGGTATCGGTAATAAAGCCTCCCGCTTCTGTTGAACACGCCTCTGAACATCTTTTATCACTCCTTTTAGATCTCTTTCCTGCTATTGCTACATAGCCGTTATTATTGCCTGTGAAATAATTTCTCTTCTCTCGCTATTACTCGCGACGGAATGTGATTGCCTGGTTTTATCGCGACTGCCCCGGCAAAGGAATATCTGAATTTGGAGTGTTTAAGATTTACCTAAGCAAATCTGAATAATTTTAATGTGAATCTACTTATTAGGATTTAGTCGCGTATTTTTCAGAAATTTCATCACTTTTTATATGGTATTCTCCCTTGTTCAAGGAGTGAACGAAGGAAAAAAGAATGCTTTACCGCTATGCCGTTTTCTCCAGAAAACATAATACGTTTCATATTCTTTTACTGTTTACCATTTTGATAATAAGTTTCATACATTTGAGCGTGCTGCTGGAAACCGATAACACATGGCTGCTGGGGCCGATGGTGATTTATCTGCCCATTTTTTTCCTTTGGCGAAAGGTCTCAGTGTTACGAAGCAGAATCGCTGATTAATGTGCTGGTGGAGTTCCCTACATGAGTGAAAATACAACATCTAAAGCAACCTCTGAACCGAAAGTCCGGCAGCCCGTCTTGCGGAAAGTCGATCTTAACCTGTTAACCATTTTTGATACCGTTATGCAGGAGCAAAGCTTAACCAAAGCGGCGCACACGCTGGGCATGTCTCAGCCGGCGGTCAGCAGCGCGGTCTCTCGCCTGAAGGTGCTGTTTAAGGATGAACTGTTCGTCCGCAACGGCCGCGGGATAAAACCGACGGAGCGCGCCTTTCAACTGTTTAGCTCAGTTCGTCGCGCGCTGTCGCTGGTGCAAAATGAGCTGCCGGATACGCTTTTCGACCCGCTGGACTGCGAACGTAATTACAACCTTTGCGTCTGTAGCCCGCTGGATAACTACCTGACTCCGCTTATTTTTAACAAAATCAGCGAGATTGCTCCCAGGGTCACTCTTTCCTTTAAATCTTCGCTAAGTCAGCAGGTGACAAATCAGCTGCGCTATCAGGAGGTGGAATTTGTACTCGATTACAACAAATTCAATCATCCGGAATTTACCAGCATCCCGCTGTTCCATGACCGAATGGTGCTGGTGGCCAGGCGCAACCATCCGCGTATCGCATCGCCGCTGAGCGAGGAGGATATTTATCGCGAGCAGCACGCCACCGTCGCGCTGGATCGCTACGCCTCCTTCAGCTATCCCTGGTATAGCTCTGAAGAGCAGCAGGCCTGCGTCGCTTTTCACGGTAACGCGATGGTCAGCGTGTTGAGCGTGGTGTCGCAAACCAATATGGTGGCTATCGCGCCGGAATGGCTGGCGAAAGAGTTTGAAGAGCAGTTTGCGCTACAGCTGCTGCCGCTGCCTTTAGAAATGGACAGCCGTACCTGCTATCTTTCGTGGCATGAAACGGCGGGCCAGGAGAGAAGCCATCGCTGGATGGCGGAGCTGCTAATAAAAATTTGCCAGCGCTAAATAGACCTGAAGAAATGCCTGGTAAGACGCCAGGTATTTTATTATTCACGCTCAACTCTCGCCCTGAAAATTAATTAAGATCCCTCCTTTATTCTTGTTCATCAGGCAATGATGACCGGATAAAATACGCTGTATTAATAAAATTAACCCACCAGAATTTCATTAAAAAATCTATTTACCGAAAATCGCGCATTTCTCCGGCAGAGCCAACCGGCGGTTTCTGTACCCAATGGATTTCGAGTTGCTTTGAGGCGGCAAGAGAGAGACAAATTCGTCGGAACGAATTTGACCAGCCGAAGGCTGGCCGCCGGTGAGAGCTGGAGCCTCTCATTAATCCCCAGGAATTTACTCAAGTAAGTGACTGGGGTGAACGAACGTAGCCAACAAAAAAGCAACTTGAAAGACGACGGGTATATACTCTTATTATCCAGCCGGGCCGACGCCTGAACCAGGGGATGATGTTGATGCGCAGAAAAATGATGAAGCCTGCGGTGGCCGTCGCCGCCCTGATGATGTCATCGACGGCCCTACAGGCGGATGAAATCAACCTGTATTCGGTTAATACCGGCTCCTGGATTTACCATCTGTCGAACAACCACGGCCAGTACACCGAAGGTTTTGACAACCAGTTTGCCTCCGTTGAGCGCAGGTTCTCCGAAGATTCGCCGTACAGCCTGCTGGCCGGAACGATGAAAAACAGCTTTGACGATCGCTGCATTGCGCTGGGGGTTCGCCGCGACTGGGTCTCGTTGGGCAACGGCTGGGTGTTTAAGGGAATTTATGGCTACGTTGGCGAGTTTTTTTTCTCGGCCTTCGAGCACTGCGGCGATCATGGTTCTTATAAGGATTTTAAAGACGCCACCGGCATCGGCTTTTCTCCCTATATTTATCATGGTTTTCAGTACAACTTTACCAATTATTTCGGCGTTGAAAGCGGAATTATTCTTCCCGCCGTCTTTGTGGTGAGCATACAGTGGAGTTTTCGCTAATACAGTGGCGAAAACCCGCCCGCTGTGGGGCTTTGAAAGAACCGTAATAAAAAATGAATTCATCTTAAGGTTATTTTAATCTTCACCGCGACGGTTATTTTTTTATAGCATTTTTCTCGCCCTTATCCGCCCGCGCTCAGTACATTTCACTTTTTTCATTAGATGGTAATTGTTTGCATTATCATTCACATTCCTCTGTGATTTAATCCTTGCCGGCCGGCGGCCAGTGACTCTTCGCCCACCTCTATTAAGGATTAGTTTATGCGTTTTCGTCTGGTGTCTTATTGCTCCGCTGCATTGATGGCTTCTTCCGCGTTTATTGCCCCGCAGGCGCTGGCGGCGGCCAGCAGCGACGGGATTGTGGTCTACAACGCGCAGCATGAAAATCTGGTGAAGTCCTGGGTTGACGGCTTTACCAAAGAGACGGGAATTAAAGTGACGCTGCGTAACGGCGGCGACAGCGAGCTGGGTAATCAGCTGGTGCAGGAGGGGACGGCATCCCCGGCGGATGTCTTTCTGACCGAAAACTCCCCGGCGATGGTGCTGGTGGATAACGCGAAGCTGTTTGCGCCGCTGGCGGCCGAGACCCTTCAGCAGGTCGCCCCGCAGTACCGCCCTGAGCACGGCCGCTGGATAGGCATTGCCGCCCGCAGCACCGTATTCGTCTATAACCCGGCGAAAATCAGCGAAGCGCAGCTGCCGACATCCCTGATGGATCTGGCGCAGCCGCAGTGGAAAGGGCGCTGGGCCGCTTCGCCATCCGGCGCGGATTTTCAGGCCATCGTCAGCGCCATGCTGGCGCTGAAAGGCGAGCAGGAAACCCTGGCATGGCTTAAAGCGATGAAAACCAATTTTGTGGCCTACAAGGGCAACAGCACGGTGATGAAAGCGGTGAATGCCGGTCAGATTGATGGCGGCGTTATCTATCATTACTACCGCTTTGTCGATCAGGCGAAAACCGGCGAGAACAGCAAAAATACCCGTCTCCACTACTTTAAAAACCAGGATCCGGGCGCCTTTGTCAGCATTTCCGGCGGCGGCGTGCTGGCCTCCAGCAAACATCAGGAACAGGCTCAGGCCTTTATCAAGTGGATCACCGGCAAGCAGGGACAGGATGAGCTGCGCACCAATAACGCCTTTGAATACGCCGTTGGCGTCAACGCCGCGTCCAACCCGAAGCTGACGCCGCTGAAAGCGTTAGAGGCGCCGAAGGTTGAGCCGTCTTCGCTGAACAGCAAAAAAGTGGTTGATTTGATGACCCAGGCTGGCCTGCTGTAATCGTCCGTTAAAGTGAACACGCTATGTCTTCTCTGAGTTTCGCGCTCGGAAAAAAAGCCCAACGCCTGCCCGAGCGCAGGCGTCCTGCTTTTCCGATGATCGCGTTAGCCGTTCTGTTTTCTCTGCTGGCGCTTTTGCCGCCAGGTTTTGTTATTGCCGTAGGGGTCGATACCGGCTGGGAGACAATCCAGGCGCTGGTCTTTCGCCCGCGCGTCGCTGAGCTGTTGAGCAATACCCTGTGGCTTATCGCGCTGACGGTACCCCTGTGCATTGCGCTGGGCGTTGGCCTGGCCTGGCTGACGGAGCGCACGCTGCTGGCGGGGCGGCGGCTCTGGTCGGTGCTGGCGGTAGCGCCGCTGGCGATCCCGGCCTTTGTGCAAAGCTACGCCTGGGTCAGCGCGGTGCCGGCAATGCACGGCCTCTCTGCCGGGGTGTTTCTTTCGCTGCTGGCCTACTACCCGTTTATCTATATGCCGGTTGCCGCCGTTCTGCGGCGGCTGGACCCGACGCTGGAAGATGTTGCCGCCTCATTAGGTACGCCGCCGTGGCGGATCTTTTTCCGCGTGGTTTTGCCCCAGCTCAGGCTGGCGATATGCGGCGGCGCGCTGCTGGTGGCGCTGCATCTGCTGGCGGAGTTTGGCCTGTTCGCGATGGTGCGTTTTGATACCTTTACCACCGCCATCTATGACCAGTTCCAGTCAACCTTCAGCGGCCCGGCGGCGAACATGCTGGCCGGAGTGCTGGCGCTCTGCTGTCTGGCTATTTTGCTGCTGGAAGGGGCGTCGCGGGGGAAAGCGCGCTATGCCCGCATCGGTTCGGGCGCCGCGCGCGAACAGCAGCGGCAGCCGCTGGGCCGGCTGGCGACGATCCCTCTCCAGCTCGCGCTGCTGACGCTGGTGATGCTGGCGCTGGGCGTTCCGCTGATGGTGCTCTGCCGCTGGCTATGGCTGGGCGGCGTGGAGAACTGGTTAAACGCCGACCTCTGGCTCTCCCTGCGACAAACGCTGCTGCTCGGCGCGGTGGGGGCTCTCCTCACCACCGCCTGCGCTATTCCCATTGCCTGGCTGGGCGTTCGCTATCCGCAGCGTCTTATTCGACTGCTGGAGGGGTGTAACTACATGACCAGCTCTCTGCCCGGCATCGTGACGGCGCTGGCGCTGGTGACGGTCACCATTCACTACGCGCGCCCCATCTATCAGACCGAGGTCACGCTGCTGCTCGCCTGGCTGCTGATGTTTATGCCCCGGGCGCTGGTCAACCTGCGCGCCGGCATCGCGCAGGCCCCCGTGGAGCTGGAAAACGTCGCCCGCAGTTTGGGCCGCAGCCCCGGACGGGCGCTGTGGAGCGTGACCATGCGGCTGGCGGCGCCGGGCGCGGCGGCGGCGGCGGCGCTGGTGTTTCTCGGCATCACCAATGAGTTGACCGCCACGCTGCTGCTCTCTCCGCTCGGCACCCGCACGCTGTCGACCGGCTTCTGGGCGCTAACCAGCGAAATTGATTACGTCGCCGCCGCGCCTTACGCGATGCTGATGATTCTGCTTTCGCTGCCGCTGACCGGCATTCTCTATATCCAGTCGAAAAAAATCGCAGGCCTGTAAATGCTTGAACTCTCCTCAATCTCAAAATCTTTTGCCGGTACGCGGGTGCTCGAAAACCTGAATCTGACGGTGGCCGCAGGCAGCCGGACGGCGATCGTTGGCCCCTCCGGCTCCGGTAAAACCACGCTGCTGCGGATCCTCGCGGGTTTCGAAACGCCGGATAGCGGACGCATTGTTATGCAGGGGCGCACGCTGTTTGCGCAGGGGACATTTATTCCCGCCCACCTGCGCGGGGTGGGCTACGTGCCGCAGGAAGGCGCACTGTTCCCCCATCTGAACGTCGCGGACAATATCGCCTGGGGCCTCGACGGCAGCCGGCAGGAGAAATATCAGCAGGTGGCGGCGCTGATGGAGAGGGTGTCGCTGGACCGTCAACTGGCGAACCACTGGCCGCACGAAATCTCCGGCGGTCAGCAGCAGCGCGTAGCCCTGGCGCGCGCGCTGGCGCAGCGGCCCGCGCTGATGCTGCTGGATGAGCCTTTTTCCGCCCTCGATACCGGGCTGCGCGCGGCCACGCGCAAAGCCACCGCCGATTTACTGGCGCAGGCCGGGGTCGCGTCGATTCTGGTGACTCACGATCAGAATGAAGCGCTCTCCTTTGCCAGCCAGGTCGCGGTGATGCGTCAGGGACGTTTTGCCCAGGTCGGCACGCCGTATGAGGTCTACAGCCGTCCCGTCGATGAAGAGACGGCGCTATTTCTCGGCGATGCGCTGGTGCTGCCCGCCGAGCTTCGCGGCGGGCGGGCGCGCTGTGCGATTGGCGAAATTTCAACCGATGATCCGCATGCCGTCGGCCAGGGAAGGGTCATGCTGCGCCCCGAGCAGCTGGTTATCTCCCCCTCACCGGCGGATGGACAGTCGCTCACCGTACGCGATGTGGACTTTAGCGGCCACCTGTCAACGTTAACCCTGGCGATGCCCGGCCAGGGCGAGCCGCTGATCGTCAAAACCGTCAGCCGGCAGTTATGGCGGCCGGGGGCGGCGGTACGCATTGAGGTGGTGGGCAAGGCGCGGGTCTTTGCCCGCTAGCGCCGACGGGCTATAAATCAATGCACAGATTCGCCGACCGGCTGCGGGAGCAGCACAGGGCGATCTGCTGCGCGCCGGCGGATTTCTCCGCCTCCGACTGCACGGTGTCGCGGTGGTCGACAACCCCCTCGATAACCGGCGTCAGGCAGGCGCCGCAAATCCCCATCTCGCAGGAGAGGGGAACGGCGACGCCGTTCTCCTGGAGCACCTGGGCGATGGTCTTATGCGGGGGCACCGGCCACCGCTCTCCCGAGGACGCAAGCGTCACGCTAAACGTTTCTCCCTCCTCAGCGCCGGCGGGCAACGCGACAGGCTGAAAGGCTTCGCTATGGATCAGCGTTTCCGCCCAGCCCTGTTCCATGGCGACCCGGCGCGCGGCGGCCATAAATCCCTCTGGCCCGCAGAGATAAATCGGATATCCGGTATGCGTCTTGTTCAGCGCGGCGGCTAAATGCTGCCGGGCGCTGTCTCCTTCGCAAGAGCTGTGAATCACCACGCTTTCGGCGCGGAATCGCCGCTGCAGTTCGCGGACAAACGCCCCCTGAGCGCGATTTTTCAGGTAATAGTGCAGCGTAAACGGCACGCCCTCCGCCTCCAGCCTTAGCGCCATTGCGTACAGCGGCGTAATGCCGATACCGGCGGCCAGCAGCGTCACCCGCTCCGCCGCCCGTAAGGGAAACAGATTGCGCGGGGGAGAAATCAACAGCGTCTGGCCGGGGCGCAGCTGCTGATGGATATAGCGCGAACCGCCGCGTGACGCTTTCTCCAGCGCCACGCAGATCAGGTAGCCGTCGTCTGCGTCCTCCGGGCCGGTCAGCGAATACTGGCGGATAATGCCGCACGGCAGATGAAGGTCAATATGCGCGCCGGGCTGCCAGGCGGGGAGCGGTCGCCCGTCCCGCGCCACCAGCCTGACGGCGAGGTTCTGGCTGCCCTGGCGCCAGAGGCCGTCAACGATAACCTCTACTACATCGCTCATGATGGCTCTCCACTTAAACGAGGAAAAAGTCGCCGAAGCCCATTTTTTTCAGTCCGCGGCGATAGGCGATGGAGCTGCGATCGGCGGGGATATGCGCTTCGAGCGTTAAATCCAGCGGCAGTCTCTCCGGGCGCTGGGTCTCCACCATCAGGCGATCTTCCTCAAAGACGCGCAGGTTAAAGGCGTGAACATCCTCTACCGGTACGTGCAGATCGAAATTACGCGCGATGGGCGCGAACATCCGGGTTATCCGCGAGGAGACCGGCGAGGCGGCGTTCATAATCACCAGCCTGGCCTCACCGGGAAAATGAATCGTCAGGGTGGCGGTAAACGGCAGATGCATCTCGAAATGGCGCAGCCACTGGAAGCCCTCCGGCGCGCGAAACTCGGAGCTGGCGGGATAGTTGCCGACCGAACTCCAGTAATCGGCGATAAAACCAAACGACGTCTCCTGCGGGTTATAGTTCGGCACCACCTGGTTATCCGGGTCGGCGAAAGTATCGGTATGGATCCAGGCGAAATGGGCGACATCCAGAAAGCCCTCGACCTGGCGTCCCGCAAAGCCGTTGACCTCAAAGGCCGGGCAGTTGATTTGCTGAAAGCCGTCGTCGTGCCAGTGCGGCATCACCGGCAGCGGCATCGGGTTCTCCGGGTCGAAGGCCAGGCAGGTCCAGATCAGGCCATAGCGCTCCTCAACCGCAAAGCTGGTGAGGTTGAGCTTCGCCGGTACCGGCTGGTCGGGGCTGGACGGGATACGGTTACAGCGGCCATCTTCGCCGAAGCGCAGGCCGTGGTACGGGCAGACGATGCCTTCTTCATCGTGAAAGCCGAGCGTCAGCGGCACGCCGCGGTGGGGACAGACGTCGCGAGCGACCACCACCTGGCCCTTAATACGATAGATCACCAGCTGCTCATCAAGCAGGGTGGCTTTTACCGGCGCGGGGCCGATATCGCAGGCGCGGGCGACCGGGTGCCAGCATTTCGCCAGGCGCAGCCAGTCCTCCGGCTCAAAGGTGCAATGGGCGGGTGGGGTGGGTTGTGGTCTGTTCATGGCTTCTCTTCCTGCTCACAAAAACATTTGTTTAATTGTTGTGACTTTATTGTTGTCATATTAGGGTGTTGACATCCATCAGCAAGAATTCATCCAGCCGTTGCAAAAAAGAGAACAGGTCACCGATGAGCCCATTTTCACGTTTCGCCCTCTATTTTGCCGAGGTCGCCCGCAGCGGTAGCCTGCGGCGGGCGGCAGAAAAGCTGCATATTTCCGCCTCGGCCATCAACCGGCAAATCTTGCAGGCGGAAGAGGCCTTCGGCACGCCGCTGTTCGAACGCCTGCCGGAAGGGCTGCGCATGACCACCGCCGGAGAGCTGCTGTACGACAATCTGCTGCGCTGGCAAAAGGAGTTTCATCTGACGCGGCAAAAGTTTGATGAGCTGCAGGGGCTAAAGCGCGGCACCGTTAGCCTTGGCATGGTGCAGGCGCTAGCGGAAGGGAGCTTTGCCGCCGCGCTGGCGGAGATTATCGGCAGCTGGCAGTGGCTCGAGCTGAATTTGCAGGTCGCGGATAGCCATACCGTCAGCCAGAAGGTGCGGCAGGCGGATCTTGATTTCGGCCTGATTCTGGATCCTGAAGGCCAGGCCGGACTGAGCGTACTGGCCTTTGCTGAGCTGGAGATGGGCGCGGTGATGCGTCCGGATCACCCCCAGGCGCAGGCTGCGATGCTGTCGCTAGGCGAGCTCAGCGAGGAGCGGCATATTGTTCCCGGCGCGCCGCTGATCGTCCACGATCGGGTCGCGATGCTTTATCGCCATTATGATTTTTTCCCGGCGAACAGTATCAGCTGCAACGATATCCGGCTGATTAAATCGCTGGTGCTTAAAGGCGGCGGCGTGACTATTCTCAGCCGTCTGGACGTGCTGGAAGAGGTGAAGCTCGGGCAGCTGGCGTTTGTCCCGCTGCGCAACAAGCTGCTGCGACCGCTCACCCTGGCCCTGTGCACCGCGCCATCGCGCCAGCTCTCCCGCCCGGCGCAGATGGCGATCCAGAAGCTGACCGCCGTGATGGAGGAGATGCAGGCCGGGACAGCGGCTTCCCCCCCGTCTGCGTAATATGCCCGGCCTGAAATACTCTGCGGCCTGCTTCCCCGGTGGCGCTGCGCTGACCGGGC